>CAZZBA010000060.1:0-15736 GCA_964652765.1 uncultured Victivallales bacterium | reverse complement strand
ATCCGAATGTTGAGCTGACTGCCGGGCGTGACGCCCGCGCCGCTGAACGTGCTCGCATCAATGCCCCAGCGGAAGTTGCCGACGGTACTGGTAACAGGAGTTGTTCCGCTGTCCCACAGGACCGTACCGTCCGCTTCACGCAGTTGAATTTTGAATGTGCCACCCGCCCGCCAGCCTTGATTTCCTCTAATGCCAAGCGTGAAGACATCACCCGCCGTCCAATTGTAGCCCAAGTTCTGAGAAACCCAGCCGCCTGCGTCCATGTACAGGCATCGGCCACTACCTAACCCGGGGGAGGCTTGAGTGTAGCTAGCCCCCGCCTCGTCCCAGTTCATCACCTCGTTCCCATCGGGCACAGGAACGGTTTCAAAGTTGCCATTGACAATCGTGATCGAGGCGCCGACTGGAACAACGGAAATCGTGGTGTCGTCAAGGATTGCGGAACTGGTAACGAGCGAGTTGCCCGTAACATCCTTCAGGTCGGCGCCGGCATTGACTTGCAGTTGCAGTGTCCCGGTGCCGGTCGACGTGACCGGCACGATGAATATGCCGGAGTTGACCACGGTCTCGCTGACCGGGCCGATCGTAATGGGGGCGGTGCCCGCATTGCCGAAGTCAGCGGCGGAAACGGTGCTGCTGTCCATGTCCTCGCTGAACCTCACGGTGTAGGTCACCAGTTCGCCCAGGAAAACCGGGCCGCCGTACAGGTTATCCGCGATGTCACTGCTGGCCAGGGTCGGCGCGGTCGTGTCCGTCAGGGAGGTCGAAAGCGTCACGTCGTCCAAGTAGACGGTATTCGCCAGGCAATCAATCCGGATGTTGAGTTGGCTGCCCGGTGTGACTCCTGCGCCGCTGAACGTGCTCGAATCAATGTTCCAGCTGAAGTTCTGCCAGGTGCTGTTGACAGAGGTTGTTCCGCTGTCCCACAGGACCGTACCGTCCGCTTCACGCAACTGGATCTTGAATGTCCCACCCGCCCGCCAACCTTGATTTCCCTTAATGCCAAGCGTGAATACGTCAGCCGCCGTCCAATAGTAGCCCAAGTTCTGAGAAATCCAGCCGCCTCCGTCCATGTACAGGACTCGGCTGCCAGCTGACCCTGAAATGTAGCTAGCCCCCCCTTCGTCCCAGTCTGGCACCCAGTTCCAATCGGGCACAGGAACGGCTTCAAAGTTAGCGTTGGCAATCGTGATCGAACCGGCGCCGGCTGGTCCGGCAGCCAGGGCAATTCCCGCAACCGCAAGTATTCCCAAGAGCTTTGTTTTTGCTGTCGTCATCGTTGCGCCTCCAGTTTAGATAAACCACGAGAACGCTTCTTATTTTAGCATACGCATGATGACGAAGGAATACTTGCAAGACCACAATTCATATGCAATCTCCCATCGCTATTCTCTCAAACTGAATCGCGTGGGTGATTCTGCGGTCAACCTGAGCCACAGGATCAAATCTCGGCCCGTCGGTGTTTCACGAAATCCAACCCGGCAGGCAAGCTTCATGAGTCGCGTCACACGCCCTCGAAGGCGATCATCTGGTGGGCTTTGACCTCGGGCACCACGAGATGGCAATAGCCATCCTCCATTTTGAAAGGCAGGGTCTCGCCCGAAGGGGCCAGGACCACGGCCGTGGGTTTCCTGCCGGTACGTACGGCGAGCGGGATGTCGCGTACCGGATACAACTCTTCAATCCACTCTATATTGATATGTCTCCGTTGTGGCTGGAAGTTGACCAGATGCGCCACCAGGCGTTTGGGCTTGGTCTGCCGGTTGATGGAGATCTCCATGGCCGAGGGGGCGTGGGCGCGAACCAGCGGTTCGGGCTGGACCTGGTTCAGGACCCGGTCCAGAACGGCCTTGTACAGCGAGTAGGAATGCTTGCGGTAGGCCTTGAATAGTTCGGTCGAAATGTAGGCCACACGCCCCTTCACGACCGCCACCGGATGGGCCGTCGTCTTGTCGTAAGGCGTCTGGTTGTGCGAGCAGAAGTGGTCGTAGGCACGGTTGAAGTAGGTGCCGACCAGATGTCCGAGGGATTTCGCGCCTGCTGCAGGTTTCACAAATGTGCTGGCTTCGTAAAATACGTATTTGCTGTTCGGCCAGCCTTTGCCGAGATCCGGTCCCAGATCGAGGTAACAGGGGGTGTACGGATTGTCGCCGAGATACCGCACCGGCAAACCTGGGCACTGGAATTTGCCATCCTGGAGCGAGGCCTTGTACGACGCGATCACTGCCCCACCCCCGGCGACAAACGCCTTCAATGCCTGCTTTAGTGGAGCCTCGACCACGCCGTTGTCCGGCAGGATCACGACTTTGTATGGGCTCAGGTCGGTATCGGGATAGATCAGGTTGAACTGCTGCTTCAGTTCCAGCAGCATCCGTCCGGCTCCATCCACCGATTCCGATAGGCTGGACGTGGCTCCGGCCCCAGCGGTCTTGCCCGACCCATCCGCCCTATCCGGCCGCATCGTCACGCCGATCTCCGCCGCCGCCTTGGCACCCATGCACCACGGCTCGCACTTTTCTACATGGCGGAAAGATTCGCCGATGACCTCGTAAGCTCCCGGGTCCAATTCGCCGCGGGGATGGCACTGGTCCCCGACATTCATCACAGCCGTGGCGGACAGTATGGTGCCGGTCTCAAACATCAACTGATCGGGAGTCTTGAGGCCGCCGAAATCGGCCCAGCTCTTGTGGAAGCGGGCCGTCATGCCTTGAAGCGGCCGTGGCAACACCCGCCCGTAGCGGGCATTGATCGGGAAGAAGGCATAGCCCCAGCCCCCGGTCGGCAGGGCCTCGATTTCGATATGCGTGAAGACGTCCAGCTCCTCGGCGATGCCGGGCCGCATCCGGCCATTGAAGAAGATCGTGGCGTTTTTCTTGATCTTCCGGATCGTTCGGGCAAGGCGCTGCGTGTATTCGCGGGTGATGAGGAATTCATGCGTCTGATGATCCTTGTCGCTGGCGAAATCCAGGCCGCGCCGCTTCATGCTGTCGTAGCAGCGGGGGCAATAGCAGCCGGGGGTGGGATTGTAGCACATGTCGAAGAACACCCCTTCGACATCATACCATTCCAGGACCTCGACGGCCTGCGCCTCCAGTTCATCGACATAGGTCTTGTTGTTCATGCATAGCTGGTTCCAGCCGGGCGTCAGGGGGTCGGCGCTCCACTTCCAGTACTTGTTGTCCTTCAGGTGGCCGATCCAGTCGTGGTGAACCTTGGCATTATGCTCGTCCACCCGCACGCTGATATAGGCAGGCGTCACGATGCCGCGTTTACGGCAGGCCTCGATCTGTTCACCCAGGAGGTCGAACTTGAGGCTGGGATGCACGGTTCCTGCCTTTGTCGGGTAATAGCTCATACCATGGTGGCATTTCGCGAAAAGCGTGATCCAGTTGACGCGCGCCTTCTCCAGCACTTCGCCGAAGGTATCGGCGTCGAATGCAGCTCCCACATCGGGGACCAGTTCCGAGGTGTGGAAGTCCAGATGAATCTGACGGAAACGGGATGCAACCAGATCTGACCCCGAACAGGTGATGGGACTCTTGGATACTTTCTTGATCTTCATTTCAACGCTTCTTGTTTGTTAAGGTGTTCTGTCAAAAGTTGACAGAACATATTCTTTATAAGCATAATCCCAAATGCCAGAGCAACCGTCGCCAACATCACTATCGTTCTTCTTCGGTTCAGTCCCATCTGTCTCCTTGTGTTACCGGGGTTCCATTACGACCACATCTTTTCCACGCGACTCAGGCGTGACTTTCATGTCAACAAGCTTTCCATTTCTCACACGTCCTTCGATCACCGTTGCGTGCTGGGCGTGCAGCTTGAAATCAAGATCCCAGTCTTTCGGCCATGCCGGTAGTAAACGGACCTTGCCGTCGTCCGATTGGAGGACCATCGTTTGCAGCCCCATGACAAGATTCCCCCCATGGTCCTGGTCGGGTATCCAGTCGAAGTTAGGACCCCAAAAGGCCGGGAACCGGCTTGCAGCATGTTTAGTCCTCGCTCGTCCGGCAAGGAAGTCCGCAGCCGTCTGCGCGAGACCGAGATAAGCCGCCTGGGTTTCATCCTGCCTCCATCCGGCGTTGCTCTTGACGCCGCGACTCTCGAACGTACGGCTGGCAACGTCCAGTTCAGGCTTGCCAACACCATATATACGAAACGGAAAAACGGCATATAGTTCGGGATTCTCGGAGTTGGTGCGCTTGGGGAGCACGCCCCCGGCAGGAGCAATGGCCGGTTTGCCGTTGCTTTCCGACATGGGGATTGAGGGAATCGCCTTGCGAAAGGTATCCCATCGAGCTCGACGATCAGCCCCGATTTCCTCATCGGTCAGAGCCATCAGCCGGTCAATGTCCCACATCAAGCCCGCTATGTCAGGTGCGGGATTCGTGCATTCCCAGAAGGATTCGCAGGCCGACGAGGGATACATGTGCAGCTTGCCCTCACTGTCCCGACTCCAGTGCTTGTCCCACCACAGCAGGTAGCTGTCGGCAATGGGCAAGAGCTCCTTTTCCAGGAACACCGTGTCGCCAGTGTGCGCGTAGTAGTCGATCATCATCGCCAGCAGTTCTAGCGTTCCGCTGTAATGAAACCGGATATACTGATTGACCGTGGGGTCGCCCGGTTTACCGGTCGTACGCCATCCCCAACCGTAGCCGCCGTTTTCATAAGTGCCCCAGAACGACATCGTCTCAGGAAAAAACGCGCCCTCGTGACCGAAGTAGATCGGCGTGCGAATCCTGGCCAGTGGAAGAGCATCGAGGAACATCCGAAACAACGGCCGCATCATCTCGTAGTCGCCCGACGCCAGCATCGGCCAGTACGGCAAGCGCGTGTTCTGGAACCAGTAGCATCCGCCCCAGCGCCGGTAGTCCGGATCATTCTTCTCATCAACAGTGAAGATCGAGCCGTTGAACTTGATCGGGAAGTTGCCGCGGCCGGCACAGGCTGATATCCAGCGTTGCAGCACGTACCCCTGGGTGACCGCTTCGGCATCCGCGTTTCCAGTCGCGAAAACCCAGCTGCGATTCCAGAACGCATTCCACCACTGACGGTGTGCTTTCAATGCCTCCTCGCTGCTCACCCCGGCGTTGACCACGATAGCGGCCTCGATCGCCGTCAGCCATTGCTCCCCGGTCGCCGGGGTTCGTGTGTGGGTGTGGATAGAAAGACGTATCTGCTTCCGCGGCTCGGCGCTCTTGAGCGTATGGTCACCCGCGTTGACCAAACCCTCTCCCCTGATCACGCCGCCGAAGGTGCGGTGCAGCAGCGGATCGGTGCCGACCTCCAGCGCCGGCTGAAGGCCCTGCAGTTCGAGTGTCCCTTTCCACGGAGAGACGGGATTGCGATGATACCAGGCGATTTGATTCTTCTGTCCGCCGACGATGGTATCGGGATAGACCGTTTTAGGGCCTTTGAAGCCGTCAACACCGTCACCGATGCTGTCGACCGTCCTCTGCTATTTCCGCCAAATCTCCAGATCCACTTGTGTTTCGAAAGCGTTCTGGCTGTCGGCATCAACGTGGATGACCTGCCGATTTGCATCGACCCAGATGCGCGCCGTAACAGATGTGCCCTCTGGTCCACCGACAATTTCAATTTCTCCCTGCCGCAGCTTAAGTTCCTGTTTGAACATGCCATCGGCCAGGCCGGGGTTGAACTTGATTCGAATGCGACCAAGTTTGCAAAGCCGCTCGTTCTCATCCCAACTATCTGTCCGGCTGATGAGAAAGACCAGATCACCGTTTGGCTCCACCCACAGATTCAGACCCGTTTCGCCGTTGCCGACAGGCATAGAGCCGTTGGAGTCCTCGCTTGGCGTCGTCCATACTACGTTGTATTTATCCATAGGGTCATTATCTCCTTCTTCAACTGCAGCCTATTTTCCAACCATGAGAGACATGGATATCAAGGCCACCACAACCGGATATCGAATATTTCGCATCGTCTAGTTTTCTATTGCTTCACCAGGCTGCACGAACAGGAAACTCCTGCAATTATTTTATTTCACACCCAGATACACCCTCGCAAGAAAGGCAATATTCCGTTCGTCGCCTTTCAAGTCTTCAGGCTTCTGCGAGAGATACCATGACACCGGCTTCTTAAGGTTTCCCTCTGTCGGCTTGGTAAAACCATAAAGCCCTATCCCTGTCTTTCTCGCCTCAGGAACAATGACAGCCGGATCCTGATTGTTCCACGCGGCCAGGCACGTGATAAGCCGCGTGTCCGGCGCTATCATCCTTTTCGCATCCTCAGTCCGCTTCTGGTCGCCAGCCTCATTCAGAAGCCAGTCGGTTTCTTTCAAGGCGCGCGAATTGCTGATATGCGGATCGTTCACGTCACAGCAGGTCAGCCACACGATGCAGTTCGGATCGGACTCCTTGGCCGCCTTGCGTATCGTCTGCCAGCAGCGGTCAACAGCCCTGCGCCCGTACTCGGTCATTTTCTCCATCGAAATCTTGTCCTCGCCGGGGAATGGTTCACCCATGAGCTGGGCATACAGCTTCTTTTCACATTCCAGCCAGAGGTTGCCGTTGCTCTTCCGGCTTGTCGGCATCCTGAGCCAGTCGATCATGAAGCCGTCCATCCCGGTCTTCTTCACGGCGTCACGGATCGCAGAATCAAGATACGCAAGATATTCGTCAGTGTAAGGAATGTGCGGCTCACTGGGGAAACCGTAACTTAACTCCGGGCGGGTCTGCCCCCAACGGGTGTTGGAACCAGCGCAGAAGTATCCCATTACCAGCATGTTCTCCTTGTGCGCCAGCTTCACCATTTCAGGCAGGAAATCGTGCTTGAGTCCCGACTGTTCAGGAACAACCCCGTTCTTGTACCAGGCGTAACCGTTGCAGGACACGCAGAAGGACTGGATTACATTACAACCCAGCGCCTTGTACCAGGCAACGTGCTCCGCAGGATCCGCCTCAGCCCACAACCCCGGATTCGGGAATGCGTTCGGCCCGCCCGGTCCCCAGTTGAAGTCAATAGCGTATGCCTTGATTTCTTTCGGCACAACCGGCCGTTTGGCAAGACTCACCCAGGGTAGGAGAATAAGATTAACTACAGGCAGACTCCATAACCGAAGACTTCTCCAAAGAGTTCTTTTCATTTCCCATTCCTTTCATGCAAACCCGTTCTGATTCAAACCCGAAAAGGGGTAACTATAGGTCACGCGCCCATTTTGCCAGCGTCAATTTTTGCGTTTCAGAATATCAACAATACCGCCAATCAATCCCTGTGATGTAAACGGTACTTGTTCTACTTTCCCTCGGCGATCAGGAGCCAGCCGCGGTTCGGCTCCAACGGAATGAGGTCCGTCGGCGAGAACACGGATTCCTGCTGAAACCCATCTATTGCCGGCGCGCACAGCACAACCTTTGACGGATCCAGACCCAGCGCCTTCCAATCCACGACGAGTTTGACCTCCGTTCTCTCAGGCGCCCAGCTCGCCAGTGCGATGAGGCTTTTGCCGTCCTTTGTGTACACAGTGGCCGGAACGGCTGGGTTGCCGGTCTTTACCGGGCAGGCCGGGTTCCACCAGCCATGCATCTTGGTGCCGGCCATGCCGAACGTGTCCCAGAACGTCCAGATCGCGCCTGGATCGCCGGACCACCCGAGACGCGCTGTCTCGCCAAAGACCATCCCATGCCACGGGTTCGGGTGGTCGAGCATCTCGCTCATCAGGCCAAACGGAAGACCGGACTGCTGAACGAGCATCTGGTCGGGCGGGATGTTGCAGTTGTGCCCTTCCCCATACCAGAGCCGGTGATAGTACGGGAAGTTCTGCATGAACACGTAGGCCGACGACGCGGTGCCGGCGGTCGGATCCATGTGATTCCACGAATGCATGTCAGCCAGCAGTGGTTTGCCGGCCTCCTCGAAAATCCGGTGCGCGCGCTGGAAGGCTTTCCGCCCGAGCGCGGTGTCGTCGACGTATACACCGTCAATACCGGTCTCGCGCAGCAGGAACGCCAACCCCTCGAGGTAGAAGTTGTCCAGCCGCGAGTCGGGCGTGGTGATGACAGCCAGGTCGAGCATCTGGTTGTAGCGTCCACCAAGCACTTCCCGCCACGCAGGGATGTAGCCGGTCTCTCCGAGATGCTGGATCAGCCATGGATGCGGGCCCTTTCCATTCGTCAGCGGCCGGGCCTTGACGCCATCGAGGCCGGGGCTGGCGCAGATGATCTCGCCATTCATGCTCCAGAACGCGAACAGCTCCGGCAGGTTGCTGGTGATCTCGCGGGTCGTGTAATAGACCTTCACCTTCACGCCGTTGGCATGTCCGCTCGCGACGCTCTTCCGCAACAGCGGCATCGAGAGCTCGAAGTACGGATAGTTGATTGTCGGATTCGGTTCCAGATTATGGTGAATGTTGATCACGTTCGCCCCGATCGCCTTCACCTGGTCGCCGTTGTAGAAGATCGGGTCCTGCATCCCCTGGTGCCGGTGATGATAGCGCAATGCCCATTGTTCTTCGGTGTTGAGCGGCTTGAACGGCGTTAGAAACAGCTTGAAATTGAACTCCATCGGTTGCCCGGATGCAAGCTCACGCGCACCGGTGTAGGCGACCGCCTTTGTGCCGGCGGCGGACTTCTCCACGCGGATGCCACCCGTGCCCCAGGATTCCGGAATCATCAACTCGCGCCAATGATAGTAGCAGTTGATCAACGGGGTCCGCCAGTTCGCGCCGTACAACTGCAGCTTGAACCCGCCGTTGACCGCACCGATCCAGAAGCCATCCTGATTGACCTTCGGGTTCCATTCCCAGTCCACTGCGGACGGGCACAACCCGCCAGCATGGCCCAGTCCCATGAAATACTCATCCGCCCCCTGCTCAACGGAGACTTCGAGCCGGATGTCTTTCACCTTCAGCGGGCGTGCCGCCGTGAGGCGGCAGTGCATATCGACAAACCCGTCATATTCCAGCAATCCCTCGACATCGAGCCTCACGCCGCCTGCCATCGCTTCAGCCCGCCAGTCCACCGCGCCCTTCATCTCCCGGGTAAACGCTATTTTCGCCGCATCGAATACCAGCAGACTGGTGTCGGTTTCCACGACAAAACGGAACGGAGATGACAACAGGGCACGCGTCTGCTGCTTTTCAATACCGGTGTTGTCGGCGTTGAAAAACGACCGGAACTGCAGCGGCAGGCCGTCGTTCCCAAGGACAAGTTCGCGACCGATAATCTTCAGCGTCTGGTCGTCGCGGACGATAGCCGTGAAGGGCTGCGTCACAATGTCATCGTCCAATCCCAGGGTCGAGTCGAGCCAGCGCAACCGCGACAGCCGCCATGAGTCACGGTCACCATGGTCAGGCAAAACATCCCCGCCGACGTTCAGTTTCACGTCAACCGACTGCGACGCGCCGTCTGCCGTGACGATGATCCGCCCATGGATCGGGCCGGCAGCATTCTTCGGAACATCCACACCGAACCAGAGCGCCTGGAGCTTGCCTTTCTCGACACTGACCGGCTTGGTGAACGGACGACCGAGGTAGTCCGTCCCGCCGAGACTGATACACCGGCTGCCGGGAAGATTCTCATGGCGGATCGTGATCGGCCCCGTAGCAGCTCTGGCTGCGAATACCCCGACCTGGAAAACATAAAACTCACCCGGATGAGCCGCTCCTTCGAACGCTCCGGTATGGCCGGGCAGGTCCTTGAGCCATCGCATGGGCAGGCCGGTCGTCTTGCGGACCGAATGCTCGCGGTCTTCCACAAACACCGTCCAGTCGGCCTTGAGTGTGGCCACGAACTTGGCAAGCTCCTCGCCGTCGGCGAGGTTGTCCATCTCGCTGGTCACTCGCGGATCGTAGAGCATCTGGCCCGCCTCAACTGAAGGCACATTCACCTCGGCCATGGCGACGCTGGCGGCTGTCAGTAATATCTTCGTCATATCCGCTCCTTCGATGGTTGAGGCTCTTGCAAAACCCCTCGCTGTGCCCGCTTGAAGCCGGGCACAGCGAGGGGTTTTGTAAAGTATAATGCTTCAGTTCCGAGCCAACGGAACGTCTGGCATATCCTCCCCGCCCTTGTTTCCTAAGGCAGTACCATGCCGCCGCAAAACACGATGAGCGGGATATTAGCTCGGATGCCTGTGATTGCCAACCATTTGTTTTTGAAATTGTTGTAGCTAATCGTATATGTTGTTGCCTGTGCTGGAGGATGAGCTTGGCGAACTGGACGAGAAGCACCGGCAGTTCGTGTCGGTCTGCGAGTTGCGTGCCCCTCAGGATCATATGGCCAGTTCTCAAGCGATAACCGACCACAAGCGATTCACGAATCTCTACGATCTGGCCGACGCCGCGTACGACGCCAAGGAAATCCGCGAAATGTCCGCCCGCCTGGGGCATGTCGCCATCATCGACGACAATCCGGGGCGGGGCGAGAAACGCGAGTTCCCGCCCGCCGAAGCCGTGCGCTACCGCGAACGCAGCGCGGTCGAACGGGTCAACTCCCATCTGCACGAACAACACGGAGGTCGGCATGTGCGCGTGCGTGGCCCGGTCAAGGTGGCCACCCATCTGGCCTTCGGCCTGGTGGTGATCGCCGCCGAGCAGATGCTCAGAATGCTCATATAGCCACGGGCCAGCCACAACTGCCATCGGAAAACCCGGCTCTAAACGCCGGCAAGGGCGCAGCGTGCTCAAAAATGGTGACTCCTTCCCATCAGGCGGACAATAAAACCTCACGCGCACAGCTTCCGCCATTTTTCCTTGCAGAACCCCTCGTGGTTCCCGGCTTCAAGCGGGAACCACGAGGGGTTCTGCAAGTGCCTCGGTTGGAGCGGCACGGCCTGGAATTGATTCACCCGGCCGCCAGCCTTGACGTGCTCGGCGAAACGGCGGGCGTATTCCGTCTTCCAGGCGTCCAGCACAAGCTTGAACGAAAGCGGTTCGGCGGGACGCGCCTTCTCGGCGTCGGTAAGAAAACCCTCCGCCGGCTTCGGCATTTCGGATCGTTTGCCCCGCCAGTGGCCGGGTTCACGGCGGTAGGCGAGCAGGACATCCTGGAAGATATCCCTGCAGGCGGCGGGATCGGGCGTCCACTCCAGCACCAGACGGGTTGCATCGGGGGACAGGCGGATGACGTCGCCGTCACGGGTTGCGGACTTGGCGTCGGAGGTAAAGGACGTGAGCGTCACAAAGTACGGAATGCGCACGACAAGACCGCGCGGACGGGTGTGCAGTTCGGTCTGGATGTTCACGTAGGCGCCGTCGGCACGCGGAGTCATCAGGCAGGTGACAAGGCCGAAGGTGGTCGGTGCCTTTTCGAGGCCGAGCGGCTTGCCGTTGACCAGCCACGCGGGGGATATTGCGTTGAGCAGGAGGATGTCGCGATTCCCCGGCTCCAGGCCGCCCCGGCCGCCGTACTCGGCAATGAAGAGATTGCGAATCAGGCCGTTGTAGGTCGCACAGCCCCAGGCATGCGGCGGCGGACAGAACTCGACGTCGCGGTCGGTCCACGGGCGGATCATGTTCTCAAAGCTTTCGGAGGCACTGCCCGAGTGCAGCAGGCAATGGTAAGTATCGATGAGGGCTTGTTGCGGGTCGCCGTTGAGGATTTCCTGGTTGGCGGCACGGGAGGTCATGTACTGGTGCAGGTGCTGGCCGTTGCGGTAGGTCATGATCCCTTCGCGGTATTTGGTTTCGTGAAGGCGCCTGAGTGTACCGGCAACGAGCGGGTCGCCGGGCTGCACCAGCTCGGTCGGCCACAGGAGCATTTCGTTCTCCCAGTCCTGGTCGGTTCGGTACTCGTCGAACCCGTCGCGCGCCGCCGGGCCGGTGATGAAATCATACAGCCCGGTCGGAACATAGCCGTCAGGTGCGGCGCTTTCACGAACGGCCTTGAGCACCAGCGTCTCATATTCATCGTGGAATTCCAGCCATCCAGGAACCAGCGCTGCCGGCTGGCCATCGGCTTGAGGTCCATGCCGGTAAACAGCGCAAACTCCATCTCGCCGTTGTTCACGCAGCCTTCCGGCGTAATCTGGATGGCATTGTCCGACATCCATGGCATGCCGATCACCGACACCGGATGGGTGAAGTAGCACCACGGTTTCGACGGATCGTCCAACGCCGGATCCACCATTGGCCAGCCCCCTTCTTCTTTTCCATCACTTGTATTCATTTAACTTTTCCGACATCCGCCGTTTTATCCGGTCAGGCTATATACGTAATCTGCATGGTTCGTCGTGCCTATACGCTACCACTCATTGTTGGCGTTTCGGGTTCCGCCTGACTTCATGTCGTAGTTTCTCTCCTCGCAACCGCAAAGCGGGCAAGGCGCGGTGAGTTCAAAATCGATTATGTCCACAATATTCTCACCTGTCTTCAACCAGGATGCAGGGCAGTACAGGCGCAATTGCGGGCCGATCGACCAGTAACGCCCAAGATTGTGGCCATTCACCCAGACCATACCTTTCTCGTAATTTGACATATCAAGGAAGGTGTCCGCCGGGGTGGATTCGATGCTGAATGTGGCGCGAAAATGCGAGCCTGGCCTTTCTGATGGTACAGAAGCCTTCTTCGCCTTCGCAACATTTACGGCAAGTAACGGCAACGGGGAAACACTCCATTGATCGAGGCTCCTGTCGCCGAGTTTCATTTCACCGAAGAGACCTTTGCGGTCGGATTCCATCTCAATACTGAAATTGATATGCCCCATGGCTTCAACCAGGATTTCAAGCGCGATTGGCTTCTCCCGGGCGGGAATGGTTACAGACTTGTCGGCCCCCAGCCGGCGGTCAAAGGTGGCCAGTCGTTTGCCATCGAGATAGAATTGCCCGTAGTCACTGAGGTTCACAAAAGTAAACATCGACTCAGGTCCGGCGGGGAGCAGAGTGCGATATATCGCCACACCCTGATTCTGCTCCCATGCCTCAAACCACATTGCATCGGCTGGCACCGGCCTGGCCGAGGGGAATAGATCCCAAAGCCCTGAGATACGCTCTGGGACAATATTCGGGATCTTCATGGAAGGCATTGGGGCCGGCGGTTCGGGCACGGGATCGTCTTCCGCAAGATAGGAGGCGATAATATCTCGCAGTTGGTGATATTCGCTGGTGGCACCCCCCTGTTCATTGACCGGAGAACCGTAGTCATAACTGGTGAGGTCCGGCTCGTACGCCCCCTTTCCTCCATGATTGGCACCGGCAGAGAATCCGAAGTTAGTGCCTCCGTGGAACACGAAGAGGTTGAAGGATTTTCCATTTTCCATGTACCACCTTACAACAACACGCTTGTCCGCTGGCTTCCAATTGCCTTCCCCCCAGTGACGAAGCCATCCCGGATAGGTTTCTGACGAAAAAACGGGTACGCCTGGGTTCATTCTATGTGCAGTGGCCCAGTGCTCGGCGCTTTCGCCAGGGTCGAGGCCGACAGCCACCCCGGGGATGACAACCTCCTTTAAGTTATGCTCGGAAGCTCCATCAGATGTATAGAAAGGCCCGAACCCCTGCTTGGTCCAGAAATCCATGAGCCACAGCATGTAATCATGCTCTTTGCGTAGATAACTGCCGTATTCGTTTTCAAGCTGGGTCATTAGGATCGGTCCGCGCTCGGATGCTCTGAACGGTGAGGCCACGGCGGCAATAGCTTTCAGGTATTCTGTTTGTGCTGCCATGAAACGCTCATCCGTGAGCGTTCGAATCTTCAGATCAGCATGCTTCAACAAACGGCTAGGTATACCTCCAAAATCCCACTCCCCGCACACATACGGCCCTGGGCGAAACAAAACCCACATGCCTTCCTCTTGGCAAACCCGCAAGAAGCCGGCGATGTCTCGATTTCCGGTTTCAAAATCAAAAGTGCTGCCTGATTGCTCGAAATCATTCCACATGGCATAGAACGCAATTGTGTTAAGACCCATGGCTCTTGCCATGGCTACACGGTGCGCCCAGTACTCTTTGGGGATACGCTGTGGGTGTATTTCTCCAGAGCGAATCTGAAAGGGCTTACCATCAAGCAGGAATTCGCCGCCCTCTTTGCCCCCGAAAGAGAACTCATGTCGTTTTCCGTCTGTTGGTGTTATCCTCACGATTTCTTTCCTTTGCCGATTATATTCGGTTACAACAAATTGGCTTCTCGACATTGGCAAAAACCATTGGAAACATTGTGCACTATTCCTCGATCAAATACACTGTCAAAAATTGCATTTTCGAATATCAACTTTACCGCCAAAGGACCAAGTTATAGGCAAGCCAACCACCCGGGGCCTCGGGCGAAAACGATTTGGTAACTTTTTGGGAGAGAAGATTAAGGCGAAAGATTAAGGCAAAAGATTAGGGGTGGAGCATAAGCCCATGCTTCGCCAAAGGCTTCGCAGGGCACGGCAACCTTAATCTTTCGCCCTAATCTTTCGCCCTAATCTATGGAACGGGTAGTGTGACAAAAAGGCCAAGTTATAAACAAGTAAATGGAATTTGCGGTTCAGTAGCAGAACCCGAACAGCCATAATGGAATGCGGTGCGCGATGCCGACGGGCATCTCGTCCAGCGCCAGGTAGCCATTCCGGGTGTCCACAATCTGGCTCACGCCTTTGTTCCGTCCACCGATTTCAAATGTGAAGGTGTCATCGACTATGAAATCCGCCTTGGCCGCCGCGCAGATCTTGTGTCGTCCGATGAGCATCCGGCAGAAAAAGGTTTCGCGGAGTGACCCCATGTCAGCCCCACGCCATTGCGACAAGGCGTGCACGAGGTTGGGGTCGCCAAGATAGATCTTTTCCGGCTTCTCCAGATTGCGTAATCCGCCCCCACCGCGCGTCAACCCCATGATCAACCCCGCTTCCTCGAGATAGGCCAGGTAGTTTTTCATAGTCCGCGGGTCGGCAACATCAACCAGACGTGCCAGTCGTGCCAGATTTGGCGACATGGGGGTTGTTTCCGCCAAGATTGCCAGTAACTTTGCAACCCGGGCAATCGTGCTGCCGGATATTTCAGGATGAACAGCAGGAAGATCGCTTTCCAGGGACGTGCGGGCACTCTGCTCGACCGTCATACGCATACGCTCCGGATCGTCGAACTCGAGAAAATAGGGATAATACCCTGTTTCCAGATACTGCCGGAACAGGCCCAGAACGGCTGTGTCCTTTTTCTCAAGGCACGCCACGATCCCGGCGGCATTTGATTCGTGATTGCTGATAATATCCTCGAGCGAGATTGCAGAAAGCGTAACACCCAGCCGCATCTCGATGAATTCACGGAACGAAAGACCCTCAATCTGATAGACAAGCGCGCGACGGGCAAGATCATGACTGCCCCGGCGAATATGCAGCATTGAACTTCCCGATATCACTAGCTGCAGGTCGGGAAAGGAATCGCGGATGCTTTTCAGGTCACGGGACCAGTCCGGATCCTTATGGATCTCATCGACGCAAAGCAATTTGCCGCCCTGCTCTGCAAACTCCTTGGCAATCTCATACAGCGTCCGGGAACCCACCGCCGCATGATCGATGGGGAGGTAAAGGCATTCTCGTGAAACGGTGTAGTCAGGGAAACGATCAACCAGAGCCTGCGCCAGCGTCGTGGTCTTGCCCACGCCCCTTGCACCCAGAATGATCGAACAGGGAACCGAAAGATCGGTTTCCCGAATGAAATAGCGGCGGTATGGCCGATGATGGATTCGCACCATTTGGCGACTCAACTGGAAAAGATCATCAATCATGTAATCAGCTCCTTCATATATTTATAATTACATGTAATGCATTACATTCACGCTGTCAAGCGCAAGAACAAG
>CAZZBA010000059.1:13053-15796 GCA_964652765.1 uncultured Victivallales bacterium | reverse complement strand
GCGCGGCAGGCATCCAGGTCGAACGGGACGGTCTGCCAGCGCACGCTGCTGGCGGCGCTGTCATAGATGCAGTACGTCGCCAGCGCATCGCCGCTGCGGGGATTCCCGGTCGAGCCGGGGTTGACGAGATAGCGTTTGCCCGGTTCCAGCACAAATGACTGCGGCGGGAGCGAGTGCGTGGTGCCGCTCTTGCCGATCACGAAAAGCGCTGGTACATGCGTATGCCCGCAGAAAAGCAGCGGTTCATCAACCGCCTGCCAGCTCGGTGCGGCACTGGTTGCGTCCTCGATGTAGTGGAATGCGGCCGGTTCGGTGAAGTCGCCGTGGGTGCAGCGGAATCCCGGTCCGGAAATCGTCAGCGGCTGACCGGCCAGGAACCGGACCGCCTTGTCGGCCAGATGGCTGCGGGTCCATTCGGTCATCTTGCGGGCGTGGTCGTTGAACAGGCGTACATCCAGCTTGCCGCAGACGACTGCATCGTGGTTGCCCATGCAGAATCCATCCACATGGCGGTATAGCGAGGCAAGCGTTTCCGAGGGGTTCGGCCCGTAGCCGATCGTGTCGCCAAGACACAGGATCCGGTCGACCCGCTGGATGGCGATGTCCGACAGGACGGCGTTCCAGGCTTGCAGGTTGGCATGAATATCGGAAACAAAAGCGTAGCGCACGAAATTCCTTACTGATTCGATTGAATGTGGTTTGCAGCATATCACGGCAATTAATTCCATCAAGCGTGTTTTGCACCGGGGTTGTATTTTGCCTCCTTCATTTAGCGCTCCCACGTGCCCGGCTCGCGAGGACGCTCGCCCCCCATGTGGCCAATCACGCCTTCTACTCGCATATGGGGGGCGAGCGTCCTCGCGAGCCGGGCGTGGCAAAGGGACGTCGTTTCAATCCGTTTCGAGTTTCCCGGTCCGGCAGGTTCACGTTGTTTTTCTTCCGGGGGTCTGTTAAAAAGGAGTCTTGTTGATTAACAACGCAGTTTTTCACGGGAGATTCATCATGACGAAGAAGACGTGTGTATGGCTGGCAGGAATGCCGATTCTGATGATACTGGCTATCGGTGCAAGCGCGTCGGAACCGGCAACGAATGTACCCCCGGGGTCCGCGCCGACAGAGGCGGTGGTTGCCACCGGGCGGGTCGATTCGGTGGAAAGTGCCTATCAGCAGATGGAACTGCTGACCGAAGTGCTGATGCAGATACGGAAGCATTACGTCGATGAACTCACCTACGAGGAGCTGCTGCATGGGGCCATTGACGGGCTACTGCGATCGCTTGACCCGCATAGCAGTTTCATGGAGTCCGATGAATACGAGGATTTGCTTGATGACACGGCCGGTCAGTACGGCGGCATCGGTATCCACATCGGCGAGCGCAACGGGGTCCTGATGGTGATTGCCCCGATCGAGGATACCCCCGCATTCCGCGCAGGATTGCAATCCGGCGATATGATCGTGAAGATCGATGGCGAAAGCACGGTGAACATGACCCTGCGCGACGCGGTGACCCGGATGCGGGGGGCGAAGGGCGAATCGGTGGTGCTCGCGATCGTCGGCAGCGGGGATACGGAGCCGCGGGATGTGGAGATTGTCCGCGACGTGATCGAGGTGGCCAGCGTCAAGGGTGCACGTCTGATTGCCGACGGCATCGGATACGTCCGCCTGACGCAGTTTGCCGAGCCGACGGCAGCCATGCTGCAAAGCGCGCTGGAGACCTTGAGCGCCGACGGGATGCGGGCGTTGGTGCTTGATTTGCGGGGCAATCCCGGCGGGCTGCTGAACCAGGCGGTAGAGGTGTCGCAGTTGTTCCTGGAACGCAAGGCGGTTGTCGTGTCCACGAAAGGCCGCAGCGAACTGGGGAAACGTACGGAATACCGTGCGGGGGGGAATGTGCGCTACATGGCAATCCCGATGGTCGTGCTGGTGAACAAGGGTAGTGCCAGTGCCTCGGAAATCGTTGCCGGGGCGATCCAGGATCACCACCGCGGCGTACTGATTGGCGAGACGACCTATGGCAAGGGCTCGGTACAGAGCGTGATCCGCAGTCAAACGGATGGGGAATCGGCGATCCGGCTGACAACCGCCTATTACTACACGCCAGCCGACCGGCTGATTCACAACAAGGGTCTCGAACCGGATATCCAGGTCCCGGTCACCGGCGAGCAATGGATGCGGGTTCAGCAGCAGCGGGCGTCCGTGGAAACCCCGGCGGTGTTTTCCGAAGAGGAGAAGAAAACCTTCGCGGATGCCGTGGATGAACCGCTACAGCGTGGTGTTGACCTGCTCAAGGCGTTGCTGATCCTTAATGGACAGGATGATTCGTGATCATTCTCGGCATCGAGAGTTCCTGCGATGAATCCTCTGCCGCCGTGGTGGATGCTCCTTGCCGGGTGCTTTCCAACACGGTCTCTAGTCAGATCGCGCTGCACGGTCCCTACGGCGGTGTGGTTCCCGAGATCGCCTGCCGCGAGCATGTACGTGCGTTGCCGGCGGTGCTTTCCGACGCCCTCTCGCAGGCGGGGATCGGCTGGGAGTCGATCAATGCCGTGGCGGTGACATACGGTCCAGGATTGGCCAGCTCCCTGCTGGTTGGCCTGGCCTCTGCCAAGGCGCTGAGCCTCCGGCTGGATGTGCCGCTGATCGCGGTCAATCATTTGCAGGGTCACCTGTTCTCCCCGTTCCTGTCGCCGGGCATGCCGGCTCCGGTGGCGGTCTGCCCGTTTGTCTCGCTGATCGTCGCGGG
>CAZZBA010000059.1:11809-13043 GCA_964652765.1 uncultured Victivallales bacterium | reverse complement strand
GGCGGTCCAGTGCTGGACCGGCTGGCGCGCGAAGGCGATTCGCGTTATGTGCGATTCCCGCGAGGGCGCGTGGATGCAAAATCATGGACCGGCGGACTGGATCCCCGGTTTTGTTTCAGTTTCAGCGGCTTGAAGACGGCCTTGCGCTATTATCTGGAGGCGAATCCGCTGGCGCCGGATGATGGCCAGCGTCTGCGGGATGTGGCGGCCAGCTACCAGGAGGCGATTGTCGAGGCCCTGCTACGGCGGGTGACGGACGCCATGGATGCGTGCGGTACTGGAACGCTCGCGGTGGGGGGCGGGGTGTCGCTCAACAGCCGGTTACGCGAGATGCTGGCGTCCACGCTGGAGCGCGAGGGCAGGCAACTGCTGCTGACCGCGCCAGCCTATTGCGGCGACAACGCGGCGATGATCGCCGCCGTGGCCGGGCTGGGGCTCGGCGGGCGTGGCGAATCGGTCGCGGCCCGCGATGTGTGTCCGAACCTGTCGGTATTGGAGGCGTATTGATGCAGGAATTGCAGATGGACGGTGTACCGGATGGCTTCCGGTGCGGCATGGTGGCGCTGGTGGGGCGGGCCAATGTCGGCAAGTCATCGCTACTGAATGCGATGCTGGGCGACAAGGTCAGCATTGTCAGTCCCGTGGCACAGACCACGCGCAACATGGTGCGTGCCGTGCATACCGAGGCGCGCGGCCAGCTTGTCTTCATGGATACTCCCGGTGTCCACAAGGCCACCTACGACCTGGGAAAAATCATGAACCGCACGGCCCGTGCCTCGATTGCCGGGGCCGATGTCGCCGCCCTGGTGCTGGACCCTTCCACCGCGATGCGGGAAGAGGACGAGGGGTGGATGCGCAAGCTCGCCGGTTCGGAGCTCAATCTGGTCTTTGTCCTGAACAAGCGTGATCTCGATTGGCCGTACGAGCAAGCTTATCGCCAGGCCTGGGAGCGCTGCCGTGGCGAGGCGGTGGCGTTGTGGATGCCGGTGTCGGCTGTCAACGGTGCCGGTGTTGACGATCTGTTGTCGGTCCTGTTCGATGCCGTGCCGGAGGGTCCCGCGCTCTTCCCCGAGGAAATGCTGACGGACTTCCCGCGCAAGCTGGCTATCGGCGACGTGATACGCGAGAAGTATTTCAAGGTCCTGCACGACGAACTGCCCCACGATCTGGCGGTGCGCGTCGGCGAGATTATCGAGGCCGGAGACGAGTGGACCATCTATGCGGATGTGCTGGT
>CAZZBA010000059.1:0-11799 GCA_964652765.1 uncultured Victivallales bacterium | reverse complement strand
AACTGGGCCAAGAACCACTGGATCCTCAAGCAGCTCGGCTACGTCTGATACTGATTTTTCGGGGTTGCAGTCTGGCGGCGGCGTGATATTATCAGGGCCGTGTGACTATATGTGAAACGTCCCGGCTTGTTGCCGGGCTAATACGGGAGGAGATAAGATGAAGATATTCGAATGCAAGACCTGTGGACATATCGAGTTCAACGCGGCACCGGAATTGTGCCTGGTGTGTCGTTCGCCGAAGTCGGCGTTCCATGAGAATGCTGCTGCGATCAAGAGCCCGGCGGATCCGGCCAACCTGACCGACGGCGACAAGAAGCATATCCCGGTGATCAAGAAGACCTCCTGTGGCCTGATTGCCGAGTGCACGGATGTGCATGCGCTGGTGGGGGACATGGTGCATGTGATGGATGCCAAGCATTTCATCCTGTACCTGGACTTCTACCTGGACTACAAGTTCATCTCGCGCGTCTGGCTGTCGCCGGAAGTCTGCAAGCCGGCTGCCTCGCTGCATCTGTCTGTAAAGACAGGCAAGGTGACCGTGATCGAGCATTGCAACCTCCACGGTAACTGGATGGGCGAGCTGGCCCTGTAAGACCGTTGGCTGGTTACGTGTAAAGGCCACTGACGCGAAAGCGGCAGTGGACTTTTTGTGTGGTTTATTTCGTCTGCGACTGCTTTTCCCGGTAGGATTCTACTTCCCAGTTCTCGATGAACTGGCGGGCGCGGTCATCGAGGTAGCGCACCCCGCCAAAGGCGGCGGCGAGCTGCCGGATGAGGGCACCGTCGAGCACGGCATCCCACGCCAGTCCGGCGGCCTTGGCATCCTTGCCAACTGTATAGACGCCCGCCGGGCTGCTGATGATGCGCGGGGCGTAGCCATACTGCTTGCGATAACCAGCGACACCTGCGGCACTCCAGTCGCCACTGTAAGGGAACGCCTTGGCGTAGACCATGTGGTCAGGCGTAAGCGGCCCTTCCGCCACCGTCATCGGGTTGCCTCCAGCCACGGCACCGGCTTCCAACAGCGATTTCAGTTGCTCGGCCTTGCGGCTATCGGGGGAGGGCGGTGGCATGTCGGGCAGCGAGCAGGCAATACCCGCGGCCTGATATTCGGTCTTGAGGGTATCCATCACCAGCCGATAGGTGGATCGGATCGCCTCCGGCGTGTCGCCCGCGATGAAGATCCCGTGGTTCTGCAGCAGGATGATCGTGGGTTGCTTGCCGTGCTGGCGCTTATAGGCGGCCAGGCGGTCGCGCACATCGATCGAAAGCGTGAAGCCGGGATCGATATAGGGCACCCACAAGGCATCCGGGAATAGCCGGGCCGCCGTGGCCTTGGCGGCCTGCGAGCAGGTCAGCCCGTTGACCAGCGAGGGGTGCGTGTGGATGACGAAGACGGTTTCGATCAGGTCGTGCAGCGGGGTCTCTACCGAAGGGCGCGCCTCGCTGCCGGGACGGCGCGAGGCCATCATCATATCCTTGACGACGCTTTCGCGTGCCGCGCAGTCAGCAGGCGGGGTGAACCGGTAGAGAGCCGACAGTTTCTCGCGGTTGATCGCCACGAATTTTTCCGGCGTCATATCGCCTAGCGAGGTGCCCGAGGGTTTGATCCAGAGCGTATCCGCGTTCTTGGCCGAAGTGTTTCCGCCGCCGCCGAAGACGTAGTCTGTCTTGCCGAATTCGTGTGAGAGCGAGGTGAGCGCGTTAAGTAGTGCCGGTGTATCCATGATTTCCTTTGTTTTCTGTTTTGGGTGTCGCGTGTCGGGTGTCGAGAATTGGGTAACGAGTGTCGCGTGTCGAGAATTGGGTGCCGGGATTGCGTGTCGGGTTAGTCCGTTCTTAGTAGTTCTGCCTTGTCCTCCTCTGTGAGCGTGTCTGACGGAGCTTCTGAAGTTGTTCGGTATGCATCCGTGCATTCTCGGACTTGCGTGTTGGGTGGCGAGGGAGCATCTCGATTCGTGTTCGATTTGGTGCCTGACTCGCTATTGGCTATCAATGTGTTTATTGATTTGGTAAGGCGAGCAATGATTCTGTCGGTTAATTCGACCCTGTCTGCAATCGTTTCTGCCGGAAGCCAGTGTTTCAGACGCTTGTAACGTCCGAGTGTCTCGCGGGCAGACCCTCGCGAGATGTCCAGGAATCGGATGAACTCGCGTCGGCTTAAACGACCAAAGCCTTCTTCAATGTTTGCGCATATCGAGTCGGCACTGCCAACCTGTTGGCCGATCAAGCGCCAACAGCGAGGATCCTTGCGTAAAGCTTCCATGTCAGCCACGACCTGATCGAAGAGATGCACACCATCCTGATGCGGCCCAAAATCCTCAACACGGTTCCGACTCATTCCAAAGCACCCCGTCACTGCCACTCGATACCCTATCCCCGACACCCTATCCCCGACACGCGCCACCCAATTCCCGTCACCCGAACTTCTTCTGGAAGCGCGCGTAGGCGTCGGCCCAGGCGTCGCCTTCCTGCGGTTCGAAAGTACGGACGGGGAAGGAGCGGCTGACGATGCGGCGGCCTTCCTCCAGCGAGGCGATATCGCCCGCCGCGAGCATCTGCATCAGGATGTTGCCGATGGCGGTGGCCTCCTCGGGACCGGCGATGACGCGGCGCTGCAGGGCGTTGGCTGTCATCTGGTTGAGCACGGTGTCGCGCGAGCCGCCGCCGACGATGTGCAGCGTGTCGCGCTGCTGGCCGGTCAACCCCTCGAGCAGGTCCCACACGGCACGATAGCGCAGTGCCAAGCTCTCGTAGATAACCCTGGCCATGCTTCCCGCGTCGGCAGGGGCTTTCTGCCGGGTCTGGCGGCAGAAGGCGTTGATCCGCTTGGGCATATCCCCGGGGGTGGCGAAGGAGGCGTCGTCGGGATTGATCATCGCTGTGAACGGCTTGGCATCGCGGGCCATGGTCTCGATCTGCGCGAAGCTCAGGTCGGCACCCTTGGCATTCCAGTTGCGGCGGCATTCCTGCAGCAGCCACAGGCCGGTGATGTTCTTGAGCAGGCGGATGGTGTTGCACACGCCGCCCTCGTTGGTGATGTTGGCGGCGGCAGCGGCCTTGGTCAGCAGCGGTGCGCTGAGTTCGGTGCCCAGCAGCGACCAGGTGCCGCTGCTCAGGTAGACCGGCTGCGAGGCTGCGGTCGGGACGGCGGCCACGGCGGAGGCGGTATCGTGCGACCCCGGTGCGACGATCCTGATGTTGCCGAGCCCGAGTTCCTCAGCGGTCTCGGGGCGGATCGTGCCGAGCACGGAACCGGGGGCAACGAGATCCTTGAACAGGTGGCCGGGCAGTCCGGCTTTCTTGATCAGGTCGCGGGCCCAGTCGCGCTTGGCGGCATCGAGCAATTGGCTGGTGCTGGCGATGGTGTATTCATTGGCCATCACGCCGCTGAGCCAGTAATGGATCAGGTCGGGGGTGAAAAGCAGGCGGTCGGCGGCATCAAGGGCAGCCGACTTCGACGCCTTTTCGGCGCAGAGCTGGTAAAGCGTGTTGAAGTACATCGACTGGATACCGGTGGTGCCGTAGATGCGCGAGGCGGAAACGCGCCGGTGCAACTGTTCCGGCACGCCGCTGGTGCGTTCGTCGCGATACATGTAGGGCAGCCCCAGCAGGCGCCCCTGCTTGTCCAGCAGTCCGTAGTCCACGCCCCAGGTGTCCACGCCGGCGCTGATGATCGCCTTGCCGAAGCGCGTGGCGCTCATGGCGAGACCCTTCTTGATCTCGTCGAAAAGGCCGACAAGGCTCCAGTGCCAGCCGTCCGGCAGGCGGGTGCCGCCGTTGGGAAAGCGGTGCACGGTTTCCAGTGAAAGCGTCTTGCCGTCGAAAAGGCCAGCCATCACGCGGCCGCTGGAGGCACCAAGGTCAATCGCCAGATATGTTTTTTGTTTCTTCATCTTACTCCCTCTTTATTATCTATTCATTTCAACGTCCAACAACCAACAACCAACGCCCAACATCCAAGGAAAGACTCCCAGACTTGGGCGTTGGATGTTGGACATTGGTTGTTGGGCGTTCGATTTATTCTTATCCAGTTACCAATCAGCTCTCGTCAGTCGTTTCCCTTGCCATTCACGTTTCTCTCAATCGGCGGGGCGGGGGCGGTGATGACCTCGATTCCGGCCTCCCGCAGTGTGCGGCAGTCGGCGTCCGGGGTATTGCTGTCGGTGATGATGCAATGCACCTCCTGGAGCGGGGCCACGATCGAAAGTGCCCTTGCGCCCCACTTGCTGCTGTCCATCAGAAGAATATGCCGCTCCGAGATGTTCAGCATCGCCTGGCGGACCGCCGCCTGATCCTCGCTGATATCGCTGAGACCGCGTTGCAGGTCGAGTGCACGGCAGGAGAAGAACAGCTTCGAGGCGTGGTAGCGCCCCAGGAAACCGATTGTGGCCGTGCCGACCAGCGACATGGATGTACTCGCCAACGACCCGCCGGTACAGATCACGCTGATCTGCTCACGACCGGCCAGCGCGGTGCAGACATACAGCGAATTGGTAATCACCGTGAGGGGGATGTCGGGAAGCTGCCGGGCAATGAACCAGCTCGACGAGCTGGCGTCCAATGCTATCGTGTCGCCGGGCTCGATCAGGCGCAGGGCTTCACGCGCGATGGCCTCCTTCTGCGGCTGGTTCAGCAGTTCACGCTGCTCGTGCGGCTGCTCGGCCTCGATCGCGGCTACCGCACCACCGTGGCTGCGCACGAGCTTGCCCTCGGCACTGAGCTTGTCCAGGTCGCGCCGGATGGTTTCCTCCGCCACCTGGAAGCGAATGGCAAGATCGGTCACGCGCACGCTGGGCTGTTCCGAAAGCGCCCGCAGAATCTCACGCTGTCGCTCAATTGCCAGCATTATGCCTCGATGTGGTTTTTTGTGTTTTTATGTTGCATTATGATTTTTATCTGCTATTAATTGTCTCATGTCAACACAAAATACCAACAAAAGCAAGGCGTACGAGATCGATCTGTCTGCGATGGACACGTCCGTACGCAAGTCGGCCTTGAATATGCTGCGCGCGGAAGCGGCGGCTATCGATCAGGCCAGTCCGGCGGCGGATCAGCCGGGTAATACCCATGCGCACACGTTCTTCTCCTTCAACTGCTATGGCTATTCGCCTGCGCATTATGCGCTGCTGGCGCGTCGTCATGGTATGGAAGTCGCCGGCATCGTCGATTTCGATGTGCTGGACGGCATGGAGGAGTTCCACACATACGGGGCACTTCTCAATCTGCGCACGGTTGTCAGTCTTGAGTCGCGGGTCTATGTGGAGTCGTTTTCCGACCGCGAGATCAACTCGCCCGGAGAGCCGGGCATCGCCTATCACATGGCGACCGGATTCGTTCGGTACCCGGAGGGTGCCGAAATGCAGGGCTTCCTGGCGGAGTTCGCCCGGCAGTCTGAGCAGCGCAACCGCGAGGTGATCGCGCGGGTCAATGCCGTGCTCGATCCGGCTTGTCTCTCGTATGAGAAGGATGTTCTGCCTTTGACGCCGAAGCGCAACGCAACCGAGCGGCACATCACGCTGGCCTACGCCCGCAAGGCGGCCTCGCTGATGCGGGGCGAGGCCCTGCAGAACTATTGGGCCAAGGTTCTGGACGGCAAGGTCACGGCCGAGGAGATTCCCGAATCGGCTGGGTTGCTCAACCGCATCCGCGCCCGTACGATGAAGAAGGGCGGGGCGGGGTATGTGGCACCGACAGCGACCTCCTTCCCGCCGCTGGCGGCGTTCAACCGCTTCGCCGTGGCCTGCGGTGCCTTGCCTACCGCCGCCTGGCTGGACGGCACCACGGCTGGTGAAGCCGCGATGGACGAGTGGTTCACAACCACTGGTGCCTGCATGCTGAACATCATTCCCGACCGCAATTTCAAGCCGGGCGTCAAGGACCAGAAGCTGGCGAATCTTTACGCGGTCGTCGACTGGGCCGAGCGGCATCACTGGCCGGTAATTGTCGGCACCGAGATGAATGCCCACGGGCAGAAGTTCGTGGATGCCTTCGAGACGGCTGAACTCAAGCCCTTGGTTCCAGTCTTTATGCGCGGGGCGCGGATCCTTTATGCACATACTGCGCTGCAGCGCGCCGGGCGTCTCGGCTATATCGGCGACTGGGCCGACAAGCACCTGCCGGATCGCGCAAAGCGCAATGAGTTCTTTGATAAGCTGGGCAGCAAGCTATGTCCGGTACGGGAAGCCCGGCTGGCGGGGATCACGCCGCGGACCACGCCGACGGAAGTGATGGCGCGGTTGGCGTCCTAACTGGTGTGTGAGTGTGTGGGGATCAGATTTTGGAGGGACGGGTTCCACCCCGTCCGCAGCGTTGTAAGCCGTTTCAAAAGTATAGGAGATATTCATGATACTGAAAGACAAGATTGCCGTGATTACCGGGGCGGCGCAGGGATTGGGCGAGGCGCTGGCCTCCCGCATGGCTCGCGAGGGATGCGACCTGGTTCTGTTCGATCTTCAGGAGGGCGCGGTCCGAGCCTGCGCGGAGAAGGTGGCCGCGGCGACGGGACGTAAGGTTCTGCCGGTTGCCGGTGATGCCTCCAGCGAGTCCGATGTCGAGCGTCTATTCAAGACGGCGATTGAGCGGTTCGGGCGGATGGACATCGTGATCACCAACGCGGCCATCCTGATTGCCGAGCCGATCTGCGACGCGGATGCAGGCAAATGGCGCAAGGTGATCGACGTGAACCTGGTCGGGCAGTTCCTGGCGTTCAAGCATGCCTGCCGGATCATGAAAGCCCAGAAATCGGGCTCGATCGTGCAGATCAACTCGAAGTCCGGCAAGAAGGGCAGCGCGGCGAATTCCGCTTATGCCGCCAGTAAATTCGGCGGGATCGGCCTGGTGCAGAGCGTGGCGCTTGAAATGGCCCCCTACGGCGTGCGCGTCAATGCCATCTGCCCGGGTAACTTGCTTGAATCCCCGCTATGGACGGATCCTGATCGCGGACTTTTCACGCAGTATTTCAAAGCGGGCAAGGTGCCGGGGGCCAAGACGCTGGAGGACGTCAAGGCGCATTACGTCAACCAGGTTCCCTTGCGGCGCGGCTGTGTCTATGAGGATGTCGAGAACCTGGTGGTGTTCATGGCTTCCGAGCAGTCCGCCTACATGACTGGCCAGGCACTGAATGTGACCGGTGGCCAGGAAATGCGATAGGGAAGACTGAAGACTGAATATCCAACGTCCAACAACCAATAACGAAGAACCAAGAACGAAGGATTCGAAATGGCAACACCTGTTATCATGCCCCGTCAAGGGCAGTCCGTCGAAAGCTGCATCCTGGTCGAATGGCTGAAGAAGCCCGGTGATGTCGTCACCAAGGGCGATCCGCTCGCGAGTATCGAGACCGACAAGGCTGTCTTCGAGGTCGAAAGCCCGGCAGACGGTACCGTGCTGGAACTCTTTTTCGAGGCGGGTGCGGATATTCCCGTGCTGATGAACATCGCCGCGATCGGCAACCCCGGCGAGAATGCCGCCACGCTGCGTCCTGTGGAAGCCGGGGCGGCCCCGGCAGCGGTAGCCCCGGTCGCGGCCGTATCGACACCGTCTGTGCAGGCATCGCCCGCGTCGGTCGCCTCTGCTGTGCCAGCGGCTGGAAATACGGCTGTCGGTGTGAGTCCGCGTGCGCGCAATACCGCCGCCGCACATGCGGTGGACGCCGCCGCGCTGGCGGGCAGTGGCCCTGGTGGCCGCGTCATCGAGCGCGATGTGCTGTGGGCTGGGGCTTCGCAACCGCGAATGGGCTGGACAGCTAAGGCTGCCGCCCGCGAGGGTGGCGTAGCGGCGCCCGCGCAGGGTAGCGGTCCGGGCGGCATGGTGCTGGCGGCGGATCTGACCGCCGCGCGCGCCGCGGCTCCTGCAGTCGCGGCTCAGGGTTCTGCTTCCGCGCCGCTCGGCACGGCAGTCACCATCCCTCTGAAGGGTATCCGCAAGCTGATCGCGCAGCGTATGCGCGACTCGCTCGGCGGTACGGCCCAGATCACGCTGAACATGAGCTTCGACGCCAGTGAGCTGCTTGCCTATCGTGCCAAGGTCAAGGCGCAGGCGGAAACGCTTGGCCTCCCCAATATCACGGTCAACGACCTGATCGCGTTTGTCACGATCAAGACGCTGCGGCATCACCCCGACCTCAACGCCCATTTCCTCGGCGACCGTACGGTGCAGTACCCGAGCGTCAATCTCGGGATCGCGACCGATACCGAACGGGGCCTGATGGTGCCCGTGGTGCATGGGGCGGAAAAGCTCTCGCTCAGTGCGCTGTCCTCGACCATCAAGCCGCTGGTCAAGTCCTGCCAGACCGGCGGCATCAATCCGGATCTGCTCACGGGGGGTACGTTCACGATCACCAACATGGGCATGCTCGGGATCGAGAGCTTCACGCCAGTCGTCAATGTGCCGGAAGTTGCCATCCTTGGTGTCGGCGCGCTGTTTCTCAAGCCGGTGCTCAAGGACGGCGAGGTCAAGCATGTAGAGGCGATCAACCTGAGCCTGACCGTGGATCACCAGGTGGTCGATGGCGCCCCGGCCGCGCGCTTCCTCAAGGCGCTGTGCATGGGCCTGGAGCATGTCGAACTGTCGTTAGCGGGGTAATTATGGATTATGATCTGATTGTGATCGGGGGCGGGCCGGGAGGGTATGTCGCGGCCGAACGGGCAGGCGAGCAGGGGAAGAAAGTTCTGCTGATCGAGAAGGGGCACCTGGGCGGTGTCTGTCTCAACTGCGGCTGCGTGCCCTCGAAGACTCTGCTCAACTCGGCCAAGGTGTATCACTATGCTGCGCACGGCGAGGCCTATGGCGTGACGAGCAAGTCGGTCAAGTTCGACCTGGCCACGGCGATGGGCCGGAAACGCGAAGTGATCGCGACGCTGCGCAAGGGCATTGCGGGCCTGATGAAGATGAACAAGGTGACCGTGGTCGAGGGCAGCGCCAAGCTGGCCTCGAACCACGAGGTGCAGGTCGGCGACAAGCGCTATACGGGCACCGATATCCTGATTGCCACCGGCTCCTCGCCGGCCAGGCCGCCGATCCCGGGCATCGACAACGACTGTGTCTATGATTCCACGCGGCTGCTTGATCTCGAGCAGATGCCGAAGCAGCTGATCATTGTCGGCGGTGGCGTGATCGGCTGCGAGTTCGCCTGTTTCTTCGGGACACTCGGCGTACCGGTGACGGTGGTCGAGATGCTGCCCGAGATCTGTCCGGCGGTGGACGCCGAGGTGGCGAAGATGCTGCGCCAGGAATTGGCGAAGCGCAATATCACATTCCATCTGGGCGCACGTGTACTTTCGATCGGCAAAGGTTCTGTGACCTTTGCCGCCGGGGGCAAGGAACAGACGCTGGAGGCCAGTCATGTGCTAGTGGCGACCGGGCGCACCTGCAATGTCGCTGATCTGGGACTGGAGACGGTAGGTGTCGACTTCGACCGGCGCGGTATCCGTATCGATGACCGCTGCGCGACGAACGTGCCCGGCATCTGGGCCATTGGAGATTGCACGGGCCGGCAGTGGCTGGCGCATTCCGCCTCGCGCATGGGCGAGGTGGTGGTACACAACCTCTGCGGGCGGCCCGACCGGATGCGTTACGATGCCATTCCGGGCGTTGTGTACACCACGCCGGAAGTGGCGACTGTCGGACTGACTGAGGCGGCGGCAGCCGAGCGGGGCATCCCGGTAAAGACCGCGAAACGGCCGATGACCGCCAGCGGACGCTTTCTCGCCGAGAATGCCGACGGACGCGGGGTCTGCAAGGTCGTCGTCCATGCCGGGACAGGGGCACTGCTGGGTGTCCACATGATTGGCGGTGCCTGCTCGGAAATGATTTTCGGGGCGGTGGCGATGATCGAGAGCGAGATGCGCGTCAAGGAGATCGAGGATCTGGTCTTCCCGCATCCGACCGTGTCGGAACTGATCCGCGAAACCGTATTGATGATACATTGATGAGACTGAAGACCGAAGACTGAACCAAGCAGAAAACAGAGATTCTGATTAGCCACAAAAGGCACATAAGTCACAAAAATAATTATGTGTTGATGATTGTGCAAAATCAGTCGCAAAGAACCAAGAACAAAGCACCAAGCACTAAGAGGAAAAAACATGCCAAAGATTGTGATTGTCGATCCGAACAAGGAACGTAAACCAGGAATGCTCGCATTCCCGGAAGTGCCGCTGAACCAATACAAGGGGACCGTGGCGGCGGAAGTAAAGAAGCTGGGCAAGGCGAACGTCATCGGCATGCTCGAGGACATGATGCTTATCCGTGAATTCGAGTTCATGCTCAACGAGATCAAGACCGCTGGCGCGTATCGCGAGATCCAGTACAACCATCCCGGGCCCGCGCACCTGTCCATGGGGCAGGAGGCGTCCGCCGTCGGGCAGGCCTATTACCTGGGCGTCGAGGATCACATCTACGGTTCGCACCGTTCGCATGGCGAGATCCTGGCCAAGGGCATGTCGGCCATCCGCAAGCTCGATGACGATACCCTGTTCGGCATCATGAAGGGCTTCATGGGCGGCGAGTGCCTTTCCATCGTTGAGAAGCACGTCCAGGGCGGCGACGTCAAGACGCTGGCACGTCAGTTCCTCGTCTACGGGGCGCTGGCGGAGATCTTCGCCCGCAAGCCCGGCTTCAACCGCGGTCTGGGCGGTTCCATGCACGCGTTCTTCACCCCGTTCGGCATTTACCCGAACAACGCGCTGGTCGGCGGCTCGGCCGACATCGCCGCCGGGGCGGCGCTGTTCAAGAAGGTCAACGGCAAGTCCGGACTGGTGATCGCCAACATCGGCGACGCATCGATGGGCTGCGGCCCAGTCTGGGAGGCCTTGAACTTCGCGGCTATGGGGCAGTTCAAGACGCTCTGGCCCAAGGCGCACAAGGGCGGGCTGCCGATCATCTTCAACTTCATGAACAACTTCTACGGCATGGGCGGACAGACCTCCGGCGAGACCATGGGCTTTGACGTCCTTGCCCGCATGGGCGCCGGTGTCAATCCCGAGGCGATGCATTCCGAGCGTGTCGACGGCTACAATCCTCTGGCGGTCGCCGATGCGATCAAGCGCAAGTCGGCGATCCTGAAGAAAGGTCAGGGTCCTGTGCTGCTGGACACGCTGACCTACCGCTACTCCGGTCATTCCCCGTCGGATGCCTCCTCCTACCGTGGCAAGGAGGAAGTGGACATGTGGCAGGAACAGGATTCGATCAACTGGTTCGCCGCTGAACTCAAGAAGGCCAAGGTGCTGGACGACGCGGGACTCGATGCCATCCGCGCGGATCTTGCCGGCGTGACCACGCAGGCGCTCAAGCTGGCGATTGACGTCAGCGTCTCGCCGCATGTGGAACCGCGCTTTATCGAGGGCGTGATGTTCTCGAACCAGCGCAAGCCGGTGCTCGACGACCGCAAGCCGGAACTGCTCGATGCCGGTGATGATAACCCGCGCGTCCAGCAGATCGCGCGGCGCGTGCGTTCCGCCTTCGAGAACGGCAAGCCTGTTGCCAAGAACAAGATGTACCAGTATCGCGACGCGATCTTCGAGGCGGTGCTGCACCGGTTCAAGGAAGATCCGACGATGGTGGCCTACGGCGAGGAGAACCGCGACTGGGGAGGGGCATTTGCCTGCTACCGCGGCCTGACCGAGGCGCTGCCGTACAACCGCCTGTTCAACTCGCCGATCTCCGAGGCCGCGATTGTCGGCACGGGCGTCGGCTACGCCCTCGAGGGCGGGCGGGCTCTGGTTGAGCTGATGTACTGCGACTTCATGGGACGCGCCGGCGACGAGATCTTCAACCAGATGGCCAAATGGCAGAGCA
>CAZZBA010000058.1:0-15815 GCA_964652765.1 uncultured Victivallales bacterium | reverse complement strand
GGCGATGAGGTAGACGCAGTTCATTTCGTGGCGGTCTTCCCCATTTTCTGCAAGGCGTCGCTGACGATCCTGGCGAGTTGCGGGCGGAGCAGTTGTCCGATGGCGCTGGTGAGGGCCTCGCCGGTGAAGTCATGCTGCACGCCGCTGTCCTTGAGCGTCACCGTGAAGCCGGAGATCACGCCGCGGCTGCCGCGGATGGTCAGCCCGCCCTTCATTTTCCCGGCGAAGGCCTTCATGAAATAGGCGGTGACCGCCTCCTTCTGCTGCTCGCTGAGCAGGACTTCGATGGCCGTGTCCCCTTGCGCGGACGCATAGGCACGGATCGCCTCCTGGATGAAGCCGGGCAGGGCATCGGTATTCATGGCCGCATCCACCTGTCGGGCAACGATCGCCTGCAGGGTCTCGGTGACGGCTTCGCCCACCGAGAGGATCACATCCCGCGCGGCCTGGCTGACCGCGCTCTCGCTGCGCTGCCGGAAAAGCCCGCTGTCGGCCTCCGCCTTCGCAAGAAGCGCCTTGGCCTGGTTCTCGGCCTCCGCCACGATGGCTTTCGCCCTGGCCTTCGCGTCTGCTGTGATCTGCGCCGCTTCCGTCTCGGCCCGCTCGATACCGTCCTTCTGTATACGGTCCAGTAGTCCCTGAAGTTCCTCTGCCATAATCATTTCCTTTCTAGAATATCTCGTCCGGCAGCGGCCCCAGTTCCACCGTGCCTGCTCCCTTGGATTTGGCGATCACCAGGTTCTTTCCGAGTGCCCCCAGGATGTCCTGCAGGGTCCGCTTCTGTTCCGCGGTCGGCACCAGGGCCAGGGCACCGATGGTCACGTTGATGCCGCCGTCCCCCTGGCCGGCCGCCTGCTCGCTGACCGCGTTGACCAGTTGGTCTAGCTTTGTGCGGATCTCGCTCTCGGTCATGCCGGACAGGTAGAGCACGAACTCGTCGGCCCCGAAGCGGGCGATCACATCCATCTCCCGTACATTGCCCTTGACGATGGTGGCCACCTCCGCGAGCAGGGCGTGGGCCTGGTCGATACCGTGGGTCTCGATATAGCTGCGGAAGGCCTCGACGGCGATCAACGCCACCCCGACCCCGTAGCCATGGGCCCGCGCGCGTTCAAGCTCGACACCGAGGGCCGGGATGAATGCCTTGTACTGGAGAACATGGGTGGCATCGTCGAGCTGCGAGAGTTTCTTGCCTGCCTGGATGAGGTCGAAACGCTCGATCATCGAGCCGATCAGCATCCCGATCACCTGCAGGTGCAGCAGGTCCGATTCGTCGAAGACCGCATGGTCCGCGCGGTCGCAGAAGAGGTAGCCGACGCCGCGCTGGTTGCGCACTACCGGTGCGATGACTGCCGAGGTGAAGTCGTGTTCCAGCTTCAGGCTCTGGTAGACTACGGAATTGCGGTCCACATCGTTGAGCAGGATGGGACGTTGCTCGAGCACCACCTGCTCCGCCGTCGGGCTGGGAGCCGCCTTGTGGTACTGCTTGACATAGGTGTAGCTGATCTGCCTTGAGATCTTGATGCGCAGCTCGCCGGTGTCCTCGTCGATCAGGATCACGGCCACGCTTTGCGAGGGGAAATAGGATTTCATGCTGTCCATGATGACGTGCAGCCCCTCTTCCAGGGACAGGGCGCCATCCGCCTTGCGCATGACATGCACAAGCCATCCGCCAAGCGATGTTCTGGTCATGAATGAATCCTTTCCTGTGCCGTTTTCCTCCATAGGTGGTGGGCGATACAGGACTCGAACCTGTGACCCCTACCATGTCAAGGTAGTGCTCTAACCAACTGAGCTAATCGCCCGCGGAAGGATATACGCCCGTTACGCTAACGGGTATGCGTCTTCAACGATGGGCGGGACTATAGCGTTGACGGGGGGCGGTGTCAACCCGTTTACTTTTCAATTGCAAAAAATCCCGCCGGCCATAATGATATGACCCAAAGGAAATATGTTTATGCCTACGATTCCAACCGATGTTCTCAATGCCGGGCTTGCCGTGGTTTCCTACGCGCTGCTGTTCGTGCTGTACCGTTTGCTACGGCACCGGATCCGGTTGCTGGCAAGCTCGCCGATTGCCATGCATCTGCTGATCGTTCTGCTGCCGCTGAACCTGTTGCTGTCGCCAATCCTGGCCCGTGTCCATGCACGGGTGCCGTTGGTGCTGCTGGCGGCGCTGATTTACATGTGTGTGCATCTGGCCGTGCGGCTGGCGGATGCGTGGTTTTTCGATTTCATCCTGGCACGCCGTAAGACCGTCAGCGTCCCGGTAGTGGTCCGCGACATCTTCCGCTGGCTTCTTTCCGCGGTGGCGTTGCTGGTGATCATCCGCTCGCTGTTCCCGGATGTGAACCTCAACGTGCTGGCGGTCTCGTCGATCGTCGTCGGCTATATTCTCGGCAACGCCACGCAGGATACGCTCGGCAACCTGGTCTCGGGACTGGCCTTGAACACCGAGTCGCCGTTCGCCATCGGCGACTGGGTGACGATCGCGGGGAATACCGGCAGGATCGTGGACATGACTTGGCGCGCGACCAGTCTGCGGACCAAGACCGGGGACTACATCACGATCCCCAATGCCGCCATCGCGCGGGAAACCATCACGAACTACTCCCAGCCGACCACGGTTCATGCGGCCTATGTGGATGTCGGTGTGAATTACGGCGTGGCACCCGCCAAGGCGCATGAGGCCCTGATGGAGGCGCTCCAATCGGTTGCCGAGGTGCTGCGCTCTCCGGATCCTCGTATCCGGCTGGTGCGTTACAACGACTTCTCGATCGATTACAGCATCAAGTTCTACATCAACGATTTTGAACAGCAGGAGGAGATCAGCAGTCAGATCATGACTCGGATCTGGTACAGCTTCAAGCGCCACGGCATTTCGATCCCGTTCCCCATCCGCGACGTGAACATGCGCCAGGTCACGGTCGAGGATGAGCGTGCGCAGGTAGAGGCCGAGCGCCTGCGCAAGGCGGCGCTGCTCGATACCATCGACCTGTTCAGCCCGCTTTCGCCGGACGAGCGCCAGCAAATTGCCGCCGCGCTCACCGAGCGCGTCTACGGCAACGGCGAGGTGATCGTCGAGCAGGGCAGTGCCGGCAGCCAGTTCTTCATCATTGTCGATGGCCAGGTTGACGTGTCGGTGATGCAGGGCGAACGGCGGACCTCCGTCGCCACGCTGGCGAAGAGTGATGTTTTCGGCGAGATGTCGTTCCTGACTGGCGAGAAGACCAACGCGACGATCACGGCGAACCGCGATTGCACGGTGCTGGCGCTGTGCCATACCGAGCTGAAGGGAATATTGTCCGCCAACAGCGCCCTGGCGGATGAATTCGCCGCCGTGCTGGCCAACCGCCAGCAAAGCGCGGCCCAATCCCTGGCAAAGGCGGCAGGCGGGCAGGGTGAGGCAATCGCGTCCGATGCGGATTCCGCAAGGGCGCTGGGTCGCCGCATCCGCCGCTTCTTCGGCCTGGGGGCGGCTGGCGCGTGACGTTGTCACTACCCTCAGTCGATCCCATTCTCACGGCTCGGCGGGACGCCTCGCCCTACCTGTCTGCACCTGAAAGGTAGGGCGAACCGTCCTCGGTGAGCCGAGCGGAGCAGAGGCATGCGGCCTGACTAGGGCCCCAGTGGCAGCATGACTGCCCGGATGGCGTTGTTCTGCGGCTGGGTGTCTGTCTGGCCAATGGTACGAAGCTGGACGGTGATATCCGCGCCATCGCGGTCAAATTCATCGGCTGGCAATTCCAGCGTGTGCGCGGTGGTCGCCCCGATCCCGACATCGTTAAAACGCAGCGTCTGCGTGCGTCCGTCAAGAATGATGTCCATTGCCACCTCGTGCAGGGCGACCGTGCCGCGGTTCTGGCCGAACGCGTCCAGCAGCACTCGCTCGCCATCGCGCCGTACATAGGGACTGATCGCCGCCATGTCGACCAGACCGGGCTCGTTCCGAGCCAGCAGCCGTCCTGCATCCAGCATGCCCGCCCCCGTGGCCTCGTCGGTGCCCGGAGCTCCGGTGTCATTGCTGTAGTGTTGCAGCAGCGCGAGGCTTTCCGCCGGTGTCAGTGCAGGTGATTCCGCCAGCAGCAGTGCGGCGGCGGCGCTGACAAACGGGGTGGCGGCCGAGGTGCCTGAAAACGCGGCCAGACTGCCGTCCGTACCTGTCGCCGGCACCGCGACCCCGACCCCTGGTGCGCTCAGATCCACGGCGACCCCCGTGTTCGAGAAATACAAATGCCGTCCGTTGGCATCCACGCCGCCGACGGCTACCACGCCATCGTACCCGGCAGGGTAGGCCACGCCGGATAGTCCGTCGTTGCCGGCGGCAGCGACCAGCAGCACGTTGCGCTCGAGAGCATAGCCGACCGCCTCCTGCAGGATTTCGCTGTCACCGCGCGTACCAGCCGAGATGTTGATGACGTCCGCCCCGCGATCAACGGCCTCGATAATACCCTTGGCCAGCGTGAAGGCATCGCCGGTGCCGCTGTCGGGCAGGATCTTGATATCGAGCAGTTCGGCACCGGGCACCATACCCTGCGAACCATTGATCAGCGAGGCGACCGCGCCGCCGTGAGTGGCCTGGCCGAGCCCCTCTCCGGTCAGGTCCATCCGGGTGGTAACGCGACCGTCGAATCCGGCGGGGATGCCCGTGTCCAATACGGCAATGCGGATGCCCGAGCCCCATTCGTCCCCGGGATTGGGGACCCCCAGCCAGTCGAGGGCCGCCGTACCGAAGCTGGCGTAAGGTGTGGCGGGGGCTTCTGCGGCTGGGCCTTCCGGCAACGGTGGCAGCCGGACATGGATATTAGGCAGGAGGGTCAGCGGTGCCGGTGCCGACTTGAGCAGGGTGCGCAGGGTTGCCGCATCGGGGACGGCGATGCGCAGGGCGTGGGCGATTGCCAGCCGGTCGAGGATGCGGACGCCGTGTCGTGCCGCCAGCGTCTCGAACGCCTCGCGGTCGCGGGCATTGAAGAACGTCAGCACGTACTCGCCCGCGATCGCGTCCTCGGCGAGAGCCCCGGCACTGGCAGGTGCGTCATCAGGCGCTGCCGCCGTTAAGGCATGTCCCGTTCTTCCGGGGAACTCCGGTCGCGGCACATGCGTGGGTAGCACGTGCCGAGTGGCGACAGCCGGGAGCCCGTCCGGCTCCGGCACCGGCGGCAGCGACAGCAGGCGAGCCAGCAACGCGGCAAGTCCCCCGCCAACCAGCAGGATTGCGGCCAGTACGGGGATGCCGGATCGTCGTATATGCAACCATCTTCGCATGACAACGATCATGCCCGGATGGAAGCCCTTCCGCAACGCTATTTTTCCATATGAGGTCCCACAGCTCTTTAAATAAATACACGGCGCTCTCGATGTGCGGGAAGTCTACCTTGAAAAGGGGGACCATGAAGTGTTCGTTAAAGCTGCTGGCGCAAAGCGGGCACGTCTGTGCCGCAATTTTGCGCTATCATCGGGGTTTGCCGGATGTTAGTCTATCTGGACCATTTACATAAACAGGAGACGATTCATGCAGGATGACATTTCGGGTGCCTACTACGATTATACAAAGACGATGAAGCCGGAGCGGCCCTGGCTGCTGCCATATCATCAGAGCCTGGTGTATCTGACCATGGTCTGCACACGCGGCGGTGATGGGAAGGTTGATAAGCTGTACCAGCGCTTTGAAGACACTCTTGCGATGATGCGAAAGATGTACAACCTGACATGTGGCGTCCCCCAGATCAACTACATCGTCGGATGGCATCATGAGGGCCATGACTCGAAGTATCCGGACTGGAGCGAAGTGAATCGCCATCTCAAGCGCGATTGTGACAAAACGGCGCTCGACAGTTTGCGCTGGCTGATCCGCGAGTCCCGGAAATACAACGCCGTCGTGAGCCTTCACCTGAATATGATGGATGCCTACCCGGACAGTCCGCTCTGGGATGAATACGTGGAGAAGGACATCATTGCCAAGGACAAGGATGGACAGATTATCAAGGGCAAGGAATGGGGCGGTATGGCGTCGTACCAGATGAGCTATACCCAGGAGTGGAAGACAGGTATGGCGCAAAAGCGGATTGATGGAATCATCAAGATGATCCCTGAGCTGCGAGAGGGCGGTACGATTCATATCGACGCGTTCCTTGGCGCGCGCCCTCTGGACAGGCAGGCACCAATCAGTCCGTATCTCGGGTATACCAAGGATGAGGAGTTGGCGACCCAGCGCAAGATCTACCGCTACTGGCGTGACCGCGGGATTGATGTCACCTCCGAGTGGGTTGACGGATTCCGCGGCGACCGCATGGTCGGCCTGCAGGCCTGGGCGTGGCATGGCGGCACCGCTGTCGAGGACCTGCCGGATTCGCTCTACTGCAGCAATCCGATGAAGGACGCTCGTCACCCTGGTTTCGATTTTGAAAACGGGATTCATCCTAAATTCACGGAGGAATTCTGTCTTATATTCCTGCCTTGGTACTACCGGAACAATCCAGACGGGAACGAGGATCCGAAAGCAATGCTGGATGGCACCGACATCTGCATGCCCGCGCTGTGGTGCCCGTCGAGGACAATCATCGCCTACAGCCAGGAAGGGTATGCGCATAAAACCTGGACGCTGCCATCCTCGTGGGCGGACGTGCGCCGTGTGGCCGTGGCCAGGATCACCGATGCTGGGAACCAGCCCGTGGGCGGGATCGACGTTAAGGATGGCAAGGTGACGCTGGATGCCGCCGCGAACGAGGCGTTGGCGTTGACGCCGGTTTGAGAGAGAACGTAATATGGGGGTCCTGAACAAGATGCAGTCGCAACCGAATCTTGTCTATATATTCGCCGATGACATGGGATATGGCGATGTCTCTTGCCTGAATGAAAGGGCAGCGTTCAAGACCCGGAACCTCGACAAACTGGCGGCCGGGGGGATGCGCGTTACCGACGCGCACTCCAGCTCCTCCGTCTGTACACCCTCTCGGTACAGCGTCCTGACGGGCCGCTACAACTGGCGATCCATCCTGAAGCAGGGCGTTACCGGTGGTTATTCCCAGCCGATCCTGGAGGATGGCCGCCTGACCGTGGCCTCGATGCTGCGCGAGCAGGGGTACCGCACCGCCTGCATCGGCAAATGGCACCTCGGTCTCGAATGGCGACTGAAGGACGGCGGGATCGCCTCGACCTACCAGGACGAGGAACGGGTCGACTTTTCCGCGCCGATCACCAACGGTCCGCTCGATCATGGCTTCGATACCTTCTTCGGCATCAGCGCCTCGCTCGACATGCCGCCCTATGTCTACATCGCGAACGACAGGGCGACCTCGGTTCCATCGCGACGTTTCGAGGGGCTGAAGGGCAAGCAGTTCATGCGCAGCGGCCTGATCGGCGACGACTTCGAGCCCGAGGGGGTGCTGCCGACACTCACGGCCAAGGTGGAGAGCCTGATCGGCGACTACGCCCGTGACGACAGGCCGTTCTTCATCTACTTCCCGCTGCCGGCACCGCACACGCCGATCCTGCCGACCGAGGCCTTCCAGGGCATGTCCGGCTCCAATGCCTACGGCGACTTCTGCATGCAGGTCGATGACACGGTGGGGCGGGTGATGCAGGCGCTTGAGAAGAACGGATTGACCGGCAACACGATCGTGATCTTCACGGCCGATAATGGCTGCTCCCCCATGGCGGATTTCGACGAATTGGCGGCCTGCAACCACCATCCCAGCTATCGCTTCCGGGGCATGAAGTCCGACATCTTCGAGGGCGGACACCGCATTCCCTTCATTGTCCGCTGGCCCGAGCGGATTGCCGCGGGCAGTGTGACCGGCCAGACCTGCTGCCTCGGTGATCTGACGGCAACCATGGCGGCGATCACGGGATACAAGCTGCCGGATACGGCGGCGGAAGACAGTGTCAGCAACCTGCCCGTCTGGGATGGCACGGCAACCGCGCCGGTGCGCGAGGCGACGGTGCATCATTCCATCAACGGTTCATTCTCGATCCGTAAAGGCAACTGGAAACTGGAGATGTGTCCGGATTCCGGCGGCTGGAGTGTGCCGCGCCCGGAGCATCCAGAGGAATCCGACGGTTTGCCCGCGATCCAGCTTTACGATCTCTCGACGGATATTGCCGAACAACACAATGTCCAGGATCAGTATCCTGGAGTCGTCGAGGAGCTCAGGGCCCTGTTGACGCGTTACGTGAAAGAGGGGCGCAGCACGCCGGGGGCTCCGCAACCTAACACCGGTGCCAGTCACTGGCCGCAGCTCCACTGGCTGGCGGAAGGAAATTAACGTGGCGGGAGCATCTTGCTCCCGATGGGGGAGCTGGAAGCGTCCCCCACTTTGCGGGATTGAAGTATGAAGAAGCCGAACATTTTATTGATTACCGCGGATGACCTGAACTGGGACTCGGTCGGGGTCTACGGCTGCCGGACGCCGGAATGCACGCCGAATATCGACGCCCTGGCGAATGACGGCGTGCGGTTCGAGTATGCCCATGTCACCATTGCTGTTTGCCAGCCCAGTCGCGGGGCCATGATGACCGGGCGTTATCCGCATCGTAGCGGGCAGGAGGGGTTCCATCACATCGATGGCAAGGCCGTGCCGTTGTTGCCCGAGGAACTGGGCAAGGTCGGCTATCTCAACGGCATCCTGGGCAAGGTCGGTCATTCGACGCCGAAGCAAGCGTTCGAATGGGATTTCCATGAGGATATGCCGGAGCTGGGGTGGGGGCGCGACAAGGAAATCTATTACCGGTTCACGCGGCAGTTCCTTGATATGGCCCGTGAGAAGGGGCAGCCGTTCTTCCTGATGGCCAACGCCCATGACCCGCATCGGCCGTTCCACGGCAACGATGCCAAGTTGTACGGTCGCGATGGCATCACCTTCCCGCCACCCTCGCGCGTCTACACCCCGGAAGATGTGCAGGTGCCCGGTTTCCTGCCCGATCTGCCCGAGGTGCGGCAGGAATTGGCCGAGTACGCCAGCAGCGTACGGCGCTGTGATGATGTCGTGGGCCGGATCGTCGACGCCCTGAAGGCGGCCGGGGTCTATGAAGACACGCTGATCCTGTTCCTTTCCGACAACGGGATGGCCTTCCCGTTCTCGAAGTCAAACTGCTATCTGCACAGTACCCGTACCCCGTGGATTGCCTGCTGGCCGGGGCATATCAAGCCGGGTTCCCACGACCAGGATCATTTCATCAGCGGGGTCGACTGCATGCCGACCCTGCTCGAGCTGGCTGGTGTGCCGATCCCGGCAGGTGTTGAAGGCCGCTCGTTCCTTTCCGTTCTGCGGGGCGGGAGCGATGCGTCACGCGACCGTGTCTTCACGCAGTTCCATGAGACTTATGCGCGAGGCCGCTACCCCATGCGCTGCGTGCAGGACAAGCGTTTCGGCTATATCTTCAACCCCTGGTCCGATGGTAAGCGCGAGTTCAGGAACGAGTCGCAGGCCGGACGCACGTTCGCCGCGATGCAGGCTGCGGGTGCGCAGGATTCGGCGGTGGCGGATCGCGTACGGTTGTTCCAGTATCGCGTGATCGAGGAACTTTATGACTTCCGGAACGATCCCGACGCCCTGGTGAACATGGTCGATGATCCTTGCTATCAGGTCGACCTGGCACGGTTGCGCGGGGAGCTGGACGCCTGGATGGTCAAGTATGACGATCCGGTACTCGAGGCGTTCCGGCAAAGGCAGTCGCCCGAGGCGCTGGCAACCTTCATGGTCGAGCAGGAAATCCGCAGCCAAAGGTTGAATGCGGAGGGTTGCCGCCGCGAATAAGGTGTCGATTAAGGAGATCGGAATGTTGAACGGGGCGAGTGGTCTGGCGTCGAGCCGGAAGGTCCGCATGGAACTGATGGTGGTCGTTATGCTCGTCCCCGTTGCCGGTGATCATTGGCGAATAGAAACGTGATTATTTGAAAACATCAAATTCTTTCTGGCGTGGTTTGGTGGCGGTGGTGATCGCGCTGCTGGGGGCTGTCATTGTCTGGGTTGCCGTGCCCTACAATAATTTCCTGCTGAAGAACACCTACATTTCCGACAGCTACCTGCCGGAGATCGTGGTCGCGTTCCTGCTGCTGTTGGTGCTGGGGTTGAACCCGCTGCTGCGGCTTTTCGGGCGGCGCTGGATGCTCGACCGGCATCAACTGGCCTTGATATCGGGGTTGCTGCTGTTTGCCGCCATCATCCCCAGCAACGGACTGATGCGCATGTTCCCGCGCATGGTGGCCGTAATAAACCAGGATTTCAACCAGAACCTGACGACCGCGCGGATTGCCGCGAATTCGGATTTCCGCCAGGCACTCTTCCCTGATGCGCTGCCCACGCTGGATAGCAAGGGCAATGTGGTGACGCACGAGACGCCGTTGTCCGACCAGTTTATCGATGAACTCGACGAGGGGGCCTCCGTGCCTTGGAAAGCGTGGCTGCTGCCGATGGCGTCGTGGGGGATGCTGATCCTGGCGATGTGGATCATGATGATCGGGCTGGGCGGGGTGGTCTATCCGCAATGGCGGGACAGCGAGCGGCTTCCGTTCCCTCTGTTGAATGTCTACCAGGCGTTTATCGGCGATTCGGATGATGCTTCCGAGCGCACGCTGCCGGCCATTTTCTACAACCGGGTTTTCTGGATCGGCTGCATCGTCGTGTTCTTGATCCATGCGTTCCGCGGCTTGAATGTGTTCACGGGGGCGTTCCCCTCGTTCCCGCTAAGCTGGTCGCTGAAGGAATATTACACGGATGGCCTCATGCGCCATGCTGCATATCCCCTTTTCTCCCAAACCATCTTTTTCTCGGTGGTGGGCGTCGCGTATTTCATCCCGAACCGTTATGCCATCTCCGTCTGGGGGTGGGTCTTTGGCTACGCCTGGTATATCACGCTCGGCAACGCCTACATTCCCGCTTACAACTCCGGACAGGTCGAGGATCAGGCATTCGGGGCGCTATTGTCGATTACCGGCTGGGTACTGTGGCTGGGGCGCTCGCACTGGGCTAAAGTCGGTCGCGCGATGCTGGGCCGGGCGGGCAACGAGGCGGAGGCCCGCCGCAATTCACTGGCTGGCTGGATGTTCGTGCTCGGGTGCGCGGGGATTGTCTTCTGGCTCTACTGGGCGGGTGCCCCGATCTGGTGGAGCGTGCTGGCGATGCTGGGCTGCGCGATGGTGGCCCTGCTGATGGCCCGCATCATCGCGGAAACCGGCGTGCCGACCTTGTGGGTCGGGCGCATGAGTGTCGACGGTTTGACGGCGTTGTTCCCGCTGGCCTGGCTGTCTCCCTCGATTCTTTTGTTCACATCGGTTTTCAGTGCCCTGCTGACCCGTACGACGGCGGTCAGCGCGGCGGTGATAACGACGCTTGCAATGGGGATCGACCGCGAGGCGACGGCAGCGCATCACCGCCGCCTCATTCTCGGCGGGGTCGTGGTCCTGATCATCGGCTTCATTGTCTGCGGGGTTGTTCACCTGAATATGAATTACCATCATTTTGATGTCAGCACGGATGCAAAATTGGGGGTAACCTCGATCAACGATTGGGAACGCGCCGAACGGGAGGGTTATTCATTCTTCACGGCGCAGCGTGGCCATGAGGTGGCGGGGCTTGGCATTGGTACCGGGCTGCTGTGGTTGTGCGCGCGGTTCCCGTCCTGGCCGATCCATCCGGTGGGCATCCTGTTCTGCCGGATATCGATCGGCCACCTGCTCTGGTTCAGCGTGTTCCTGGGCTGGCTGCTGAAAACGGCGATCACGCGGCTCTTCGGGGGCGGGGCGTACCGCAAGGCACGTCCGCTTTTCCTGGGGTTGATCATGGGGGAACTGTTGACGGTCATTGTCTGGACCCTGGTGCCGGTGATCATTATCCTGGTCACGGGGGCGGATCCGGCGGAAGTGCCGCGCTACACCTTGATGCAGTATCCCTGATAGAAGTAATGAATTAGGAGAGGAAGATATGACCAACAAAGAGCGAATGCAGGTATTGCTGGATGGGGGAATTCCGGATTTTCCGCCGACTTGGGAACTGGTTTTCCAGATACAGGTGCCTTTCTTCGGTATGCCGCCACGCAGTGCTATCCGAAATGCTGTCTATGGATCGGAGCAGCAGAAGCGAGATGCGCTTTGGCAATATGACTTCGACATCTATGAACGTTGCGTCGAGGAGCTTGGCTGGGCGGCCATACCTGGAAGTTACGATCCGAACGAGCTTGCGTTCCGCAAAAAAATGATCGGAGACCGTGCGCTTGTCGTGGGCTATGACGGTGAAGGCGTCTTTTACATGCCGGACGGAAATCACATTATGGATTTTTCCGTACGGCTTTACGAAGATCCGGATTCGATTCAGGCTGAGGCGCGCCTGAAGTGCGACAGGGCCAAGGAAAAATTTCGCCGCTTTGTTGATGCCGGAGCCGACCTGTTGCTGGGCACTTGGGACATGGGCTTTAACACACAGCCGTTTGTCTCGCCTGATAAGTTCGAGGAGATTGTGGTGCCCTACATGACCGAGCTGGTGGATTATGCGCATGGGCTCCGAAAGAAGCTGATGATTCACAGCGATGGATGCCTGACGCCTATTCTTGACCAGATACACAAGACTGGGATTGATGGGTATCAATCGGTTGACCCGCAGGGATTCATGGATATCAAGGTGGTTAGAGAAAAATATCCTGACTGGCTCCTCATGGGGAATGTGGAATGCGCGATGCTGCAGGATACGAACGAGGAGAAGATCCGTGGGTCTGTGAGATACTGTATGGAGCACGGCGGCATTGGAAAGCCATATATCTTCTCGACGTCGAACTGCATTTTTGACGGAATGCCGGTCGGGAGTTACAAGGTCATGCTGGATGAATACAAAACACGGTAGATGGTAAACCATGCAAGCAGACACGATTATAAAACGCATTCTTTCAGCACCTGTCTACGACGTGGCTATTGATTCACCTGTCGATTCCATGCCGTTACTTGGCAAACGGCTTGGGTGCGATGTGCTCGTCAAGCGGGAGGATTTGCAGCCTGTTTTCTCGTTCAAGTTGCGGGGGGCCTATACGAAGATGGCGCTTCTTTCGGCTACGCGAAAGAAGCGGGGCGTTGTGGCCGCCTCAGCCGGGAACCATGCCCAGGGGGTTGCGTTGGCTGCCAGCAAGCTGCAACTGGCGGCGACGATCTTTATGCCGGTGACGACCCCCGAGATCAAGGTTCGTGCCGTCCGCAGGCTAGGTGGACGATACGTACATCTCGTCCTCCAGGGAGACCGGTTTGACGACGCCTGCAAGTCTGCTGTTGACATGGCGGAGCGTGAGGGCCTGGCTTTCATTCACCCTTATGACGATGCCGATATCATTGCGGGGCAGGGCACGATCGGGATGGAGATTGTCCAGCATCAGGGACGCGGGCTTCATGCGGTATTTGTTCCGGTTGGTGGCGGCGGTTTGATTGCCGGCGTTGCCACCTATATCAAGTATGTGCACCCCGAGATCCGCGTTATTGGTGTTGAAGCCGATGATTCCGCGTGCCTGCAAGCGGCACTTATAGCGGGTCGCCGAGTCAAGTTGCCAACGACAGGCATTTTTGCCGATGGCGTCAGTGTGGCTCAGGTGGGCAAGTTGCCATTCGCGCTTGCCCGTGAGTATGTGGATGAGGTGGTTACCGTGACAACGGACGAAATCTGCGCCGCCATCAAGACCCTGTTCGATGATACGCGATCAATTTCCGAGCCTGCCGGGGCGCTGTCACTTGCCGGCCTTGTAAAGTATGCGCAAGGCCAGCGGGTTCAGGGTAAGTCGTTGCTGGCGATCGTTTCAGGGGCGAATATGAATTTCGATCGATTACGCTTTGTTTCAGAGCGTTATGCGGTGGGAGAGGGAAGCGAAATGCTACTAGGGGTTACGATTCCCGAGCGCCCCGGTAGTCTTCTTGAACTATGCGTGTGTACGCGTGGCTACGACATAACGGAACTGAATCACCGATATACGTCGGTCAACAGTACGCATGTTTTTCTGGGTATCCGCCTGAAACGAGGGAAACTGGGACGCGATGAGCTGATGGCGCGATTGCACCATCAGGGGTATGCCATTCAGGATATGTCCGGCAATACGCTGGCCAAGCTGCACGTATGTCACATGATTGGTGGCCGGCGGACAGACGCTTCCGAAGAGATCTACCGCTTTGAGCTGCCAGAGCGTCCAGGCATTCTCGTCGAATTCCTTTCGCGCATGCGCAAGCGATGGAACCTTTCGCTTTTTCAATACCGTCAGCATGGTGGCTGCTATGCGAACGTTCTTGTCGGGCTGCAATGCATTCAGGCTGATGCTGCTGCATCACAGCGAGAATTGGAAGCCTTTGTCGCTGAGCTGGGCTACCCTTGTGTTCGTGAGACGGACAACCCTGTCTATCGGATGTTCCTGGGCGATTGATCATATAATAAAAGAGAGGAGCGATTCGTATGGAAACAATCAAAACCGATTTTGCACCTGCTGCAATCGGCCCGTACTCTCAGGCGAAGGCCTGTGGTGGTCTGGTGTTTTGCTCGGGACAGGTCCCGCTGGATCCCAAGACGATGAAGCTGGTTGACGGAGGGATAGAGGTCCAGACACGGCAAGTGCTCCGCAATGTGCAGGCAGTCCTTGAGGCGGCAGGGCTTACGCTGGGGGATGTCCTGAAGACAACGGTATTCTTGCAGGATATGAAAGAGTTTGCCGCTATGAATGCAGTCTACGCCGAGTGCTTTGGTGATCACGCGCCCGCTCGATCAACCGTGGAGGTAGCCAAGCTTCCTCTCGGCGCAAAGGTTGAAATCGAGTGCATCGCTGCGCGTTAAGCGGATTCATTTTACCAGGAGGCAGGATGAAGGTGCCATCGATATCGATAGATGAATACAGAAGTCGGCGCGCTGCGCTTTGCGAGCGACTGGGGCCGGATGCGCATGCCCTGATTGTCAGTGCGCCGGCACCGAACGATCGGGCTCCGTTCCGGCAATATAATGATTTCTATTACCTATGCGGCGTGGAAGTCCCGCAATCGTATTTGCTGATTAATGGCCACACGGGCCGCACCTCGCTATTCCTGCCCGAAAGCGCTGCCCAATCACGTGAATCGAATGATGTCTGGCTGCTTGCCGATGATCCGGCAAAGGCGATTTCAGCGACAGGCGTGGATGCTGTGCATGACCGGACTCATCTGGCCGGGGCCCTGGCTGATGTCCGTTTGCTGTACACCTTCCTGCGGGATGGCGAGGGACTGAAGACGGACGTCAGGAGCATCGCCGATGCACAGCGCCAGATCGAGATGGATCCGTGGGACAGACGACCTAGCCGTGGAGCCCATTTTGCACGCCTGTTGCGTGAACGATTCCCGAATATCGAGATCAGGGATCTCGCGCCGAGCGTGTATGAGATGCGGATGATCAAGTCGGATGCCGAGGTGGCGTTACTCCGGATTGCGGGGGCGTTATCTGCAAAAGCCCTGTTGGAGGCGATGCGTGTAACGCGGCCCGGGGGCATGGAATATGAGCTGGCCGCTGTCATGCAGTATGTGTATCTGGCTGGCGGGGCTCGGGATAATTCGTATGCGCCGATTGTGGCCACGGGGAAAAATATTGTCAATCCCCACTACAGTGCCAACAATTGTGTGCTTCAGGATGGTGAGCTGGTGTTGGCCGACTGTGCGCCGGATTACCATTACTACACGAGTGATATCACGCGCATGTGGCCGGTCAACGGCATCTACACCCCGGTGCAGCGGGTGCTTTACGGGTTTGTGACGGAATTCCATAAAGCGTTGCTTTGCGCCATCCGCCCCGGACGAACCTGCGATGAAATTGAAGTGGACGCCGCTGAGCGTATGCGGG
>CAZZBA010000057.1:0-15902 GCA_964652765.1 uncultured Victivallales bacterium | reverse complement strand
CCGATATGCATGGGCTTGGCGATGTTCGGGCTCGAATAGTCCATCACCACCGTGCGACCCTGCCCCGGCTGCGGCACGCCGCCGCTCGGGTCGCCGCGCAGCGCGGCCACGCGGGCCACCAGCCAGGCGTCCGCGAGGAAGATGTTGATGAAGCCGGGGCCGGCAACCTCCAGGCGGGCCACCGCCTCGTGCGGCGGGACTTCGGCCACCAGCCGCTCGGCGATCGTCCTCGGCGCCACCTTGAGCACCTTGGACAGCCCCATCGCCGCGTTGCACTGGAAATCGCCGAACGCGGCGTTGCCGGTCGCCACCACCCCCACCCCCGACACGTCGATCGCCTCGCCGTATAGCGCCGCGAACGCGGCCTGCATCCACGTCGTCAGGGTATCCGTCACTGTCGTCAGTTGTTCTTGCATAGCCTGCGGATATACACTATCGCGCCCCCGACTGCAAACACCATTCCGCCGTCCCCCGTAGTCGTCGCCGTAGTCGTTTTCCGGAAGTACTATGTGAGATCGAAGCACTATCCACAGTGCGACAGCATCTTGCGTAAGTACATAAATCAGTCCTGGCACCATTCCAATGTCCCCGACCCTGATCCATCATCCATACTGTTTGTTCCGGAGCCATTCCAGTCATGGATGCGCGAAAGCATTGACCGTGATACGGCGACATGGTTACGATCGTCCGCACGCTAGAAATCATCATTCTCGAGATTAATACAAAAGGCACAACATGAAACACTTGATGACGGGCATTGTAATGGCGGTCGCCGTGATGGCCGGCTGGTCCCCGGCGACAGCCGGCGTGGTTCCCGTGGCACTTGGCGGGGCGGCGAACACGGCGTTCGCCGATGCGAAAGGCGATGACCGGCAAGGCGGCTGGACGGATCAGGGCGTCCAGGACCTCCATGTGATCAAGCCGGGCCGGCTGGAGCTGTCCGGCATCCCGTTCGAGATTCTCTCCGACGAGACGACGGGCGGCAAGGCCTGCATCGTCCTTGGCGGTCCGACGAGGCCGTATCTGCCGAAGAAGGCAGGGATACCGGTCGATGCCGCTGGCGGCGAGCAAATGCTCTATCTACTGCATGCCGGTGCATGGTGCCCGGCCAACAACGAGATACTCGGCTTGCTTACTCTGGAGTATGCGGACGGGACATCCGAGGAGAAGCATATCCGGGGAGGCCGCGATGCCATGGACTGGAGCCAGCCCCGGAGCGGATCGAACGCCTGGCGCACCTGGTCGGAGTATAACGGGAGCACGCAGGTCTCGCTGTTCGTTTCGAAATTCCCGGTCAAGCGCGAGTCCCGGCTAAAGGCCGTGAAACTGGAGTCCCGGGGGTTCGTCTGGATGGTCGTGTCCGCCGCCCTTGGCGACGACCTGCCACTCACCGCGATCACGGCGAACTGGCGCGTGACGCAGGAATTCATGGCTCCAACGCTGTCGAGACCGCTTGTGCAGATCAAGACGGACAAGCCGCCCAGGAACATCATCCTCATCATCGGTGATGGCATGGGGCAGGGAGCGTACGACCTGACGTCGCTCTGGGCGCATGGCGACACGCGCCGCCTCGTGATGCAGCAGTTGCCGGTAGCGGGTCTCTGCACGACGTATTCGCGGAGTTCATCGGTCACCGATTCGGCAGCGGCCGGGACGGCGATCGCCTGTGGCCAGAAGGTGGATAATGGCATCCTGTCGATGGCGCCCGAAGGCATCAAGCTGAAATCGATCGCCAGATTCGCCCGGGAGCTGGGCAAGTCCGTGGCCATCATTACGTCAGACCCCCTTCATGGCGCGACACCGTCCGTATTCTTCGCGAACCAGGAGGCGCGCGGCCTTGCCCCCGAGATCATCGCCGATGCTGCCGGCTGCGGGTTCGACGTGCTGATCGGCAATGCGGATTCGCGCGGTCTTTTCATCCAGAACGGCAAGCAGCCCGGACAGCGCAACCTCCAGAAGGAGATGGAGACGAGGGGCTACCAGTTCATCGAGACGCCGGAGGCCTTCACCGCGGTTCCCGAAGGGGCCAGGGTCGTGGGGCAGCTCGAGGGCAAGATTTTCAAGACGGACGAGAAGGCACTGGCGAAACTGACGGAAACCGCGATCACGCGGTTGTCCGGGGATCCCGACGGGTTTTTCATGATGGTGGAAAGCACCTATCCCGACAAGGGCGGGCATGGCAACGATCCGAATGTCACCGCGATGGGCACGATTCACGCGGACTGGGTGGCCAAGGTCGCCGTGGAATACGCGGCCGCGCATGGCGACACGCTCGTCATCTGCACGGCCGATCATGAAACCGGGGAACTCACCGCCGTCCTGGGCACGGCCGCCGGGGCGGAGCCGGTGATCTTCTACGGCGGCATAAACCACAGTAGCGCACCGGTTCCCATGTATTCATACGGTCCGGGGGCCGAACGGTTCGGCGGCGACACCGACAACGTCGAGATCGGCCGCAACATAGCAAGACTCTGGGGGTTCACGGTTCCTGCCGAACTCGAAGCGCCGATACCGTCATCCGACAAGGAATGATCACTACTGGAACATGCACCTCCACGACGCGAATCTGTCAGGAACAGATCGCACTTTCAAGCCGCCGCCCGCCGCAGCGGCCCTCGCAAGTCGAGCAAGGCGATCACTCGAATCGACGCTGGAAATCCCGATCAGCAACGTGTACAATCCCATTGCGATGTGATGACATTGGTGTTGCCGGATAGCGATCGGAAAAGGAAATCACCGGAAAGGGGGACCATCGGATGAAATGGCTATGGATCATGCTGGTCACGGCGGCGCTGCCGGTTCTGCTGGCGGCGAACGATTGGGCGACCCTGCTGCGGGTCCTGCAAACCGGCGACGATACGTTTGACTATACGTTTACCACCTATACCCCGGCGGCGAACGGGCAGTGGACGCTGGCGTTCAACCACCGCAACGGGCAGACGGTCTTTGCCCGCGTCGGGGAGTCGGTCGGACCGTACCGCATCACCGCGTTCGAGCCCGGCGAGACGCAGCGGTTCAATCCCTCGCTCAACACCAGCAGCAGGCAGAAATCAGGATCGGTCACGCTGGCTGCGCCGGACGGGACGCACTACCGCCTGACCGTGGACCAAGCGCTAAGCCTGCCGGGCCGGCGGGCAACCCTGGTCGACGTGCCCTCGGGCCAGACCTGGAACGTGCGGACAGGCGACCGGCTACAGGTGGCCGATACCGTCCTGACGGTCATGCGGATTGACGACGATGTCCTGGTCTCCAGCGGCACGGACAGCGATGCCTTCGCGGTTCCGGTCCTGCAACCCGAGGAGGCCGAACAACTGCGGGCGGAACGCCAGCGCCAGGAGCAGCTCGCCCGCCAGCCGCCCTCCCCTGGGTTCCCCGAGCCCGACGTCCCGCCGCCGACCGCGCGGGTGACGCCAGCCAGTCGCCCGCAGGATGCGTATCAGGAGGCGGTCCGGAACCTGCCCAATCAGCCGTCGGCCCAGGGCAACTCCTCTTTCGTGTTTTCACGGGAATCCCGATACCCGGTTGAATACGACGTGATCGTCTTGCGAGGTCCGGACGGATCGTGGCAGCCACTAAGCCTGCCGCGCCGGTTCGAGACGTTTTATGGTAACGATTTCGGTTGCAGGCCATACGGCAACCGGCAAGTCCGGTACAGAACCGGACCGGCTTTTTCCAGTCCGCCTACCTACCTGCGCATCCCGCACCCCGATTCGCAGCGGTTTTACCACAGCCCCAACCGCTGCCCGTGAGTCGGGAAAAATGGGGAAAAGCTGAAAGTCGAAATAAATAACATCCAACGCCCAAGGAATACTGACGGATGCCAGCAGGAGGGACGTCGGCTTGGCGTCCGAGGCGTTGCAAGCCCCACGCCACGGGCGGCTCACCGAGGACGGTTCGCCCTACCATCGCATAATGGGTAGGGCGAGGCGTCCTCGCCGAGCCGCTGCGCATGGGAGCGTGACTGTTGAAGTTTTTGTGAATTTCCTGCTTTTTGTGGCTAATGGATAAACCGCTCGCGCGTGTATTGCAGGATCAGGCCGCGGTACGCGGGATATGCCGCCAGCAGCGTTTCGCGGTCGACAAGTTCGAAATCCTGGAACTCGAATCCCGGCGCGACCGAACAGCCAGTCAACGCATAGCCGCCGGGACGCGCCACCGAGGCGCCGAAGATCTCCCCCGTGCGCAGCACCAGTTGCAGCACCTCACCGCGCTCCGCATCGCGTCCCATGTGCTCCACGCGGCACGCGCCCTCCGGACCTAGGATGCAGACCGAGAGTGGATCGCCTTCGTAGAAATGCCAGATCTCGTCCTGATGCAGACGATGCAGGGCCGACAACTCGGGATGACGCAGGAGGTAGTAGATGGAGGTCGAGAAGCAACGATCGCCAACAAACCGCGGGGGCAGCGCATCAGCGGGAATCCGCTCCTCCGCGCGGTAGAGCTCGCGGTACATGCCGCCCTCTTCCGGCAACGGCACCAACTGCAACTTCCCAATCCAGTAATCGGCGCTCTGCATCCTCACCTGCCTTCATCAATCGCAATCCCTTGTCGTCGCCGCGGTCGCAAACCGTTCCCCGACCTATTCGCTTCAAGACAACAGATATACCGGGGGCAGCAGTCTTGCAAGCGCAAACGCGGCAATTCTCATTGAAATCACGGGCACGGTAACCTAAAGTGCCCTGAAACCCGATTGAAAGGATTTGCGCATGAACGCACTGAACGCCCTGAGTCCGCTTGACGGACGCTATACCGACAAGACCTCCGCCCTGACCCCGGTCTTTTCCGAGTTCGGCCTGGTCCGCTACCGCGTACTGGTCGAGATCGAGTGGCTGGCCGCGCTCTGCGCCGAGCCTGGGATCCCGCAGGCGCGCCGCCTGACAGATGAGGAGCTGGCGACCCTGCGCAAGATCGGCAGCAGCTTCTCGCCGGAGGACGGCCTGCGTGTGAAGATGATCGAGGCGACGACCAACCACGATGTCAAGGCGGTCGAGTATTTCCTCAAGGAGAAACTCGGGAAGACGACTATGGCACCGCTGAGCGAGTTCCTGCATTTCGCCTGCACCTCGGAGGACATCAACAACGTCGCCCATGCCCTGCAGCTTCGCGACGGGCTCGCCATCCTCGGTGCCGAGCAGGACCGTATCATCGGGAAACTCAAGGCCATGGCGTCCGAGTTTGCCGACGTCCCCATGCTGGCCCGCACCCACGGCCAGACCGCCTCGCCGACGACTGTCGGCAAGGAGCTGGCCGTCTTCGCCAACCGCCTGCAGCGCCAGCGCGAGCAGATCGCGTCCATCAGGCTGACCGCCAAGATCAACGGGGCGGTAGGCAATTTCAACGCCCACCTCGCGGCCTACCCGGACGTCGACTGGGAAACGCTCGCCGCCGGGATACTCGAGAAACACTTCGGCCTGCAGCAGAACCGCTACACCACGCAGATCGAGCCTCATGACACCATGGCCGAACTCTTCCACGCGATGGTGCGCTGGAACACGGTCCTGATCAGCCTCAACCGCGACATCTGGACCTATATCTCAATGGGCTATTTCGGCCAGAAAACCATCAAGGGCGAGGTCGGGTCATCGACCATGCCGCACAAGGTCAACCCGATCGATTTCGAGAACAGCGAGGGTAACCTCGGGATCGCCAACTCGCTCTTCAGCCACCTGGCGGAAAAACTGCCGATCTCGCGCCTGCAGCGCGACCTGACCGACTCGACGGCGCTGCGCAACATGGGCAGTGCCTTCGGCTACATGCTCATCGCCTGCCTGTCCACGCTCAAGGGCCTCGGCAAGCTCAAGCTCAACGCCGCCCGCCTGGCGGAGGATCTCGACCACGCCTGGGAGGTGATGGCAGAGCCGATCCAGACCGTCATGCGCAAGAACGGCATCGAGAATCCATACGAGCAGCTCAAGGAACTGACACGGGGACAGGCGGTCACGCGCGAGACCCTGCAGGCGTTCGTAAGCGGACTGGCGCTCGACCCGGCGGACAAGGCCCGCCTGCTCGCGATGACCCCGCTCACCTACACCGGCCTGGCCGCCAAGCTGGCCGCCAACGTCTGACGACGTCGGCCCGCCCACCGGAAGCCGGTCGTATCCTTTCAAGAATCCCCCTTGATCACCCCTCGTCAATTCAACTGTCTATTGTCGAGACCCTGAAAAGCCCTAAAAACATATTGCGTCAAAACACCATACACGGATAATATGAGGCGTCAATTGAACGAACCCCTATAACGGGGGGAAAACAACAAGAAGGAGACAGGATGAAGAAGGTCACATCGATGACGGCTTGCGTGAGCGTGATTCTGCTGGCGGCGGGTATGGCAATGGGCGGCGATGGCGAGAACAAGCAAGCCCCCAGGAAAACGGATAATTTCACCAAGGCCGACACCGACACGGACGGCAAGATCTCCCTGACGGAATTCCAGGCCTCTCTCCCAGGCAAGAAGAACCTCGAAGCCAGGTTCGCCGCCATGGACATCGACAAGGATGGGTTCGTGAGCCTGGCGGAATTCAATGCAAAAAATGATTATTTCAGTCGAACAGACACCAATAAGGACGGCAAGGTTTCCCGCGCGGAATATGCAGCCGCAAGACCCGGCAAAAAGAATGCTGATGCCAGCTTCAACGCCAATGATACCGACAAGGATGGGTTCATAAGCCCGGAGGAATACAAGGTCGCTGCCGCGGCACATAAGCTCAAGAAGGAAGCTGCTGCGGCGGCTGAACCGGAAGAACCGGCCGCGGAGTAAATCAAGACAGATCGTTTCTTGCGGGAAAACCCGTCACAGCGCAAGCTGGACGGGTTTTCCTTTTCGCGAAGGTTACTACTTGATGATCAGGAGGGTTCCGCGGGTAACTTATGGCTGCTGCCCGGATTCAGTCTCGGCGAGAAGTTCCTTTACCTTGCCGCCGATGGCTTCTGCCCAGATATCAAAACCCTTGGAGCCAAGATGAAGGGAGTCATGCATAACTGCCTTGCTTATGGTGCCGTCGGGTTCGAGGAACTTGGCGCTGATATCCATGTAATGAACCGAACCACCGGCAAACTTGGATATCAGAGCGTTGACGTCGGATCTCTTTTCGCGACCAGGATTGGGCTTTTCGCCTAGTGGGAAGAGGCTCAGCAGAAGGATCCGGGCTTGCGGCTGCCTGGACTGGATCAAATCGAGGATGGCCTTGATTCCACCCGCCACATCACCAGGTTCGGCCTTTTTGTCCCAAAGGTTGTTGGTGCCGATCATGACGACGAACAAACGCGCCTTGTATCCATCCAGATGACCGTTCTGCAGACGCCAGAGAACATTCTGCGTCTGGTCGCCGCCAATTCCCATGTTGACAGCCTTGTACGAACCCCAATGCTTCGTCCAGTTTTCCCCGCCCCAACGGGCCGTAATGGAGTCACCGACGAAGGCAATGTCTATATTCCCCTCCATTTTCTTGATGTCTTTGCTTATCCGGTCAAAGTTCCCGCGCCACCACTTTTCGCCGTTTGTCTTGCCCTCAAGAGGTTCATCCGGCTTGGGAAGCGGCTTCTCCACCCGGACTTTCTTGGCGGGCTGATTATCCTTCGTTTCGGCCGCATTCACTCCCAATACGACACCGGCCGCGAGGGTGAGAACCAAAATACGCGTGCTGATCCTTGCCATAATCCACTTCCTTGCTGTTTATACAACCACACCTTTTGTGATGACACCACGACTAGAGCTTAAATCTATCTGGTTCGATACAGGCTTAGCAATGGTGGAATTGTCTTGTTTTTTTATGCTATTGTCACATTAGCTGGAGAAATACCCACCGCCCACCAACCAGCCGCCCACCAACTTTGCATACCAAACCGTAGCTTGGCGAAGGCGGATGGAGGCAAACGTTGGGCACTACCTTAATCGGTCTCGCAACACACCACATCGCGCATCCGCGAGGCCGGCTCCACCTGGAGCCGTACCAGCCTGCCATGGCGCAGACTCCCCTCCACCACCGTATTCTGAGGGGCGTGCAGCTTGAAGTCCACATCCCAGTCTTTCGGCCAGGCCGGGAAGAGTCGAATCTCATCGCCAATGGTCTGCATCAGCATCTCCTGCAGCCCGATCATTCCGCTGCCGCCCCAGTTGTGATCGGGCACCCAGTCATGCCCCGGTCCCCAGAAGGTCGGGAAGCGGCGGTCGCTGTCGTCCAGCTTGCGGGCGTTGAAGTCGGCCGCCTTTTCGGTCTGCCCCATGCGTGCAAAGAAAATGCCGTCCTGGTGCCAGCTCCAGAGCCGCCCCTTGCGGAACTTACCGTATTCATAGGTGTCCCTGAATACCTGTATGTCATCCCGCCCAAGGGAGAACCGGTTGAACGGGAAGAGAGGATACAGCATGGGCAGCTCGCCATTGCCGTAGGCGTTCCACTGCTTGGCTGGCAGGATGGTCCTGACTCCGGGCTTGGCATAGGGAGTTTCGGGATCACCGCCGGGAACTATATCCTTTAGCGGCGGCGGCTGTGCCGTCTCGTTTGCCTCGGTGTATGTGTAAGGCGGAATGGCGGCCTTGAGCTTGCGATAAAAGGTCTTGTCGCGCAGCACGAGGGCGGTGTCATCAAGCGTGAGGATCTCCTCGACACAGGCATCCAACGCCGCGATAACATCGGCGGGATTTGTCGCGCCACGAAAGCTCTCGCAGGCCTTGGACGGATAGATGACGAGATGCCCGTTCTCGTCCAGTTCCCGCCCCGAGCGCATCTGCGCTCGTTTGCGGTAGTGCTGATCAAAGAAGACCACCGCATTCTCGATGAACGGGACATATTTGGAGATGTCCGCACCCGTGAAGCGGCGGTACTCCAGAATCATGTACGCATGCTCAAGCTGGGATTCCCAGTGGTAGGAAATGGCCTTGATGGCCATGACCCCTTTTTCCACCGGATCCCCGAGGTCGTGCATCGCATTCGCACGCGGATCCCCGAAGGGCAGATCCTCGCCCCGACCACGCCCCTCGGGATTGCGCCATCCATAACCGTAGCCCATTGCCAGGCCGGACATTCCAATGTATTCCGAGTACACCGCGCCATCATGATTGAAATTCGCCCTTGCCTGCGCCTGCGCCCCGGGCAACGCCTTGCGGTACAGTTCAAACTGCGGCAGAATGACATCTGTGTCGCCGCTCTTCAGCAAGGGCCAGTAGAGCAGCCGCTGATTCTGGGCCGTGAAGTCCCCCCCACCCCACTGCCGCCAATCCGGGCCGAACTCCGCCCAGTTGTCCCCAACCAGATTGGCATCAAAGGTGTCCGTCTGAGCGATATGGGTGACCACTCGCAGATGGTGACGGCGGACTCAACCTCGACATGAATCACCGGACGGTGCACCTCGACCCAGATCCGCACCAGACAACGGTTCATCGAACCATTAAATCCAAGCGCGCTGCCTTCAATCTCAACGCTACCTTCGTGAAGCTTCAATTCCTGGCGGAAAATGGCATCGGGCGCGGCAAACGGATCCGAGGCGAGGCGCAGGCGAACACGGCCAAGCTTGAGATACTCATTCTGTTCGGCCAGACTCCCGCTCCGCTGCATATAGAAAAGGATCTCTCCGTTCTCGACCCAAACATTCAGGCCGATATCCCCGCCGCCGCAAGGCATGGACTCTGAAGCATCCTTGCTCTGGCTCCGCCAGACGACATTGTACGCCTCAGTCCAGGACTTAAACTGTCTAGTATCTAGTGATGTCATCTGACTGGACCTGAAGTCATTTCAACACGGGGAGAATGTCGCCCACGATGAGAAGCGGGCCTACGTAATAACTCATGTTATCCGGCAATCCCCTTACCTCGAAACGCACCGTGTGCTCACCCGGTACCTGTTCGGGTATGAAAAAGAAACGTCCCATCTTCTGTTCCGCGTTGCGGGTCTCTTTCCTTGATCCCGGGTCAATCGGCTCCGGCAAGCTGTGCGGACCGGCAGCACCGCTCCCTCTCATGGCGTCAAACGACCTTACGATGACGTCGCGGTAGATGTCGTGCCCTTCATCTCCGGGATGCGTGCCGTCCTCGGCGAAGATCCTTTGCCCCTCTGGTGCCTTTTCTCCCTTGAATATGAGCGTTCCTTCCTTGACCTGACGCACCACCTCAAGCCCGAGATCGATTGTCGGAATACCATAACGGTTCGCAACGGCCTCCATGCTGGATCCGAAGTTGACATTCTTCCCGCCCGAAAGCGAGGCTACCATGTTTTCGCTGATGGTGTAGACGAAGCAGATAGCGCCGCCTCGCTCAAGCTTGGCGAAGAAATTCGGCAGGCCATCGCGCACACGCAGCTCTTCCGCCGTCTTGACGTCAAGATCGTAGGCGGCCAACAGGCCGGGAATCAGCGCCAGACCAAGTAAAACGGATTTTCTCATCGTGTCTTCCTTTCATTTATCAGCCGGCTTGCGGACCGCATCCTCAGCCGGGCGATGGGCCTCGTTCATGAGTTGCTCCAGGCGCGCCACGATCCCAGGATGTTCCGCGGCCAGGTTCTTTTCCTCGCCCGGATCGCTCGCCAAGTCAAACAACTCCAAGGGATCCTTCTTGCCTTTACGATGAATTTGCACTCCCTTCCAATTCCCCTGCCGGATGGCCGTCTTGCGGATGCCAACGCCGACCGTGCTTAGCTCCCAGTACAGGCAGTCATGGATCTCCTGCCGCTCAGTCTGCCCTGACAGGGTTGGCAGCATGGAAATCCCGTCGGACTGCGGGGGAACCGGTTGGCCGGTCAATTCCGCCATCGTTGGCAGGATATCCCAGAACGCGCTGATGTGATCACTCCGGCGTCCGGCCTTGATCTGGGCAGGCCAGCGCACTAGGAATGGAGAGCGGATACCGCCCTCGTAGAAGTCCCGCTTGTACCCCCGCAAGGGTCCGTTAGAATCCCAGAAGACAGGGTCATGCCCGCCTTCCAGATGCGGCCCGTTGTCGGTCATGAACAGGATCAGGGTGTTGTCCTCGATCCCCAGCTCCTTGAGCATGTCCAGCAACTCACCCACTTGGTTGTCCAGATTCTCCATCATGGCGGCAAACCCGGCGATCGGGTTCGTCACCGGTGGGCAAGACTCTTTGCCTGCATCGTAGGTGCCCACCTTGGAATCGAATTCCGGATAGACCTTCCTCCATTTCTCATGGAGCTCCTTGGGAGCATGCATCGCGGCGTGGGGCACGGCTGTCGGGATATAGGCGAAGAAGGGCTTGCCTGTCCCGGCCTTCTCCCGGATGAAGCTGAAAGCATCCTTCATGATCAGGTCGTGGATGAAAGTCCCCTCGGCCAACGGCTCCTTCCTGCCATTCCGCACGATAATCGACGGATAGTAGGTGTGGGCGGTCCTCTGGCTTCCCCATACACTGCAAACATCGCATCAATGCGCCTGCGGATCGGCCGGCCCCGCATCGCAAGTAGTCCCCAGCCCCCATTTCCCGAATGCTCCCGTCTCATAGCCGGCATTCTTGAACAGTCGCGGCAGTGTCACCATCGCGGGATCAAGGTGCTCGTAGATGCCGCTGTCGGCATTACTCCTGCAGTGGACATGCCCCGGATGCTGGCCTGTCATCAACGCGGCACGCGACGGGGAACATACCGTGTTCCCGCAATAGTAATTGCTGAAGACCATGCCTTCTAGCCCGATCCGGTCGATGTTGGGTGTCTTCAGTTTCTTCTGCCCCATTATCGACAAATCCCCATATCCCAGATCGTCAGCCAGGATCAGGACCACATTGGGCGGCTGGACGACACTCCTGCCGGGTTCCGCCTCCGTCGCGAAGGTCAAAATCGGCGTCAGGCCCGTTGCCACAAAGACACCACACAGGATGCCGTTCAGGTCATGTCCATCCATATCTCACGTCCTCTCATACCCGGAATTCAATCGGGTATTCCCCTTGCGGACTGACCTTGCCAAAAATCAGACTTACGGCCGCACGCAGGCTGTCCGGCGGATAAGAGTAGCAGCAGATAACGGTTTTTGCCAAGGAGGGAATACTGCATGTGGACATACCCCATTTTTTCTAGCCGAACTCAAGACCGGGGGAAAAAATCTGTTTTGATGGGCCATTCTGCTTCCTCGCCTCTCGCCCGCCTTTCCATTTCCCAAAGCACTTGAAGAAATAGGATAGCCCGTCGGCGATGGCGTAGTAATGGAATTCGACAATGCCAAAGAGCCGCTTGGATACATGCGTGCGGAACGTGTTCACCAGACTGGCCCGGCCCGAACAACACATGGAGGCGATCACCTCAAGGCCTCTTCTGCTGTATGCCGTCGGGCGGATGGTCAGTACCGGACGGCGAAAGATAATCCGCCTTACCTCGACACACGCCTTATGAGATCAAGTCCGGGAGGCTCTTACCCGCATCGGGCAGTTCCTGAGTCGCCTGAATCAAACTGCGGAGCAGTTGAGCCGGGAGGGCATCTGGGCGGTTATTCTCTCGGCTGCTTTCGTGAAATGGCTGCAAGGCAAGGTGCTCGCCCCGGTCGTCGAGGGCAATCAGACGCTGCTGAGGCTCACTCCATGAGCCAGCACGGGCCTATATCAAAAACAGTTGGAGCGCGCGCAGCGCACTTCAACTGCTCTTTTTAGGTTTCAATATCCGAAACGGAACATCGCCCTGGATCCCCTGGGCCGGCGCAAAAACATGCCATCCCTGTGCGCTCGAGAAATCACGCTCCTTCCGGGCCTCCGCCCGGACCTCTTCAGGAGTCCCATGGGGAAGGGTCCGCTGGGTGTTCAGCCCGCCCCAGAAGGTCAGCTTGCTGCCGTAGTCCCGCTTGAGCTGGGCAATGTGCAGCGCGGGGTGATGCCAGCCGACTCGTCTTTCAACAAGATCACCCTCACTATACTGATGGATCATTGCCGATATCAGAGCCTGGCAGGGCATTCACTTCCCCATTGCCTTCTTTTGACGCCCTTGAGGCCGCCGTGTTGCGTCGCTCATAAGCCTTCAACAACTCCATTATCGCGAGCACGGTTGTGGCGAACGCGATGCACAATCCGAGGTTCGCGCCGCTTAGGCCGACGACGTAGAAGAAGGTATGGACGCCGGGTGTGTAGACTACGAACATCAGCAATACGATGACCGTAAAGAGCATCCCAAACAGCACTTTGTTCGTACGGAGAGGCTGCTTCCATAACGGTTCCAGGAACGAACGTGAGCTGAAGGCGCGGCCCACCTGCATCAACCCAAGAGCTGTGAACATGAGCGTTCCCCACATAAGCACCTTGGGGTCGGTGAACAGCGCGTTGCGGTGCGCCTCGTCCTCGATCTTAAGCATATTCGGGAGGCCGAGCAATTTCCATTGTAAATAGCCCATCGACAGAAGAAGGAACCCGATAACAGGTCCGATAATTGCAATGTGGCGGCCTACACCACGAGATAATATGCTCTCCTTCGGCGAATAAGGTGGACGCTGCATGATGTTCTTCTCCGCCGCTTCCATGCCCATCCCGAGGCCAAGCAAGCCATCGGTGAGCAAGTTTGAAAACAGTATCTGAATCGGTTTAAGCATCGTGGCGAGGCCGATCAGCGGAGATACCGCGACAATGATCACCTTCGCGATATTGCCAGAAATCGAGAACATTACGAAGCGACGCAGGTTGTCGTATACCACACGACCCTCTTCAACAGCGGCAACGATGGTTGCGAAGTTGTCGTCCAGCAGCACCATATCCGCCGCCTCCTTCGAGACGTCGGTTCCGGTGACACCCATTGCGACGCCGATGTCGGCGCGTTTGAGAGCCGGCGCGTCATTCACGCCGTCACCAGTCATGGCGACTATGTTGCCCAGCTCCTGCAGGGCGCTGACGATGCGCAGTTTATGCTCCGGCGAAACGCGTGCGAAGCAGTTTATGCTGGCATCCCTCAGCAATTCTTTGAGTTCCGCATCACCCATCTTCTGCAACAGGACACCGGTGATAACCCGCCCGTCCGGTCTGGTTATACCGAGTTCCGCGGCGATGTAGCGGGCCGTATCCGGGTGGTCGCCCGTGATCATAATCGTGCGAATTCCGGCCGTCTTGCACTTGGCCACCGCCATCTTCGCCTCGGGTCGTGCCGGATCGATCATGCCTATGAGGCCAAGGAATACGAGATCACGCTCATACTTGCCCGGGTCCTGGCCTCTCGGCACTTCCGGAAGTCCGTGATAGCCGACTCCCAGAACGCGAACACCGTTCGAGGCCATCTTGCTATTGGCGGCCTGGATCCTCGCCCGGTCGTCGTCGGTCAAGGGTCTCGCATGCCCGCCGCTGAACACGCGGTCGCAAATGGCCAGCATGTTGTCGGCGGCTCCCTTGGTAAAGGCTATGAACGGACAGCCGCCATCCAGTCCCGCCGCTAAGCCGGAGACCGTGGACGGCATCGAGCCGTCCTGAGGCAATACGTGCACGGTCGTCATTCGCTTGCGGTTAGAATCGAACGGAATCTCGGCCACGCGCGGTAAAGCTGCTTCGTATTCGGTCTTGCTGAGCTTGTAGCGTGCAGCCGCTACCACCAGAGCAACCTCGGTGGGATCTCCAAAACCGGTTTCGCCGTCGGGGGCTAGCTCGGCGTCGCAACACAGTGTGCCACCCCCCAGCAGCGCCGCAAGTGCCGTCTGGCCGGGATCGAAATCGTAGCTCTTCGCCTGCGTGTCCAGGACCACCCGATGATCGACGGTTTCTAGCTCCGTGACGGTCATCTTGTTCTGGGTGAGAGTGCCTGTCTTGTCACTGCAGATGACCGTCACCGAACCCAGCGTCTCGACCGCTGGCAGCTTCCGGATAAGAGCCTTGCGTTTTACCATCCGCTGAGCGCCGATTGCCAGCGCAAAGGTCTGTACCGCAGGAAGTCCCTCGGGAACGATCGCGACCGCGATAGCGATCGCGATGATCAGCACCTCGGCCCAGGTTTTGCCTTCGATGAAGACGCCGGTGAATGCAACAACGATGGCAACGAACAAGGCGATGAGCGCCAGCGTTTTACCGAGCTTGTCGAGCTTCTTCTGGAGTGGTGTCTGCTCGTTTTTAACGTTTTGGATCAAAGAGGCGATTTTACCCAGCTCAGTGCGCATGCCGGTTTCGACCACCAGCGCCGCGCCACGCCCATAGCTGGCGAAGGTCCCCATGTAGCCCATATTTTTCCGGTCGCCGAGCGGAAGGTCCCCTTGCTGGAGCGGATCCGCAATCTTCTCGATCGGCTCCGATTCACCTGTGAGGGCGGCCTCCTGGATGCGCAGGTTGACGCTTTCCACGATCCGGCAGTCGGCCGGGACCACGCTTCCCGTCTCGAGCTTCACGAGGTCGCCGGGCACGAGGTCGCGCGCGTTCATTTCCCGAATCTGCCCGTCGCGCACTACCTTCACCGTAGGCGACGACATCTGCTTCAGGGCTGCGATTGCTTTCTGGGCGCGGTACTCCTGGATCACGCCTAATACCACGAACAGAACCACGATCGAGAAGATCGCGATGGCGTCGATAGGCGGACCACCGCCCCCCTTGAACAGCACCGCTAAAACGCCTGCGATCAGCAGAGTCACGATCATCACCGAACTGACCTGCTCCCAAAGGATGTGCCAAACGGTACGTCCGCCCTTTTCTTCAAGCTCGTTCAGGCCGTACTTTTTCCGTCGTCCATCCGCTTCGGCAGATTCCAGACCACCGGGCGACACGCCCAATTCGGCGAAAACAGCCTCAAGCGACATCGTATACCAGCGCTTTTCTTCGGTGGCTTTGGCGCCCGGCCGGGCAAGGTTTTTGGCAGGTCTAACAGCATGCTTCGTTCCAGATGGATGGTCACAACTCATAATAAACCTCCAGATATAGCTATTGAGGCTCTTGCAAAACCCGATGCGCGGGATATTAGCTCGGATGCCTGTGATTTCCAACCATATGTTTTTGACATGGTTGTTGCCCGTGCTGGAGGATGAGCTTG
>CAZZBA010000056.1:15520-15906 GCA_964652765.1 uncultured Victivallales bacterium | reverse complement strand
GATCAAGTTCAACGGCTCAATCTTCACGGTGGACGCCCGCGAGAACGATGAGGAACGGCTGCTGGAGCTCGGCAAGGAAAGCGGCGGCGTCGGCGACCTGGCTGGCGACGAGGCCCTGTCTACCACGACAATCTACTTCCTGAAGGACGGACGGGTGCGGCAGGGTAGCGAGATGACCCGCGAGCAGGTCGATGCCTTGCCGTCGGGCACGCGGATCCTGGTAGGCTATGTCCATGGGGGGTATGTGACCCCCAAGCGCAGGGCCTTCGACATCTGCGGGGCCAAATGGAATGACCCGACGACGTTATACCGTTTGAACGACGGGCGCGTGCTGACGGGCGAGCAGGTCACCGAGGGCACGCTCCCGCCCATGACCATGGTGTTTT
>CAZZBA010000056.1:11659-15510 GCA_964652765.1 uncultured Victivallales bacterium | reverse complement strand
GAAGCGGGGCCGCTAAAAGGCTCGAAATTCAACCTCTCCGGGATTGTGCTGGTGGGGCGTTGCCCGACCAACAACCTGGTGATCGACGATCCGGCCCTGTCGCTGCTGCATGCCCGCCTGCAGGTGGCCGATGACGGTTCGTTTGTCACCGATCTCGGATCGACCAACGGCACGTGGATCAATGGCAGGCGCATCGTCAGCGAGCGGCTTCACGATGGGGACCTGCTGCAGGTGGGCGATTCCCAGATGCGGGTGCTGCTGAAGGCGCAAACCGTGTCGGAAATGGTGATGTCGAAGACGGGCCTGATCGACATAGCCCCTGCGGTTTCCGCCACCGACAGCATTTTCGGCACGGTGACCTACTCGCTGAACCGCAAGATCGCGGACGGGGGCATGGGCTCGATCTACGAAGCGCAGCAATTCGGGGCCGAGGGGTTTGTCAAGCGGGTGGCGATCAAGACCATCCTTCCCGAGTTCGCCGCCCGTGAGAACGAAGTGGCCTCCTTTGTGGGGGAAGCCCGTCTGGTGGCGAACCTGGTGCATCAGAACATCGTCCAGATACACCATTTCGGACGGCATCAAGGCGGCTACTACATCGTGATGGAATATATAGACGGCATGACGCTGGGTACCTTCATGGCCCTGCACGTCAGGCAGGGCCGCGAGGTTCCGGTTGACCTGGCAACGTTCATTGTCAGCCGGGTGGCGCGCGGGCTGGAGTATGCGCACAACCGGCGCGGTGCCAACGGGGAGCCTCTGCACCTCGTGCACCGCGATGTCTCGCCCGGCAACATCATGATCGACAAGGAAGGCGAGGTGAAACTGACCGATTTCGGCGTGGCACGGGCGGCGCATTTCATGGAGGACGATTCCGACGACCTGGTCGGATGCGTGGAATTCATGTCACCGGAGCAGGCCTCCTGCCAGCAGGTTGACGGACGGAGCGATATCTACTCGCTGGGCCTGGTTTTCTATGAGCTGCTGACCGGTGAGCGCCCTTTACGCGCCGAGGGTACAGACCTGGCAATGGCGGTGACTCGCATCCTGACCGCCGAGATCCCGGATCCGCGTCGGTACCGGGCTTGTCTGACCGAGCGAACGGTTCGGATCCTTACCTTCATGCTGAACAAGTCGCCGGAGGCGCGCTTCGCGACCGCGGGGGCCTTGTCGCAGGCGCTGGAGGAAGAGATGTACTCGATAGGCTACGGGCCGACGGTCGTGAAGCTGGCGGCCTACACCGAGGCTTTGCTGGCCGGTGCGGCAGCGTACGTCGACGGACAGGAGCGTGAGTGATGACCGAGAAGACGTTTATCCGGGCGGATGACCAGGTGCGCGATTCCTTTGCGCTGGCTCGGAAGATCTATGATTCAGGCTTCGTGCCGGATGTGCTGATCGTGCTGTGGCGCGGGGGGACGCCCGTCGGGATCGTGATCCACGAGTTCCTGCTTTACAAGGGGATCTCGACCTATCACACCGCGATCAAGGCCACTTCCTACAGCGGGATCGGCGAGCTGGGCGAGCCGGAGCTGGAGCACTTCGACCGGCTGCTGGATCATATCACGCCACAGAGCAGGGTGCTGGTGGTGGACGACATCTTCGATTCGGGCTGCACCATGAGCAAGGTCGTTCAGGAACTCAAGCCCCGGGTCGGCCAGATACGCATCGCCACGCTGTTTTACAAGGAAGGGTCCAATGTGACCGATATCGAGCCTGACTATTTCCTGCGCAAGACCGACCGCTGGATCGTCTTCCCGCATGAACTCGACGGCCTCACGCCGGAGGAAATCAAGGCCAAGGACAGTTTTATCGCCGATCTGCTGGGTGTATGACGGCGTGTGATGCAGACAACGACAAGACAGGGATTCTGGAACGCAACGAAAGGGGACATGATGCCGAAGCACAGCGATATCGAAACCGTACTGATTATTGGATCCGGGCCGATCATCATCGGCCAGGCCTGTGAGTTCGACTACTCCGGTACACAGGCCTGCAAGGCCCTGCGCGGGCTGGGCTACCGGATCGTGCTGGTCAACTCCAATCCCGCCACCATCATGACCGACCCGGGAATGGCGGATGTCACCTACATCGAGCCGTTGACGGTTGAATCGCTCGAGAAGATCATCGCCCGTGAGCGTCCCGATGCGCTGCTGCCCAACCTGGGCGGGCAGTCGGCCTTGAACCTTTCCTCGGACCTGGCCAAGCATGGCATCCTGGACCGCTACAACGTCCGCGTGATCGGTGTCAAGCTCGACGCGATCGAGCGGGGCGAGGACCGCATTGAATTCAAGAAGACGATGGACCGGCTGGGGATCGGGATGGCCCGCAGCACGGCCGTGTACAACGTCGAGGATGCCGAGACGGCGGCGGCGGACCTGGGCTATCCGGTGGTCATCCGTCCCGCCTACACGATGGGTGGCACAGGCGGCGGCATCGTCTATAACGTGGAGGAACTGCGGATCATCGCGGCGCGGGGTATTGCCGCAAGCCGGGTAGGGCAGATCCTGGTCGAGGAGAGTGTGCTGGGCTGGGAGGAGCTGGAACTGGAAGTCGTGCGCGATGCCGGCAACCGGATGATCACGGTCTGCTTTATCGAGAACATCGATCCGATGGGTGTGCACACCGGCGACTCGTTCTGCTCGGCACCGATGCTCACGATCAGCGTGGAATTGCAGCAGCGCCTGCAGAAGGCGGCCTACGCGATTGTCGAGGCCATCGAGGTGGTTGGCGGCACGAACGTGCAGTTCGCGCATGATCCGGTCAGTGACCGTGTGATCGTGATCGAGATCAATCCGCGCACCTCGCGCTCCTCGGCACTGGCCTCGAAGGCGACCGGCTTCCCGATCGCCCTGGTGTCCGCCAAGCTGGCCGGTGGCATGTCACTGCCGGAATTCCCGTACTGGCGGGATGGAACCCTTGATCGCTACACGCCCTCCGGCGACTACGTCGTCATCAAGTTCGCCCGCTGGGCCTTCGAGAAGTTCAAGGGCGTCGAGGATCGCCTGGGGACGCAGATGCGCGCGGTCGGGGAGGTGATGAGCATCGGCAAGACCTACAAGGAGGCGTTCCAGAAGGCGATCCGTGGCCTCGAGAACGGGCGTGACGGGCTCGGATTCGCGAAGGATTTTAACAGTCTGCCGCTCGACGAGCTCATGGCGCGGCTTTCCGTAGCGACCAGCGAGCGGCATTTCCTGCTGTACGAGGCCTTGCGCAAGGGCGCGACGGTCGAATCCCTGTTCCAGAAAACCAAGGTCAAGCACTGGTTCCTGGAGCAGATGAAGGAACTGGTCGAGCGCGAGGAGCAGATTCGTGGTTACCAGGGGCAGCGGCTGCCGGAAAACCTGCTGCGGGTCGCCAAACAGGACGGTTTCGGCGATGCCTGCCTGGCCAAGCTGACCGGAAGCACGGAAACGGCGATTCGCGAGCAGCGCAAGCAGGCGCGGATTGTCGAGGGCTGGCACGCGGTGCCGGTCAGTGGTGTCGATAATGCGGCTTACTACTATTCCAGCTACAATGCGCCGGACACGGTCCCCGTCTCGGACAACCCGAGGAAAGTCATGATCCTAGGCGGCGGGCCCAACCGGATCGGCCAGGGCATCGAGTTCGACTACTGCTGCGTCCATGCCGCCTTCGCGCTGCGCGAGATGCAGTACGAGACGGTGATGGTCAACTGCAATCCGGAAACGGTCTCGACCGATTACGACACCTCGGACAAGCTGTACTTCGAGCCGGTGACGGTCGAGGATGTGCTGCAGATCTACGAGAAGGAAAAACCGGCGGGCGTGATCTGCCAGTTCGGCGGACAGACACCCCTGAATATTGCCCGGCGGCTTGAAGAGGCGGGCGGGACCATC
>CAZZBA010000056.1:523-11649 GCA_964652765.1 uncultured Victivallales bacterium | reverse complement strand
AGTCATTGACCTGGCTGAGGACCGCGACCGCTTCAACGCGGTCATGCGCAAGCTGGGCATTCCCATGGCGGAGAGCGGTATGGCCGTGAATATGGCCGAGGCGCTGTCCATCGCCGCGCGGATCGGTTACCCGCTGATGGTGCGGCCGTCCTACGTGCTCGGCGGTCGGGGCATGGAGATCGTCTACGACGAGCCGATGTTGCGTGGCTACATGGCGGCGGCGATCGGCGTCACGCCGGACCGCCCGATCCTGATCGACCGGTATCTTCAGAACGCGACCGAGGCCGAGGCGGACGCCATTGCCGATGGCGAGGATGCCTTCGTGCCGGCCGTCATGGAGCATATCGAGCAGGCCGGCGTCCATTCCGGTGACAGTGCCTGCGTTATCCCGCCGGTGGGAATCCCGCAGAAGCACGTCGATACGATCTACGAATACACCCGCACGATTGCACGGGAAATGGGGGTCGTGGGGCTGATGAACATCCAGTACGCCATCTGCGAGGACGTGGTCTACGTGCTTGAGGCCAATCCGCGCGCCTCGCGAACGGTACCGCTCGTGTCCAAGGTCTGCGGAATCTCCATGGCGCGCATGGCGACGGAGATCATGCTGGGCAAGAAGCTGGGGGACTTCGACCTCACCCGCCGTGTAATCAAGCACTTCGGAGTCAAGGAGTCGGTATTCCCGTTCAACATGTTCCCGGAAGTCGATCCTGTGCTGGGGCCCGAGATGCGTTCGACGGGCGAGGTGCTGGGGATGGACGACTCCTTCGGTCTGGCCTATTTCAAGGCGCAGGATGCGGCCAAGAGCACCCTTCCGCTCAGCGGGACGGTACTTTTCACGGTCGCGGAACGTGACCGTTCTCAGCAGGTGGTCCAGGCAGCCGCCAGGCTGCGGGATGCCGGGTTCAGTCTGCGGGCGACGGCGGGTACGGCGGCGTTCCTTGCGGCCAATGGGGTGGTGTCGATACCGATCCTGAAAATGCACGAGGGGCGTCCGAATATTGCCGATGCGATCAAGAACAAGGAGATAGCGCTCGTTGTCAACACGCCTGCCGGCAAGCTCAGTGTGACGGACGACTCGTACATCCGCAAGACCGCGATCCGGCACAACGTTCCATACATCACGACCGTCGCGGCGGCAGTCGCGGCGGCCGAAGGTATTTCCGCTCGACTGGCGGGCGAGACGCCAGTGCGCTCGCTGCAGGAATTCCACAAGATGATTAGATGAGTTTTATTTCGCGGATAGTGAAAAAAGTCTTTCTTTATAAAGGGTTTCACGTTTATTGGCAAAATATGAATGCCCGTGGCGTGCGTTTACTTTACCGCTGCCGCCAAATGCGGTAAAAATAGACGCATTATAAACGACGTCGCGCGTTGTATTGGTTCGGTAATGGCAGAAGTATAAAATCAACAGCAGAAGGAGCAGCACATGGCACTGAAGGGCAGCAAGACGGAGAAGAACCTGATGGCGGCGTTCGCCGGCGAGTCGCAGGCGCGCAACCGCTACACCTACGCATCGTCCGAGGCACGCAAGGCTGGTTTCCGGCAGATCGCCGATATCTTCGAGGAGACAGCCGACCAGGAACGCGAGCACGCCAAGCGGCTATTCAAGCTGATGGAGGGTGGCGATCTGCAAATCACAGGTACCTTCCCGGCCGGCCCTGTCGGCTCGACGGTCGAGAACCTGCGCCACGGCGCGGCGGGCGAGCATTACGAGTGGACCGAGATGTATCCGGGCTTCGCCAAGATCGCCCGCGAGGAAGGCTTCGAGAACATCGCCAAGATCTTCGAGGCGATCGCGGTGGCCGAGCGCCAGCATGAGAAGCGGTACCTGGCGCTGGCGGCGAATGTCGACAGTGGCAAGGTCTTCATGAAGGACAAACCCGTTGTCTGGCGCTGCATCAACTGCGGCTACATCATCGAGGCCAACGAGGCGCCCAAGGTGTGCATGGCCTGCGCGCATCCGCAGGCGCAGTTCGAGCTGCTTGCCGAGAACTGGTAAGGTTCCGCTTGCACATATAGCGCAAGTACGCTATAAGTGGCCGCGTTTTATCAACGACTAACAAACAAGGGGACAAATGAAGAAGTACGTTTGCAATCTTTGCGGTTACATCTACGATCCCGCCATCGGCGATCCGGACAACGGCGTGGCCGCAGGCACGGCGTTTGCCGCCCTGCCGGAAGACTGGGTCTGCCCTGATTGCGGTGCAGGGCTGGAGGATTTCGAACCGGCTGAGTAGTGCCGGCTCGTCTGATTCCCGAAGGGCGTCCTGTAAAGGGCGCCCTTTTTGTTTTATACGAGGGCAAGCGGTTTAAAGCCATACTTGGAGCGGCATCTGCTGGACGGGTTCAGTCCGGGGATGCCGCGATCGTGATTGATCGGACGGCGTAGTCCTGATCGGTCTAACGGTTGCGCTTCGCGTCCTTGATGCCGGCTTCGCGTGTGAATGGGTTACAACCGGCCTGCTTGAAAAGTGCCTGCATCCGGCGGTTGCCGAAATCAAGGTTGTGGCTGACGGCATATAGCGCGTAGTAGGAAGGGTCGGCAAAGGGTCTCTTGATGTTGAGTAGATTTGAAACCAATGAAATGCAAAACGCGAAGCTCTGTCCGATCGCGAATGGCAGGGTTATGGTCTTGAATGGCTTGCCGGGCAAATAGATTCCGGCCAGAATGTGATAGAACTCGTCCATGGTGGTCTTCTCGTCATCCACTACGTTGATGGCTTTCCCGGCGGCCTCGGCGGCGGTGGCGGCTAGGAACGCGGTGGTGGACACGTTGCGCACGTGGGCCAGCGGCCAGCGGTTGCGTCCACGCCATTTGCCAAAATGAACAATCCACGGCGAGGTGCGCAGGAAATCAACCATGCGTGGCGTCAATGTCTTGTCGCCGGTTCCCCATACCTGGGCCGGACGTAGGATCGAAAACCTGGATGGAGGCATGGTTTTTCGGATATAGTGCTCAGCGGCAATCTTGAATTCGGGGTACGGGTTGGAAGGCCTCGCGCCGAGCGGTAATTCGTCTTCCTGCTCGCCGTGATAATCGCGCAGTCCGTAGACATCGGTGGTGGAAATGAAAACAAACCGGCCGGCATTCAGCGCCATGCTCATATCGGCCAGATGCGTAACCGCCTCGTAGTTGATTCTGCGGAATTCGCGGCGCCAGCCGGTATCCGAGGCGCGCCCGCCGCAGTGAATGATGGCGTCAAGTTCCCCGTGGCGGCGGGCCAGTTCACCGGTCAGCTTTGCATGGATGGCGGCAACATCCTTCAGATCCCCGTGAATGATCGTCACGGCACCGTCTCGTGCAAACTTCTCAAGCGCAGGGGACGCGCTCCGATGGACCAGCGCGAAGACATGCCAGTCCTGTTTGGCAAAGCATTCGGTGATATAGCCGCCGATAAACCCTGCCGCACCGGTAATGAAAACATGTTTCATGCGATGATCCCGTATTTCCGCCCGAGCCTGGCAAGTGCGTCCAGCGCGTCATCCATGTCTTCAGGCGTGAGTGAGTTCATGACGCAGAGACGCAGGCGGCATTCTTTACGCCGTACGGCGGGGTAGGTGACAACATTCGTGTACACTCCGTTGTTCTTGAGATCATTCTGGAACAACCCCAGTTTCTGCTCGTCGCCAACCAGCAGCGGAATCACGGCGGATTCCGTGTTTCCCGTATCGAAACCCAGTGCGTTCAAGCCTTTCAGCATGTAGCGCACGTTCTCCCACAATGTCGCCCGTCCGGCCTGATCCTCCATCATCAGCTTCATGACTTCGATCAACCCGGCGACGACGGGAGCCGGAATACTGGTTGAGAAGAAATAGGTGCGGGCATAGTAACGCAGATAGCGCACCAGTGCGGACGAGCCTGCACAATAGCCGCCGATAGCGGCTGGTGCCTTGCTCAGGGTTCCGTAAAGGATGTCTATTTGGCCTTCACAGCCGAAGTGCTCGGGGGTTCCGCGTCCCGTGGGGCCGATGATCCCAAGGCTATGGGCCTCGTCAATCATGATCCGGCAACCGTATTCATTCGCCAGTTGAACGATCTCGGCGAGGGGTGCCAGATCCCCGTGCATGGAGAACACCCCGTCGGTTATAATGAGCCTGCCTTTCCGTTCCGCCGGCAACCCCTTGAGGATTCTTTCAAGGTGCTTGATATTCCGATGAAGGTAAATCCTGATGTCGGCACCCGATAACACGCATCCGTCAAAAATCGAGGCATGATTGGCGGCATCGTTAATGACGATATCGCCCGGCCCGCACAGCGCGGAAATGACACCGATATTTCCTGAATAACCGCATGGAAACAGGATGGCGTCCTCGGTCTTGTAGAATTGCGCGAGGAGTTGCTCCAGTTCACGATGCAAGGGACTGGTTCCGGCATACAGCGAAACCGCCCCCATGCCGTAGCCGTATTTGTCAGCGGCTTCCTTGCATGCCGCCACCACGCGGGGGTGCGTGGTCAAGGACAGGTATGAATTGGAGCCCAGCATGATGACCTGGCGTTCTGTTCCGTTGTGGTCCTTCATCACGACACGGCCGCTGGCCGGCCCCATTATCTGCATGCCCAAACCGTCCAGATATGCCGGATTCGCCATTTTCACGTAGCTGTCCAATGCAATCACCTTGGTGAAAACATCACTGTCGCCACCATTAGGCACAAAGTCTTCAAAGCATCTGCTTTCATCAGAGTTAGTTCTCATCGGAATTACCTCTTTCGTTGCGATAGCAGCGTAGCGCGTGCGGGGAATCGCAGTAGATGGTGCAGCGGTTACAGTTTGTGCAGGCGGAGTGCAAGGAAATGCCGGTTTGAAGCTTGAGCGGCAAGTCCGGCTCACAAATTAGCGGGCGGCAAAGCGAGACCGCGTCCAGCCCGTCACGGACCAGGCATTCGGTCATCCCACGCAGGCTGCGCATGCCTCCGACGGTGATGACCGGCAGGGTTGTGTTTTGTTTTATCAGGACTGCGGCTTTGGCATTATACTGTTCCTCAAAAGGATAAAAGCGGGCTTTATACGCATCGGCCCGGAACGCTTTCCAGATGCCCTGCAGCACACGCGGGATCCTGTTGAAGAGCGGATTGATTCGTAAAACAAGATCAACCGGGCACGCTCCACGGATAATATTCAGTGCGTATTCCATCGTGCCGTAACTGATCTCGACCGCATCAATACCAAGTACCTCCAGGCATTTTACGGTTTTTATTGTATCTTCAATGCGGATACCCGGTGCATTATCATCGGTTGCGCTCAGCTTCACCAGTACCGGATAATTGTCGCCGCAGGCCGCCTTTACGGCGGAAACGGTTTCTTTTAGGAAGAGAGTCGGCTCACCCCAGCGGTCATGGCGGGTATTGGTCCATGGTGAGAGAAACTGGTGGATCAGATAACCATGGGCGGCGTGCAGTTGTATGCCGTCGAAGCCGGCGGCTTGGGCGCGGCTGGAGGCCATGGCGAAGTCCTCGATGATGGACTCGATCACGTGGTCGGAAAGCATCGTGGTCTTCTGGCGGAAGTAGGTACAGCGGCGCGGTGACACGCCGTAAACCGGAAGGCCGGTGACCGTTTGGCGTGTCTGCCGTCCCGCATGCGCGAGTTGCATGAAAAGGCGCACATCCGGGGCGCTGCTCTTTACCTGCGCCACAATGTTCTGCCATGCCGCCGTCTTTTCATCATTATCGATGCCGCCTTGCCGCGGTTGCATCGCGCGGCCTGCCTGGGAAACGTAAACAAAGCCGGTGATAATCGCTCCGGCACCGCCTGCCGCGAGATTGCGGTAAAGAGGCACCAGCGCGTCCCCCGGAACGCCGTCGGCGTCAGCCATGCCTTCATAGGTGGCCGCGCGGATAATGCGGTTCTTGAGAATGACATTACGCAGCGTGAGCGGCGAAAAAAGTTTACCGCTGTCTGCGTCGTTGCCGTTCTGTGGCGTAGGGGGTTGCTTTGTGGGTGTCATTTTAAAACAGGTTGGCGGTGAATTCGGCAACGGCGTTTATATAGTTCTGTCGTGAGCCTGTAGACCGAGGACAGGGCGGGGGCGCATCCATTCGATTTATGGAATTTCCGTAGCGATAAATATGAATGCCGGGCTCTGCATCCATTGACAGATCGGCCACCGGTGTGATCGCAAGATTGGCAAATTCCTCGCGGACAGAATCGGGAATGTCCCGGCCGGTGGCAAACAGCAGTTCGTATTCCCCGGCTCCGGCGGTCAGGGCAGCCTCTGGTGGTATGCCGACGGCCTGCGCCGCTTGCCGGACACCATCTGCCAAGGGGATGGTTTCCGTATACAGGTTGATCCGTACATCGGGGCTGAGTTGATGCATTGTCCACAGGGCATCCATCAGTCCGCCGCTAGTATCCATGCAGGCGGTTGCATGCTGCCGGATAAGCGGCGTTTCTCGCGTGCGCAACTCAAACCGTGGCGTTGGCGCTCCGGTCAGCGCCGCCAGATTGGCGTCGCCCAGCCGTCCGGTCACCCAGAGCGTTCCCGGCGCGGCGGTCAATCGTCGGGTCAGCGGACCGGCGGCGGTGACCGGCCCCATGGCAAACCCGCAGTAACGCCAGGTCGCGGACTGGCCGAGATCGCCGCCGATGAGATGGCATTTTGCCTGCTCCAGGGTTTCGCGGATACCGTCGCTCAACGCATGCAGGAACGTTTCCGAAATGTTCGCGGGCACGGATACCGCGTGCATAAAGAATTGCGGATCGGCTCCGGCGGCCAGCAAATCAGAGAGTGTTGCCACAGCCAGGTTCGCCCCCAGTGTTTCCGGGTTTTCCATCGTGAATAGATCTTCTTCCGGACTGAAGTCATCGATTGTCAACGCCCATGTCTGATCGCCGATGCGGATCAGCTCGGAATCGCATTCAAAAGGCTTATTCAACTGTTGGCTGCTGCGCGGGAATTTTGCGGAGAACGCCTTGATCATGTCGTATTCAGTCATCTGCCCCTCCAATCAGATTCAGTGCGCGCGGCCGGACTTCTATTTCAATCGGCAGATATCCGCGAGGATCACCGTCAAATTCGATTTCCTGCGCGCTTTCCGAGCCGATGCTTACGCGTGAGCACGCGGTAATAAACACGCCTTTTGCGTTCACCGCTTTGCCGGAGTAGAAACCCGGCAGCACGCGGCAGAGGCCGCCGCGAGTCAGTCCGTGTACGCCGGCAAGTATCAATTTCCCATCGTCGGGCAGAAGGTTCAAGCTCAGTTTCAGGCCGGAGGCGATATGCGGATTCTTGAGAATCGAAATGTGGTTTGCGCCAATGAGTGTTTGTGCGCTGCCGTCAATGTCGAGGGTCAGTTGCATCGGGTTTGCGCGGATGATCGCGAGAACAGTCCCCAGCCCGGTGCCGATGCTGTCGCCTAGTCGTTTTCGCCAACGGTTGGCGAAATCGGCGGTCGCGGCACCCAGTCCGATGTTGCAGCCGCAGCCGAAATGGGCGACGCGCGGACTGCCATCCGTTGCAGAATAGGTTATCCTGGCAACATCCACTTTCTTGACAAGTCCGCGCTGGAGGCATGTGAGCGCATGCTTCGGTTCGGTGGGGATCTGGTGAAACCGGCAGAAGTCCGGGCTGGTGCCGGAATAAAGAACCCCCAGAGTCAAGTCGGGGTTGCCGGACTGCATAATTCCGTCCAGCATCTCGTTGATCGTGCCGTCCCCGCCGGCCGCCACAAGGGTCTGGCGTCCGCGTGCCTCGCGGCAGATCCTGAATGCATCTCCCGGTCCGCCGGTGACAATGGCCTCATAAGGGCTTCCGGCTTGGCGCAGCCCTGCCTCCCATGCCGACCAAAGCTGGCGGCCTCGGCCAGCGCGCGCGCCGGGATTCATGATCAGTTTCATGCTCACGGATAAATCCCTAGTTCTTGGTACACCGGAGTGGGCTCGCCGCGGTTCCATTCGGCCAGCAATTGCTGAGTAAAGATCCACGGCAGCGGGGTTTGGTCACTGCCGTGTTCCGAGTAAATGCGGTGAATGGCGGCGGCCTGTGTGCAGCACAGCCAGTCACAGCAGGGCGTCTTGAAAGCCGAACGCATCCTGTTGAAGATAACCTCGAACGGTTCTTCGTTCACATTGCCGAACGAGAGATTAAGGAATTCGCAGGGCTGCACGTCGCCGCTGGCACCGATGTAATAGCGGTCGACCGCTCCGGCGGTACAGCCGAGAATGTCCTTGCGCTCTTCGAAAACCTGTGCAGCCAAGGATGGGTAATCGTGCATGGCCCTGCTGTTATAGCGGATGTGGTCCTGTTGAATGGCGTTGATCAGCAGCGGGTCTGTCTGCATATCCTCGGCGCGGCCGATCCAGGCTCCCGCCGGTTTTGGGTGAATGAGCTGAACATAATCGCAGTCCAGCTTCCGAGTCAGCGCCATGAGCCGTGCCAGTCCGCCGCTGCGGATCTCCTCTTCCGAAAGGACCGAGTTACAGGCCGCAACGAGATTCATCTGGCGGCAGGCGGCGATCATGTCGCAGGCGGTATTGAAGGAGCCGGGGATGCCGGTGAATGCGTCATGTTTATCTCCGTCAGCCGCGTGAATCGAAACCATGAGCCCGAAGAGTCCGGCCTCTTTGAGCGCTTCAAGCATACCCGGTTTGACGTGTGCGCCGGTTGTGTTGATCCAGATCTCGCTGCGTTCATCAAGCGTCTCTACCAGCTTGAACAGCTTTGGATATTTGATGAACGGCTCGCCGCCCTCGATGTCAAACATGGCTACGCCGGTATCGCGCACGTCCAGTGCGGTTTTCAGCATCAGCGCTTCATCCAGATCCTGTGCGGGATCGTTCTTCTGGTAACAATGCCGACATTTATAGGAGCAGGCTTTTGTCATGGAAAAAACGATCGTGGTCGGTCCCGGCGGGTTTTTGATCAATTTGCTTTCGATCGCGTAGAAAAAGGCCGGTGACGGCCAAGCCGGCAGATAGAGGTGCAGCTTGTAGCCGTTGAAAACCTTGACCACCTTGTTATGGCGGAACACCAGCAGTAGTCGCAGTGCGCGCCGCAGGAAACGGCAGTAAGCCACGGGAGAGGCGAAAAGGCGCGGCCGCCTGGCATAATAGAAGGGGATATGCAGGATAATGCCGAGATAGATCAGACCTTTTCCGATGCCGGTTCTGAAGTGGTTATGACTCATGCCCGTGCGTCCTTGTATTGGTCAAACAGGAAACCGATAAACACATAGCTGGCGGAGAAAAGGTAAAGCGCCAGCGTTCCATTGAAGATGGCAATCAGAGTGATCTGCCCCGCCACGCAGGCGCGGATATTGGTTGCCAGGCTGAAATAGGTACGATCACCGACCGGATTACGGAAGAACAGCAGGGCCGTCCACAACTGTAGGAAAACCGTCATCACGCCGCAGAAGACGAAATCCCGCCGGTACAGTATATCCTGCAAAGGCAGCCAGCCTATCCAGGCAAACAGGAAGAAAGCCACGGTCGGCAGGACCGCGCCTGCGAGGCCGGCATAGCGCGCGGCATTGATGCCGTGCCTGACGACAAAGGTGTGTTTCCCTGCCGCCTTGTCACCTTCGTAGTCCTTGAAATAGGTATAGAACGTCATCAGTCCGTTCATCAAGGCAACCAGGATAAAGACGCTGACGCGGTTGCAGGTCAACACAGGTGATGGCAGCGGGCCTGCCGCGAGAAAGCCATAAGCCGTACACATGGCGATTGAAAGGCCGAAAATCACATTCCCGATCAGCGACCACGCTTTTGCGTATTCATATAACACATTCAGCAAGACGCCCAGAAGGACAGGCAGGACCGACCACGGATTCAGGAACCAGGAGATAACAACAACCCCGGCCATCAGCAGGACGGAGACCGACATCGCCAGCCGCGGATCAAGTTCACCGGTAACCATGGGGCGGTTCGGGGCATTGATGCGATCCTCGAGAAGCCCCAGGAAATCATTGACGATCTGATTGATCCCCCAGCTCAGGAAAAGCATTGCCAACAGGAGCAAACCGCGTGAATGGCTGTAGGTCTCGGGGCAGCAGAACTGATAGAAGGAGACGCCGATCCACCCAGCAATACCGGTGATGAACGCATAATACAGCCGCATGGATTTGATGTAGACTTTCACGAAATGAATATTAAGCATGGTCATCCTTCGCAGAACAGGGGCGGCTTGAGTTTTCTAATGAAACAATCCGCAAGTATATTTACCGCCTTGTAGGTCATTCCACCAGCCATTTCGCCAAGCAGTGATAAAAATATGTGTCGTTCAGACGGATTTGCTGGGCGTGTCAGTGTATGCACGCGGATACAAATATATTTACTTTCGAACGGGTATTTTGTTAGGTTCTGGATAAATGTCATCATTAATTGAAGATTTGAAAACTACGCAATCCACGTTGGATGGGTTTTTCGATGTCACATTGCGCGTGCTGAATTATCTGCCCAGCGTCGTGACGGAAGCGCGTGAGACGCGAGGATACAGGATCCTGGTTTCGACACATGCCGGAACCGAGAAATTCACGCGACCGATACGCGATTCCCTTTTCATTTTTGGCCCTGCGGAATTCAGCCGCTCCGCCAAGCGGTTTAAAGCGATACTTAGGACGGCGTCTGCTGGACAGGTGCAGCCTGAGGATGCGGCGGTCGTGATTGATCGGACGGCGTATACCATTCAGCAGGCTATGGGCGTGGGGCTTGATCTGCTCGGCGAATCAAACAGCTCGCGCAAGCATATTGGCAATCGCTTCGAGGAATTTATACGGGCGGTTGTGGCTGCTGCTGGAATCGCGAACAAGAAAGTCGTATTCAAGATTCCATACCTTTCGGAAGAAGATGAGAAAACGTATTCCTGTGAAACCGACATGGTGCTGACGCGCGGCAAGGCGGTTAAGTCCAGGCAGGGCAGGATCGATGAGAATGAAGTGGTGGTCTCATTGAAAACATCTTCAAAAGATCGGATGGGTAAGATATTCCTGGACAAGCTCCTGATGGAGAAATTCATGGGTCACCCGGTAAAGGTGATCGGTATTTTCCATAATGATGTGCAACGAAAGAGCGAAGGTGATATCGCCTATACCTTTGTGTCGGGTTTGTTCATGGTGTATACGCAATTCCTGTGCAGGCTTGAGGGTGTCTATTTCCTTGATCCGCCGCCGGTGACGGAGCAGCCCCCCT
>CAZZBA010000056.1:0-513 GCA_964652765.1 uncultured Victivallales bacterium | reverse complement strand
CCCCTATTGCGAGCATGTTGCCTCGTTCTCGACATTCCTGCTTCGGGATATGAATGCCTTAATGGCCTCGTAGGAACTCCCGTCTCTTGGCCGCTTCATGATCATCATCGCCGCATCTTATCCTGCGGATGTGTTCACGATCATTTAACCGGGCCTTGATGGTTTCGCAGTATTCCTGTTCCGGTTCGCAGCCAAGCCATTGCCTGTAGAACGCTTCTGCGACGGCATATGTTGTTCCCGACCCACCGAACGGATCTACAACAAGGTCTTGAGGATTGGAAGACGCAAGTACACATTTCTTCACTAGTTCCACCGGTTTTTGCGTCGGATGTTTCATCCGTTCCCATGAGTGGTTCGATAGCGTGGGAATCTCGAAGACATCCTTTGGTTTGGCACCGCCGGGGTGCGGGGTCCATTCATACTTCTTTCCATTCCCGTTGGCGTACTGGGATGATTCGGCCTGCGGTCGAACCGGGTATTTCAACGTATGTGCGTTATACGGGATGCGCACGT
>CAZZBA010000055.1:0-15954 GCA_964652765.1 uncultured Victivallales bacterium | reverse complement strand
TGGAACCGAACCGGTCATACAGCACACGGACGGTGACGCCGGCGCGTGCCTTGGCGACCAGATGGTCGAAAATGGCGCGGGATGTGCGGTCGTTGCGTATGATGAAGCTTTGGAGGTGGATGTGGTGGAGGGCGCTGTCGATCATTTCCAGCATGGCGGGGAAGGCCTCGTCGCCGGTGATCAACGGATCCACGCGGTTGCCCGCCAGCAGCGGGTAGTCGGGGACGAGCGTATCAATCGCGCGATTCAGCTCGGCATCGAGGTTGGATGCCAGATCGGCCTTGATGCTGTCCGCATGGACGGAATGCCAGTAGGCCAGGGGCAGCGCATCCTCGCGCGCGAGCCTGACTTCGCGGAAGCGGGCGTTCTGGAGGCTCTTCATCGTCCCGCGCGGTGTCAGGCGGTCGATACCGAAGGTGAAATACAGTAGCGGCCCCAGCCCGGGCAGGGACCAGGCCAGGAAGATCCACAGCAGCGTGGCGGCCGCCTCCTCGCGCCGGTGCTGCAGGCAGTGCAGGCAGATCAGGAGAAAGGCCAGCAGATGCAGCAGGGAACCCACCGCCAGCCAGGGGATCTGCATGTCGAGAATAGGGGTCATGACGCGGCGAACCAGGCGTTGTGGATCACGGCGAGGATGTGCTCGCGGGCCTGGGGCAGCGGCATCGGCAATGTGCAGCCAGCCGCGCGGGCGTGTCCGCCCCCGCCTAGCTCCCGGCACAGGCTGGCGGCGTCGAACGGCTCGCCGGTGCGGAAACTGGCCTTGGTTTCGCGCGGCTTGTCCCCCTGCAGCTCGTAGAGGAAGACGGCCACGTCGGCACCCATGACGCGCCGGGGGATATTGACGATCTCATCGGCGTCCTCGCCCGTGCAGCCGGACTCCGCGAAATCCTCTCGGGAAAGCGAGACCAGCGCGCACCGCCCGTTCTCGTGCAGCTCGAGGTGCTGGATCGCGCGGCCCTGCAGGCGGATCTGCGCGGCGGTAGTGGTGTTGTAGATCCGGTCGTCGATAAGGCTGGTGGGAATGCCGGTACGGAGCAGGGCGGCGGCCGCCTGGAGGGTGGCGGGGCGGGTGTTGCTGTAGGCGAAACGGCCGGTGTCGGTGATCAGCGCCACCCACAGGGCCTCGGCAGCGTCGGCGCTGATCGCGAAGCTGGCGCATTCGGCAAGTTCGCAGATCATCTCGCCGACGGAACTCGCGACCGGGTTCACGTGGTTGATGTCGGCAAACCCCGTATTGGTCGGATGGTGATCGATGTTGAGCGTGCGAACACGTGGAATCCAGTCGCGGATGGTGGACGGCACCCGGTCGGGAGCGCCGGTGTCGAGCACGATAAGCAGGTCGTAGGCATCGGGCGAGGTTTCGCTGGCGGGTATGATCAAATCCCCGTGCAACATGAAGCGGTAGCGGAGGGGAGGTTGATCCATCGCGACAATCGCGGCCTGCTTGCCGGTGGCAGACAGGATCCGACGCAATCCCAGCGTGGCACCGAGGGCGTCACCATCCGGGCGGATGTGCGTGGTGATAGCGATGCGTTCGGCGGCCCGTATGGCCTCAATGGCGTCGTTCAGTGTATTCATGCGGCTAGAACCAGTCGTACTGCATGGCGATCCGCAAGAGCCACCCGTCGGCAATCCCCCTGCCGTCGTTGGCAAGGGATTCGGATTCAGAGACACCGCCCTCGAAGACGAAGGCCAGGTTTTCCTTCATCCGGAATTCGCATCCGGCCAGCGCCTCGATGACCGACATGCCGTACGATTCCGTCGTGCGGGCCGGACTCTGCAGTGAGGGGTCGACAAACTGGAGGCTGCCATTGAGGCGCACGTACGGTGCCACGCCCGCGTATGGCGAAGCCAGGAATTGCCGGGCGGCCAGCGTGATCTCCCCGATCTCGAAATCGTCGTCGTCATCATACCAGGTATAGCCACCCAGCAGGGCGATGCTGGTGACGGTGGTCAGGTAGTGCTTTACTCCGATCTTCAGATGCAGGCGGTCAAACGACGGGCCGTCCGACTGCGAAAGCTGTCCGGCACCGAGTTCGGACACAACGGTCCAGGTGCCGCCGCTGCCCGCAACCGGGGACTCGTCGGTAATGGCCAGCCCGATGTCATCGGAGTGGTCGTAGGCGGCGACATCCAGTCGCAAAGCCTCGATCGATAGGGCGTCGCGGTCAAGGGCGTTCGCCGTCAGGACAGGAACCGAGACGAGCAGGGATGTTATGAGGATGGCATTACGCGAGTTCATGCAGGCTCCTTTTTTTGATTCAGTGTCTATCCTCGCAGAAAAAAGCCTCGACGTCCAGCCTCCAAAAAACGAGAACCTTTGCTCGGTTACCCACCCCGCCCTTCGGGCACCCCTCCATGGAGGGGACCGTTTCTTATTGCGCAAAGCGCAACATAGATCCCCTCCTCGGAGGGGTGCCCGGGGGGCGGGGTGGGCTCCCCGAGCAGCAGCTTTCCCTTCGTAAGCGGGGCGGGGTAGATATTCCTTGTTGGTTGTTGGATATTCCGGTAGCATGGCCCGACTGAAAGCGGGGACGAGATGCGAAAAAGGGGTATGAAACGGGGCATGGCTGGGCTGCTGCTGTTGCTGGCACTGGCCATGCCGGGGACAGCGGAGGAGAAATGGATCGAGATTCCCGATTGCCGGCTTATCGCGCATGCGTCGAACGATGGCGATAGTTTTCACGTCCGCGGTGGCGACCAAGAGTATCTGGTACGGCTCTATTTTGTTGATGCACCCGAGCATTCCAGGCAGATCCCCGAGCGTGTGCGCGAGCAGGCCGACTGGTTCGGCACGACCGAGGAGCGGGTCCTGCAGCAGGGCGCTTTGGCGGCCACACGGGTTGCCGAGTGGATGAATCGCCCCTTCACGATCTATACGCAGTTGATCGACGCCCGCGGGGCGAGCAGCATGCAACGCGTGTTCGCGATGGTGAAGGTCGGCGACCGCTATCTGTGCGAGCTGCTGGTCGAGAACGGGCTGGCACGGATCCACGGTATCCGGCGTAACCTGCATGACGGCACCTTCCGCTGGGACCATGTCCGCAAGCTGGAGTCGCTTGAGGCAAAGGCCAAGGCGGCGCGGGTGGGGCTGTGGGGCGACGGCAAGGCGAGTCCGGAAGCTGGGGTGTTGCGCAGGGTCACGCTCACGCGGGATGTCCCGTTCTACACGGCGGGGGCAATGCCGACCTTTCGCGGCATGTTGAAAAAGGGGGACGTCGTCGAGGTCCTCTCGGAAACTCGCGAGCTTCTGGCGGTGCGGGGCCCGTTCCGGGGAAAGACGGAGGCGGGGAACTGTCGCCGCCAGGACTTGGAACCGTAGGACACCGGTGCTTGCCTATTCAGCGGTAGCGACACTATACTGGGGCATGACAGTTCCCGATCCATATGGCCGACGTTGGCCCGTGCGCCCGCTTTCCCTCGAGCTGGGGTGTCTCTCCATCCGGCTGGAATGCGTGAAAACATTTGACGATGTGCTTGACAGTTTTGCCGAGTCGCATCCGGACAATACGGAGATGATCCCGTATTTCGCCGATCTCTGGCCATCGGCGATGGCGTTGTCCCGGCATTTACAGACGCGTTTCATGTCCCTTGCGGATCTACACGTCATGGAGCTTGGCTGCGGGCTCGGCTTGCCGGCCATCACCGCCGCCATGATGGGGGGCATTGTGACGGCCGGCGATTTCCATCCCGACAATCTTCCGTACCTGCGTGCGAATGCCGACCTTAACGGGCTGGCGCACTTCACGCCGGTCCTGATGGATTGGCGTTCGCCGGATACGCGTCAGTCGTACGACCTGATCCTTGGCAGCGACCTGCTTTACGAGCAGGCGCAGGTGGAGACGCTGACTGCCTGCATCCTCAAGCTCCTGCGTCCCGGCGGCATCCTGCTGCTGGCCGACCCCGTGCGCCGGCAGTTGCAGTCCGCCTTCGATGGCCTGGCCGCCCACGGCCTGCAGCCGGAACTGATCATTGTCGACGACATCGCCATCATCGAAGGCCACCGCGCACTGGTCTGACACGCGTCAGCGCGTCAACACGGTCAGTACGCAGTCGCGCAGCCAGCCCAAGGCGTCTTCCTTCAATCCGGCTCCGGCCTTGTGCGTTTTCTGGTCGGTCTGGATGCGAACCGTCTTCTGCTGTCCGCCCCCGTCACTGGCAATCGTGACCGATTCCACCGCATCGGCCTTGACAAGCTGGCCTTTTGTATCGCCCCATCGGGAGGTGCGCAGCAGCCGGACTCCGACCTGATCAAGCTCGATGACTTCATGCGTGAAGAGGTTCCACAGGACGGCGGATCCGAAGAGGAACGCAAAAACCGTGCCGAAAAATCCGAATATCATCGGAGCCGGTCCGAAAAATCCCAGATAGATAAAGACGGCTGGAATCGACAGCGCGATTAACGCCCCCCAGATCGGCATCGGTGAAGCTTTCACCTCGATCCGCAGTTTCCCCTGTTCGACCTTGAGCGAAACCCCGGACGGGGGCGGTGCCGTCGGATCGAACTTGACCTCGATCTTGCCTTCTGCCGCCAGCTCCTTGACGGACTTGTCCAGATCCTCCGCCGCGCGTGCCCGCATCACCCCGCCGTCATCCTCCAATGCAGGCAAGCCGAGGTGACGGCAGCAATCCTCCCAGACCTTTCGCACGCCATGATCCGATTTCGACGAGTACAGCACGACCTGCTTCTTCTTGTCCGCATGGTGCAGCTCGACGATATAGAGCGTATAGCTGCTGCTGTTCTTGCCGCCGGAATGATACTCGGAGCGGTAGGCGACACCTGGAAAAGCCGACAGCGGTTCGCTCCACGCATGGCGTCCGAAGATCGAGCGTTTCGACTGTTCGATCCGGTCGGCATGGATCGTGGTGGAGACCCGGCGGGTCGTCAGCCACAGGCCGGTCAGGAACAGAGCCGTACCGATGACGGTGAAGATCAGCGTGAAGAGCATCGTCGGTTCGAACGAGCCGGACAGGAGGGAGCGGATCAGGATCAGCGTCGGCATGCCTCCCCAGAAGCAGGCGAACACCATCAGGAAGACGCCCACGATGCGGGTACCCGACTCGCCGCGCCCCTCGGCCGGCAACCGGTCCAGATCGAACCTCAACGCATTTGCCATCTTGATTCTCCTAGTTGAGGTTCCATTGTCGGTTTTGTGTGTTTTGTGCCTTTTGTGGCTAATGCCTTCATACGGCTCCACCCATGCGGCGGAGGTAGTCGGCATAGCCGAAGGTGCAGACGGTCTCGAAGCGGCCGTCCTCGTGGAGGATGCCGATGGCGGGGTGGTGGACGCCGTTGAACATGAGGGTCTTGACGAGGGTGTAGTGCATCATGTCCTCGAATATAATGCGGTCACCGACCTGCGGCTCGTGGTCGAAGACGTAGTCGCCGAAGGAGTCGCCCGCCAGGCAGGTCATCCCGCCGAGCCGCCAACCGGTCTCGCCAGGGCGGGGATCGCGAGCACCGCGAACATCGGGTTTGTAGGGCATTTCGAGGCAATCTGGCATATGGGCGGCGAAGGATGTATCGAGCATCAGCGTGCGGATGCCGCGGCGCTCGATGCGGTCCTCGATGGTGGACACCAGCACGCCGGTTTCCCAGGCGACAGCGGCACCGGGTTCAACGAATATATCGAGCGAGTAGGTTTTTCGCAGCCGCTGGATCAGCCGGATCAGCAGCCCGGTGTCGTAGCCCGCGCGGGTGATCAGATGCCCGCCTCCCAGGTTCAGCCATTTCGCCTGGTGCAGCAGGGGGGCGAACTGGCGTTCCAGCGAGACGAGCATGCGCTCCAGGGCGTCCGCCCCGCATTCGCAGAGGGTATGCACATGCAGTCCCTCGATACCGGCGGGCATACGGTCGCCGAGTTCGGCGGCATTGATGCCCAGGCGCGAACCGGGTACACCGGGATTGTAGAGATCGGTTGCCACCTCGGAGTGTTCCGGATTGATGCGGATGGCGGGCGAGAGACGGGGGTGGCGGGCGAGGACGCGGTCGCGGTAGCGTTCCCACTGGGAGAGCGAGTTGAAGGTGATGTGCGAGACCCTGTCGGCGATGGCGTCGAACTCGGCCTCGAGATAGACCGGGGCGCAGGCATGCACCTCGCCGCCGAAGACCTCGCGGCCGAGCCGAGCCTCGTTGAGCGAGCTGGCGGTGGTGCCGGGCAGGTAGCGCCGGACCAGTCCGGCGGCGGCGGGGAGGGCAAACCCTTTCAGGGCGAGCAGGATACGTGCGCCCGAGGCGTCCTGCACCTGCGCCAGCAATTCCAGGTTGCGCCGCAGGGCGGCCTCGTCGAGTACAAAACACGGGGAGGGGATGGCGATTTTTTCAATCATGGTGTTTTCGATTCGCGATTTTATGTTGATTCGTTTTAAAAAGATGCATGGCCGGTATCATGGCAAGACCGGCTGGCGAATGCAAGCGGCGGATAAATCGGCATTGAAATCCGCGGCGGTGTGCTTTAGATTCAAGGCATGAAATTCATACATGACGACTTCATGCTGGAAAGCGCGCAGGCGCGCAAGCTTTATCACGGTTATGCCAGGGACCTGCCGATCGTGGATTACCACTGTCATCTGCCGCCCGCGGACGTGGCGGAAGACCGGCGTTGGGAGAACCTGACGCAGATCTGGCTTTACGGTGACCATTACAAATGGCGCACGATGCGCAGTAACGGTATCGACGAGCGCTACTGTACGGGCGATGCCAGCGACCGCGAGAAGTTCGACCGGTTCGCCGCAACCATGCCCTACCTGCTGCGTAACCCGATGTACCACTGGTCGCATCTGGAGCTGGCGCGATATTTCGGTATTGACGACATGCTGCTTTCGCCGCGCACGGCGGACGCGGTCTGGGACCGTACGCTGGCGGTCTGCCAGTCGCCGGACTTCTCGGCGCGCCGCCTGATGGAGCGCAGCAAGGTGGCACTGGTCTGCACGACGGATGACCCGGCTGACACCCTCGAGCATCATCTGGCGGTGAAGGCCGACCGCGGGTTCGCGGTGCAGATGCTGCCGACCTGGCGGCCGGACAAGGTGTTTGCCATCCACCGCAATGAATTTTTCAACACCTGGATCGACCGGCTGGGAGCGGCGGCAGGGATCCGGATTGCCTCTGTCGGCGATCTGCTGGCCGCCTTGCGCCAGCGGCACGGCTTCTTCCATGCAGCTGGATGCCGGCTTTCGGACTACGGCCTTGAGACGGTTGTGGCCGATCCGTACCGCGACGAGCATATCGAGGCGATCTTCCGCAAGGTGCGTGGCGGCGGGGAACCAACGGTTGACGAGCGCCGCCAGTTCCAGTCCGCCATGCATTATGAATGTGCGCGCATGGACAGCGCGTCCGGCTGGACGATGCAGATCCATTACGGGGCGATGCGCAACAACAACACGCGCCTGTTCGAGAAGCTGGGACCCGATGTCGGGGTCGACAGCATCGGCGACTGGCCGGTGGCCGAGGCGCTGTCGCGCTTCCTGGACCGCCTGGACCGCGAGGGTGCCTTGCCTCGGACGATCCTGTACACGCTCAACCCGCGTGACAACGAGGTGCTGGGCACGATGCTGGGCAATTTCCAGGGCGATGGCATTCCCGGGAAAATCCAGCTCGGCAGTGGCTGGTGGTTCAACGACCAGATCGACGGGATGCTCCGGCAGATCGAAACCGTGTCGCAGCTCGGCCTGCTGAGCCGCTTTGTCGGGATGCTCACCGACAGCCGCTCGTTCCTTTCCTACACGCGGCACGAATACTTCCGGCGTCTGCTCTGCAACCTGCTGGGCAGCGAAATGGTACGCGGCCTGGTGCCGGACGATATCGAGTTGGTCGGCAACATGGTGCGCGATATCAGCTATGGCAATGCAGCCCGATATTTCGGTTTTGACTTGAAGGCTTGAAAAAGGAGGTAGGATGATGAAACGGACAGTCATGGCGATGGTGCTGGTCGGTGCGGTGGCGGTTTTCCTGGCGGGGTGCCGGCGGGATCGCGAGGAGACGGTAACGGAGGTTCCCGAGGAGGCCATGCAGTTGCTACTGGAGGCCAGTCTGGCGGAAATCAGCAGTCTGCAGGAAACGCAGGGTGACGCCGTGGCGGCCGCCCGCATGCGGGAAATGCTGTCACAGCCTGGATACAATGATATCCGGGGACCGATTGTACAGCGGCTGCTCGAAACCCTGCTGGCGTCTGGTGATGCGGAGGCGGTGCTCGCGGCTTATCTTGAACTGGCGGCGGCTGATGCGTCAATGGCCGAGGCCGGATTCCAGACGGTGATCCAGGCGGCCATGCAGGACCAGGCTCCGCAGGTCCGGGCCGAACGGGTCGATCGGCTTATCGCGGCCGCGTCGCTGCCACTGCCGCTGCGTACCGCTGCCTGGCAGCTCCGGATGGAGGTGTATGCCCAGGCCGGTTCAATCGCCGGGGTTGCCGACCGCGTGGGCGAGATCATGGACGGCGATATGGCTTCTGCCGCCCGGACGGTCTTTGCGACCGCGGTCTCGCAAGGCATGCAGATCGCCGATTACGCCGGTGTCGAGACGCTGCTGGCGGCAGTCGAGGCGCGTGCGGCAGGGAACGCCGATCTTGTCGTCTTCGTGCAACTGGCGCGGGGGGAGTTGATGCTTGCCCAGGATAAGCCGGAAGCGGCGTGGGACCATTATGTCGCGCAGGCGGATGTCATCGGCGACTCCGAATTGAGCCGTCGGCTGCCAGCGGTGCTGAAAGCGGCGAAACAGCTTGCGCTTCCTGAACTGTCTGCACGGGCGGTCGAAACTGCCTACCAGCGTGGCGATGCCTTCCCTCTGACGCGGGATGCGGCTGCTGTATCAGCGGTACGCGAGGCGGCCGACGGCGGCAGGATTGACGCGCTGCTGGCTGCCACGCAGGCAGCGTTGGAACGCGGGGCGAAGGTTTCCCGCTTCTATCATGGGTTCTCGCGTGGCTTCTATGCCATGATCCAGAAGGCGACAGCCGAGGAGCAGAAGGCAATCGCCGGTCTGCTCCAACGGATCTCGCAGGCTCCCGGTGTCGAGGAGGCTATACTGGGCATGATCGCCTCCGCCCGGCTGGATGTCGCGTTCTTTGCCCAGGACTTCAAGGCGGCGCTGGCGATTGTCGAGGCGGGCGTTCCCGGGTACGACGAGAAGTGGCATGAGGAACTGCGCGACAAGATCAGTGCGCATATCGCCCAGCAGGAAGGCCGGCACGAGGATGCCGTGGTCTTGTACCGGAAGCACATGGCGCGCGTCAGTGCCTGGGAACAGCCGGTGATCAACCCGGAGAACAACCGGCAGATGATCAAGGAGGTTGTGCTCGGGTTCAACGAGAAACGTATCGGCGATATCTGGTCCGCCGTGCCGGGGCGCGAGGGCGATGCCACCGCCGCTTATGCCAGGGCGCGCGAATGGTATGGGAAGGCGTTGGAGATACTGGAGAAGGACTCGCCGGAGCACGCCGAGGCGGTGGCCGAGCTGGCGGCCGTTCCGGCCGCGAAATGACCGGCTGGCATGATCGGTATATCCAAGCTCTATTGCGGGACGGTTGAACCCTCCGACGCGCTGCGTTACGGGCGGTCATCCGCCCGGCTGCCCAGCCACCTGCTGCAGTTCTCGTCCGACAAGAAGCCTGTCGTGGTCTGGAACTGCACCCGTGCCTGCAACCTGGAATGCGTGCATTGCTATGCCCATGCCGATGCCGCCGGTGCGCCGGACGAGCTGACGTTTGAAGAGGGTCGGGCACTGATCGATGACCTGGCCGCCTTTGGCGTGCCGGTGATCCTGTTCTCGGGAGGGGAGCCGTTATGCCGGCCGGATCTGCCGGACCTGGCTGAATACGCAGTCGCCAAGGGGATGCGGGCGGTGGTCTCGACCAATGGCACCCGGATCACCGATGCGGTGGCCCGGCGGCTGGCAGCGGTCGGCCTTTCCTATGTCGGCATAAGCCTCGACGGATTGCGCGAGACCAACGACCGGTTCCGCGGGGTGCCGGGCGCTTTTGACCAGGCGCTGGCGGGTATCCGTGCCTGCCGGCGCGCTGGCATCAAAGTCGGCCTGCGCTGCACGATCACCCGTCACAACGAACGCGACCTGGACGGCCTGTTCGACCTGCTCGAGACCGAGGGCATCCCGCGGATCTGTTTCTATCACCTGGTCTATAGCGGACGTGGCGAGGATATCGCCGCCGACGATCTCCCGCTGGATGACTCGCGCCGCGTGGTCGACCGGATCATCGACCGCACGGCGGATCTGCATGCACGCGGGGTGGCGACGGAGGTCTTGACGGTCGACAACCATTGCGATGGGCCTTACGTCTATTTGCGCTTGCAGCGAGAAGGGCGTCTGGCCGATGCCGGACGGGTGATGCAACTGCTGGAAATGAACGGTGGCAACAGCAGCGGGCATGGCATCGGCTGCATCAGCTGGGATGGCGAGGTGTATCCGGATCAATTCCTCCGGCAGCACTCGCTCGGCAATGTGCGCCAGCGTCCGTTCAGCGCGATCTGGTCCGATGTGGCCAATCCCTTCCTGCAGGCGCTCAAGGTCAAGACGCGGCACGTTACCGGCAAATGCGTCCACTGCCGGTTCCTGTCCGTCTGTGGCGGCAACTCCCGGTCCCGGGCCGAGGCCGCCACCGGGTCGTTCTGGGGTGTCGATCCGGCTTGTTACCTGACGGATGATGAGATAAGGTCGACGTGACGTAAGCTGGTTGATGAACCCGAATGCGAGAATACCGTGGAACCCTATTCAACAACAGAGATGGCGGTCTTGACGCGGCTCCAGCATGGGGTGGACCCCGTTGCAAGGCCGTTCCAGGAATTGGCGCTGCCGGAGCACGAGGTCGTGGCGCTGCTGGAACGCGCCTTGGCGGATGGACTGGTCCGCCGGTTCGGCGCGGTGTTCGATGCCCGCCGGCTGGGTTACCGCAGCGTGCTCTGCGCGCTGGATTGCCCTCCCGAGAGGCTGGAGGCGCAGGCGGCGATCATTGCCGGCCACCCCGGTGTCACGCATTGCTACGAGCGCCGTCCGGTGATCGGCGATGCGGAATATCCAGCCTTGTGGTTCACCTTCGCGATGCTGCATGATGTGTTCGACGAAGGGATCGCGGCGTTGCGGCGCCAGCTTGGCTCTGACCATCTGCTCGAACTGCCCGCGCTGCGGCGGTTCAAGATCGACGTGGTATTCGACCTGCGAACCGTGGATCGCGATGAGACCTTTCCGGGGGCAGCCTCTGTTCCTGAGCGGGACGCCGGCGAATCATTCCGTATCTTTACCGAGCCGGAACGCGCTCTGGTGCGGGCGCTTGACCAGCAGATCCCGGCAGTTGAACATCCGTTCGCCGTGATCGCCGGGCAGCTCGGGAGGCGCGAGGCTGATGTGCTCGCCGATTTGCAGGTCTGGAAGCGCGAGGGCGTGTTACGCCGCATTGCGGCGGTCCTGAATCATCGCGAGGCCGGTTTCCGGGCCAATGCGATGTGCGTCTGGCCCGTCGAGGGAGATGTGGTCGCCGCCGGGCGGCGCGTGGCGCAGCGGTCGGAGGTGACTCACTGTTACCAGCGCCCGCGGGACGCGCGTTTCCCGTTTGATCTTTATGCGATGATCCACACGCCATCGTGGCCACAGACCCGGGCGCTATTCGATGCCATATCGGCGGATTGCAGGCTGTCGGGCGGGGAGTTGTTCGCGTCCGGGCGGGAGTTCAAGAAAAGCAGTATGCATTATTTCACGTGAGAGCCTTATGAGCGATGCGGCAAACGTTTTAAGGGTGGGGACGCGCAGCAGTGCGCTGGCGCGGTTGCAGACACAGGCGGTGCTGGATCGGCTGCAAGCGATCCTGCCGGCGGTGGTGTTCGAAATACTGCATGTCTATGCGCCTGGCGATCTCGATCAGGAAACCGATCTGCGCCAGAGTCCGGCCGACTTCTTCACGCGCCCGCTGGATACCGGCCTGCTGGAAGGCGAGATCGACCTGGCCGTGCACAGTGCCAAGGATCTTCCCGATCCGATGCCGGAAGGGCTTGACTGGTTCTGGATGCCGGATTCCGGCGACCGACGCGATGCCTTGGTCGGTTCCCTGTCTCCCAAGGTGATCGGCGTCAGCAGCGAGCGACGAACAGCGTATGCCGAGGCGCGCTTTCCCGGGGCGGTCTGCCGGTCGGTGCGCGGCACGATCGAGGAGCGCCTGCGGCAGCTTGACGAGGGACGCTATGACCTGTTGATCATGGCTGGTGTCGCCTTGCAGCGGCTGGGGCTGGAGGCGCGTATTGCCGAGTGGATCCCACTCGAGGTGCTGACCCCGCCGGAGGCGCAGGGGGCGCTGGCGGTCACGTTCCGCCAGGGTGACCGGCGGCTGGAGGCGGTCCGCGACCTGTTCATGAAGGCGGCGGTGTTTGTCGGTGCCGGGATCGGCAGCGGCAGCATCACGCTCGATGGCGTCCGCGCCCTGCAATCGGCAGAAATCTGTCTTTATGACGCCCTGCTGGACGAGGCGGTGCTGGCTCATCTACCGGAGACCGCGCAGCGGGTCTATGTCGGCAAGCGCCAGGGGGCGCACAGCCAGCCGCAGGAGGACATCAACCGGCTGCTTTGCGATCACGTGCGCCGGGGACGGCGCGTGGTCCGGCTGAAAGGCGGCGATCCGTCCATCTTCGGCCGTCTGGCGGAAGAGGTCGAGGCGCTTGAGGCCTTCGGGCTGGCGGCGCGGGTCCTGCCCGGTATCAGTGCCATGCAGGTGTCAGCGGCGGATACGGGCATTCTGCTGACCAGGCGGGATGTGGCCCGCGGCTTTGCGGTGATGACGCCGCGCCAGTCCGGCGGTGCGCTGGTCTCGGTGGACGCGGACTCGCGCGCCGCGCTGCCAGTGGTTTTCTACATGGCGGTCGCCGCCGCACCGGCGATTGCCACGGAACTGCTGGCGGATGGTGCAGGTGCCGCCACGCCCTGTGCGCTGGTTTTCGGGGCGGGGTCGGATCAGGAACAGGTCGTGCGGGCGACTCTCGGAACCTTGTCCGGGGCGCTGGAGAGCGTGGATGCCGCCATCCGCAGCCTGCCCGGATTGTTTATCGTCGGCGAGATTGCCCGCTATGGTTTCAACACCGCGCTCGGTGCGCTGGGGGGCCGCCGGATACTGCTGACCTGCAGCGATGACTTGATGCCAAAGGCGGTCCAGGCGGTGCAGGATCACGGCGGACGTCCGGTTGTGCTCCCGCTGATCCGGCTGGAGGTGCTGCCGGAAGCGGCGGCAAGTTTGCACCAGATCGACAAGTTCGACTGGATCGCGCTGACGTCCCCTGCCGCCGTGCGCTGTTTTCAATCGTTGTTGCGGCAGGAGCGGATCGACTTGCGGCGGGTACCGAGGATCATGGCCACGGGACGTGGGTCGGCTCGGGCGCTGGAGGAGATCGGGCTGGCCTGTGATCTTTATCCGGAGTCGGATCCCAGTGCCGACGGTCTACTGGCAGTGGCCGCGCCGATCATGCGGGGTAAGCGTGTTTTAAGGCTGCGTTCCGAAAAGGCGGGCACAGCCCTGGCCGACGGGCTGCGCGGGTTACAAGCGGAGGTGACGGATGTCGTCCTCTACGCCAACCGGTTTGTGCACTACGCCGATTGCCCGCCATTCGACGCGGTCTTCTTCGCCAGCGCCTCGGCGGTAGAGGTTTTCGTCTCGCAGTGGGGAACCGAAGCGCTTGCCGGCAAGACGATCCTGACAATGGGTCGTCCGACCGCCCATGCGTTGGCCGCTCACGGCCTGGCAGCCGATGTAACGGGAACGGACGCCACGGTCGAGGGCGTGATCGGCAGCCTGGCGAGGTATTTTATCAAGTAGGCTGATTATCTGTATAACGTGGAATCGAGATTTGAATTGCTGCGCGGGGCGAGGAAGCAGTTCACGTGCTGTTCAGGCGCATCGGCGGTGAGCATGACGGTCTGTCCGCCTGCCGCGATTGCCCCGGCGGCGACAACCTTGACGGCGTGCGCCCAGGCACCCGCCTCGGGAACCAGTCCGGTGAGGCGGGAGGGTGCATTCATGAAGGCCGCCTCGTTGAGCATGTTTTCCTGCTGGTCCGGGAAGATCGCCAGATAAAGCATATCCATCTCGACCAGTTCGCTCAGGAAATGGGTGCCGAGCGAGACGTCCGGCACGAGGTTCTCGTGCATGGCCACGATCTCGACCAGTACGCTGACGCCGTTGATATCCGCGAAACTCACCGGGATGCCGAGCGAAGGGCTGCTGGTCCCCCAGCGCCCCGGTCCCAGCAGCACGGTGATGCCGTCGGGCTGTTCCTGCTTGAGCGCCCTGTTGACCCTGCCAAGCAGGCTGGCGATCTCGTGCCGGTCACGGATCGGCAGCGTGCCGTAGACAGAGGGGACCACGTAGACAAACGTATCCACCGTGGTCACCCGGCTCTGCCCGATCACGGCACTGTGCGCCGTGATGAGGTAATCCTGTGGCGGGATGGCGGCAATGTCGGGCATGTGTACCGATTCGGCCCCCTGCACCTGCAAGGGACGGCATTGCACCAGGTTGATCTTGAAATCCCCATTCTCGGCGAAATTGGCGGTGAACTCGATGTCGACGGGATTGTCGTAGGCCGTCTGCAGTGCCGCCAGCAGGTTGCGCATGACCGCGACAAATCCAGTGCGGCGGAGCAGGGGGTCGAAGGTCAGCACATGCGGCATGGCGACCGCCTGTCCCTGGCTGCGGGCCTCGCGGGCGCGTCGGGCGCCTTCCGCGTCCACCGGCGCGAGCAGGCCGAGTGTGACGGCGTCGAGATCCGGCAGGATATCATGGAAGTTGCCGGAGGACAGGTGGTTGGCGTCGAGGTCGATGTAGTCGACGCGGCGCTGGGCGTGCTGGCGCACTTCATCGAAACTGTGCTCCGGACGGCGCTCCGGGGCGTTCAGGGCGACCAGCCGGGTGTAGTCGTCGTCGGTGCGGTCCACGGCGCGGGTGCCGAGGCCGAAGACCAGGCGGATCACGCCGGCGGCCGGGTCAATGGCCTTGTTCCAGACGTAGGGGTTGAACGAGAAGCCCACGCCGGCCACCGGCGGGAAGAAACGCCGTCCGCAGGTCCTGCCTGAAACGCGCATCACGAGCAGCGCCATCTGCTCGTCCTGGTCGAGCATGCCCCGGCGGGCGCGGTAGCGCAGGGCTCGCTCGCTCATGGAACTGGCATAGATCGTCTTGACGGCAGCGAGGAAATCCTCCATGCGCTGGGAGCGCGGTCCCTGGTTGGCGCAGAAGACGCTCTCGTACTTGCCGGCGAACGCGTTGCCGAAGTTATCCTCGAGCAGCGAGCTGGATCGGACGATGAAGGGGGACTGCCCGAAGTAGTCGATCATCTCCTGGAACTGGCGGATGGAGCGTTCGGAGAAGGCCCCGGTAATGATCAGCCGCCGCGCCCGGGTCGCGTTCTCGTAGAAGTCATCCGTGTCGCGCTGCTTCTGGCGTGTCCACCAGATGCCGTTGCGCACCAGGAAGGAGTAGAATACATCCGAGCCGATGAAGAAAGAGTCGTGCGCCTCGAGCTGGTCGTGGATCTCCGGTGCGCGCTGCTTGAGGATGGCCCGTGCCAGCAACATGCCGACGGACTTGCCGCCGATCAGGCCGGAGCCGATCATGCGGCGCCGCACGTCGAGAACATCATCGAGCGTGAGATAGCGCCGGGCCAGGCCGGCCATGGTCTTGTCGCGGGTGATGACCATCGGCAGCAGGCCTTCGAAGCAGGCCTGTTCGGCGTCCGCCGTGCGCAGCCCGGCCTGCACCTGGTGCTTGGTTTCCTGCGCCTCGAGGAACGCGCGCTCCCAGAAGCCGGGATGGCGGTCGGCGTGCAGGCCTGACCATTTGGCTGAGGTCAGGATCTCGGCGATCACGGTGCTGTCGGAGATCGGCGTGAAGGCGTCCTGCTGCCAGCGGTGCAGCATGTTCATGGTGGCGGAATAGCGGTGCTGGACCTTGATCGGGCGGATGTAGA
>CAZZBA010000054.1:9365-16108 GCA_964652765.1 uncultured Victivallales bacterium | reverse complement strand
GCCAGCGCAAACGGCTTGAGCGCTGTGCCGAACTGCTGCGCGGGACTAGGTGGTCCATCGAAGTCATCGCCACCAGTGTCGGTCTCCCTTCCCGTTCCTACCTATATCGAATCTTCCGGCAACGTTTCGGCGTTACACCAGCCGAGTTCAGGGAACAGGTGATTTAGACCTGCTGGATAGCGTATAAAGAAATCCGCGATGTTGCCCCGCTGTCGTTCGCCGGCTAGTATCCGGCTTCGGAACGCGAGTTGACCAGGAACTGGGCAGGGTAACACAATCTGGCTTAACGTATAAACAATTCAAGACATCAGGAGCAACGTTATGAATTCCAAAATGAATATTTCCCGCATTCTGCTCTCTCCCGACGCGGATCCCTTCCGAAACGATCAGAGGCAGGTCACGCCATGGGCAGGCGGTAACTGGCGGGCGCGCTGGATCAACCATCCCGCGCAGGGTCCCGGTGTCGATGGGGTTGCTCTCTTCCGGCTGTGTTTTCAATGGCCGGGCGGAGAGCTGCGGCTGCACGTCAGCGCCGACCAGCGGTTCAGGCTTTACCTTGATGACACAGATCTCGGTGGGGGACCGGAACGAGGGGATGAGGCCCATTGGCGGTACCACTCGTGGGAAGGGGATCTGCCTGCAGGGGAACATCTGCTTTGGGCAAGGGTGTGGTGGCTCAACCAGCCTCCTACAGCCCAGTGCAGCATTCGTCCGGCATTCCTCTGCGCGGGGGAGGGGATCGGTGCTGACTTGCTGGATACAGGACATGCTTCCTGGCAGGTTCGACTTGAAAGAAACTGGGAAAACCTGCGTGCGCGCATGTGCTGGGGCACCGGGACGCGCGTGCGGGTACATCTCGACGCGTCGAGCCGCACGCCTGCCGGCGATGATCTTGATTGGGAGACCCCGGCCATTCAGGGGCCAGCCTTTCACCGTGGTGGCGGCGCCAGCAACCGGGGTGGTCGGCTCCGGCTGACCCCTGCACAACTGCCTGCCCAGAGTGAACAGCGCGGTGCCGGTGGTCGCGTGCTCCTAGTGACGGATGCGCCGGACACGACACCCGAGGCCTTGGCAAAACGTATGCTTGATGTCTCCGAGCATCGTCAGGAAGAGGCCGAGGCCTGGCAGGCACTCTTGGATAGGCGCGGCACGGTATATCTGCCAGCGGGAACACGCCGCCGGGTTCTGATCGATCTGAGCGACTATCGTTGCGCCTACCCGGAAGTCACTCTTTCCGGTCACGGTGTTCTGAGAATCTCCTGGGCCGAAGCCTGTTTCATAGATGCAGCAGGAAACCGGAAAGGACAGCGCGACGAATGGCAGGAACACTTCTTGCAGGGCGTGGCTGACGAGTTTATCGTCGAGGATGATGGTGACTGTCGCGGTTCTACCCTGTGGTGGGAAAGCGGCCGTTTTGTCGAGTTGGTCGCTGAAGCGACCGCTTCCGGGTTTACGGTGAGGGACCTAGGCTGGCGTGAAACCGGTTATCCGCTGGCAGAGGAAGGCATGTTCGCCTGTGACGACGAGGACCTGCAGGCCAGCTTTGCCGTCATGCAGCGCACACTTCGCCGCTGCGCGCATGAGACCTTTATGGATTGCCCTTATTATGAGCAGTTGCAGTACGCTGGCGACACCCGTCTGCAGTGTCAGGTGGTCCGTGCCCTGGGACGGGACCATCGGCTGTGCGACCAGGCGATTGATGCCTTTGCGCACAGTATGCGCGACGAAGGACGATTGAGCAGCCGATGGCCAACCCGGGAGTGGCAGGATATTCCCACCTTCAGCCTGGTGTGGATCGGCATGCTGCATGACGCCCTGATGTGGGGAGGGGATGTTTCGGTGGTGCGTCGCCATCTGGTCACCATGCGGACCATCTTGGAGCATTTCCGGAGCCGCCTGCGCCCGGACGGTCTGCTTGGCTGGGTCGAAGGATGGAATTTTGTCGACTGGGTACCTGGCTGGTCGGCAGGCGAAGTTCCCGGTGAACGCATGGTCGGTGGTGCCGCGGTCAATTCATTTCTCATGGCCTATGCGGCGCGTATGTCCGCCGAGATAGAAGCCTGGGCAGGAGAGACGGTCCTGGCTGAACGTAATCGCGAACTGGCTGCCAGCGTGATTGACGCCTGCTCGCGCCTCTTGTGGGATGAAGCGGCGGGCTGCTTTGCCGATACCGCCGAGCGCAATAGCTGGAGCGAGCATGCCCAGATACTTGCGCTGCTGGCCGGGGGCGATTCGCAGCGCCAGGAGCGCCTCTTGCACGCGTTATCCCTTTCCAAGGGAGCCCAGGCCAACGGGACCGGTTACGATTTCAGCCCGGCCGCTCTGGCTGCTGCCGGTTGTGACTACTCCCATCCCACGCGCATGGCTCAACCCACCGTCTATTTCAGCCACTATCGCTTTGAGGTAGCCGCCTGTTTCCGCCGGCCCGGGCTGCTCTTTGACCGGCTCGATTACTGGCGCAAGCTGCTCGCCAAAGGCTTCAGCACGGTTCCTGAAATGCCTGAACCCAGCCGCAGCGACTGCCACGCCTGGGGGGCGCATCCACGCTTCCATGCCGTTGCCAGCATCCTCGGCATCCGGCCTGCGGCCCCGGAATTCTCCGCCGTGCGCATTGCGCCCATGCTCGGTGCCCTCGGCGCTGCCGAGGGCACCTGGCCCCACCGTCTGGGCGATATCCGTGTGAGCCTGCACCGCCGGGATGGGCAAGTCCATGGCAGGATCGACCTGCCTACTGGCCTGCCGGGCGTATTGGTCCGGGACGATGGACAAGAGGAAGATATTGACGGTACTTTGGTCTGGTAGCCTCTTGGCTGCGAATGCTTGATCGGTCATGCAGGCATACAAATTGGCCGCTCAGACATTTAATTGGCACCCTTCATTTGTGGAATGTGACGCCCGGTACTGCCCTTTTTGTGAACGGATTGGTTGGCAAGGTCACCCGTGCCAATATTCTTGAGAGCGGTCAACCCGTCAGAACCCAGACGTCCGATTGCGGAACCTGGGTCTCCTTTCCAAAAGAGGCCAGTGGCCTTCTGCTTCCAGTGATCAAGGTTGAGGTAGATCCCAGAGGCTAAGAATGGCAGCGCTTCCGAATATCGTTTTAATCACGGCTGTCGATATGGGGTATGGCGATGCGGGTATTCCCCACCATTGATTGAGCCGGAGCGCCCGATCGTGGCATCCCTGCTGAAGAAGCAGGGCTATCACACGGCCTGCATTAGCAAGTGACAGGGCGGAAGGCCATCTTTGACTGTGCCGATTCCGGCGGCTGGCCGACACCCCGCGGCACCCATCCACAACCTGATTCTCCGGGCCAATTGTATGACCTGAGTGTCGATCCCGCATCGCTGTCAGGGCATGCCTTTCCCGGCATGGCAACGCATGGTGATGTTAACCGTCTCTCCCGGTTTCAGGATGACTTCAAGAATGCCGTCGGGCGAAAGGGTGTGATGCTGGCCGCCATGTATGTCAAACTTCTTCATGCCCGTTTTTATGCGACAGGGCTCACCGGCAAGGCTTTGAATGCGGATCCACTCGGTGATGCCTGCCTTGCGGTTTGCCGACACGAGGAAAGCCCCTTCGGCTCGCAAGTTGTGGAATTCAACATCCATCCAGTTCGCTGGCAGTGCCGGGAAAATGCGAATCGGTCCCGGTTGTTCCTGCGCGGGGTCAGACGAACGCTGAATCAGCATATTCTGGATGTTGTTGGCTATACATAGGGTAGACTCGGTGCATGCGTTATTACTGCATGACCATAGGCCAGTAGGGCTGAGTTCCCGCTGCAATTTTCGAAGTCCGCTTAATACTTCATCGCCACACACGAGAGCCGCGCCAATCGGGCCGGCATGGGCCTGTACCATTGCAACCAGTTCTTCAATCGCACCGTCATCGGAACCATTTCCCGCTTGAATGGCCTGGTATGAGCGTTTTAGCACATCGATTGTGTCGTCCTGTTCGATGTTGGCGAGATAAAGCGGATAGATCATGAGTAGATGCGAGAGATGCCGGTGATGCAGCCAGCAGGTCTGTTCTGACCCCAGCATGTAGCCCTGCTCATCAGCCGGAAAATCAACCAGCCGCGCGGTGACTTCCTGCCATCGTGGAATCAACGGGTCGTCGATATTCAGACGCGAACAGGCTTTGAGCAGGGTATGGCAGCCCCATTTGAAAAGTGCCAGATCAAAATTGGCATTGCGATATTCATCCGTCTCGGGGGAATAGGTGGGTTCTAAATGAATGCTGCCATCCGCTTGGCCATGCGACAGGTGAAGGTATAGATTGACGGCACGGCGGAGTAGGGGATAGATAGTCTTGCGCAGAAGATCCTCGTTCATCGAAAAACGGTATTGCCACCAGGCATTGTGCAGTAACCACGGCAGGCAACCGACGAGATTGTAATAGCGCATATCGCTGCGGCGTGTGCCAGCCATATCACAGGATGTGGCCAGGTTCAGGTACGCAGAATCGTTCTGCCACGCTTCAGGCCAAACCGCTGCAATCATGTTTTCGATGCCGGCATGAAGGCGATTGCAGATTTCCTCTCCTTGATCCAGGCGGTTCGCGGCATAAACACCCCAATGCGCTGCTTGCGTATTCCAGTCATTGGTGGTGTAAGGCCACTGTGCCCCTTGGAACCAGAGCCCCGATGTGTCCACGTAATAGCGTCCTGCGCGTGAACAGCAGCCCATGCGGTATATGGTCTGCCAATAAAGGGTTTCCAGTTCCTTGTCAGGAATCGAGACATAGCTTTGCGGATAGTAGGTGTGCCACCAATGTCGGTGCGCCTTTCGCCATGCTGTGGTTTCTGTCTGTGTGAAACGTTCAATATTGGCAAGTGCTTCATTGGCTGCGGTGGTTTCGGGAAAGGTATTCGTAATGGTTACAAGCAGGGAGTCAGTTTTGTTTTGATGCCTCTCTGTCCAGGCGGTGGCGTATTGTCCGCCTGCCCATAAATCCTGAATCCAGAGAGAGGTCTCATCATGCATTTCCAAGCGGCCAGGCGGATTGTCCACTGGCGGTTTGATGGTCTCAAGGTAGTGCTTGCCGTAACGACGGGCAAACGCCTCCTTGCTCATTTCGTCGGAAGGATATCCTCCCCGGGTTGTATGCGCCTCGAATGGATGCCATGACCAATAACATTCACTTTCGCCGGGCGACCCTGTCAATTCGGTAATAATCGCCATCTCTTCCGAATGGGTGAAATGATGAATACCGATGATCCCTCTGTCGGTTGTGATGGTCCCCGATAAGTCCGCATTCCAGATGCTTTTTGTCCATTGGCAAGCGATCGGCTTACCTTTTGTATGTAGTTTGAATTTGCCAATCCGGAAATGCGGTGCCCGGTAAGCGGTCCAGCCGTAGCGCTCATCGCGGTGATCACGAACATCAGCCCTGAAAATTTCCAGCGTCAACTGATCATCATCAACGTATAGCATCGAGCCGATCATGGCGTTACCGAAATGCGGCGCTTCCTGCCAGCCACGTGGCAGGGCTGAAAAATGCATATCGTGCTGGCTTATGAACGCGGGCCAGTCAAAGTTTTTAATCATGCTCATCTGGCAGGGGAAAGTGTAAAGTTAAATGCCGTGGCAACAAGAGAAAGCGTTCCGTGCCATGGTTCGCTATCCTTCGGTGGTCTTACCACAGAAACACAGAAGGAAGGAATATGGCGTTGTAGTGGTAAGATAGCAGTAAGGGCAGGCACTTGGCAAGAAGCGAACGGATTCCGGCCAAAACGCACAAACGTCTGTCCGAGACGGGGAAATCAGCCGATTCCTATTCATATACCCCTGCCTATTCCTGTTTTGCTAGCCTTGAGTCTGTTCCACCCCGTCCGGCATGGATGTCTGCCTGCCAGGTAAAAAGGCACGCACCGCTTCTGGAGTCCTTAGCCGAAACGAGAGTGATGCCGGTTCGGTTGAAAATCTTATCCTTTGGCAGCTGCGGCATGGTCGCAAATATTGAAAATTGATTGATCCGAGTTGAGGAATCGGGTATCTTGATGATCTGGCAGACGGTAAACTCGAAAGACCAAATCTCGATCCCAGGTACATGTTCCGAAGCGTCAGGTCTTGCATAAATGCGGTAATGCGGTTTCCGCAGCGCTCTGACCTGCATGGGATGCCACCATCCACCCCTTTCTATTTCATTCACAATAACCAGGGAAATGAAGAATTATGAAGAAGGTACTGCTGATCGGTGATTCCATTCGTCAAGGCTATCAACCCAAGGTGATCGAGATCCTGCGCGATACCGCGCTGGTCAACGGCCCGGAGGATAACTGCCGGTTCTCTGCCTATACCCTCTTCGGTCTGTCGATGTGGGTACTGGGCGATGATTATGATGTGATTCAGTGGAACAACGGTCAATGGGATACCTGCGTTATGCCGGACGGCAATATACATACCCCGGTGGAACAATACCTCGCGATTCAGGAACGGATCGCCTCCATCCTGATCAAGAAGACCAGACGGCTGGTCTTCGCGACCACCACGCCGGTCTGGCCGGAAATGATCACCAGCGGGCGTCCCCGAGCGCGCCGCAACGAGGATATCATCGCCTATAACCATGCTGCCGTGAAGCTGCTGGGCAGGCTCGGCGTGGAAATAAACGACCTGCATGCTTTGATTTTCGAGGACATTAAACGGTATATCAAAGACGATATGGTTCATCTGACGGATGTCGGGAACGCGCGATGCGCCAATCGCGTGGCCGCCATGATTGATGGCAGATGATGGGTGCAG
>CAZZBA010000054.1:7333-9265 GCA_964652765.1 uncultured Victivallales bacterium | reverse complement strand
ACGAGATCGGATAACGAGTCTAAATCTCAATCGTTTACCGATCTCGTCGTCCGTTATCGTTTACCGAATTGGAAGATGGAAAGGATGTTGGAATGACAATGACCAGGATTCCGGGGCGACGGGTGACGATATTGATATGGGCATGTTTCTCGGGCGTGCTGTTCTCGCTGGCGCTCTGGCTGGTCAATCTGGAGCTGGCGACCCGCGTGTTCGCGCCGGAATGTCGGCTGCTGGAGCATCTGCTGCCGGCGGCCTGGTTCGGTTTCGGACAGTCTTGCTCCGCCGACCTGAGCACAATCAGCACTTTGGTGCCAGTGCTGCTGTTCGCCTTCCCCCTGGTGCAGGCTTGGCGCGTACGGCGGGCTCGGCCATACGATCCCGAGTTCGCCATGCATCTGGAGGCTGATCCCTATCCGCCGCATTTTGCCTTCTTCCTGGTCATGCTCGGTCTCGTCGGCACGCTCTATGGCATGATGATCGGCCTGGATCTGAGCGGTGTCTCTGGCCTGGCTGGCGAAACGCTCTCGCAGGACACCATCCGGCGCTCGCTGGATCGCCTGCTGGGCGGTACGGCCACCGCCCTGCTGAGTTCCCTGGTCGGTATCATTGGCGCCTTTGTCGCCGCACGGCCGATGGCTTGGCTATTCCGGCGTGCGGTCGGGCTGCAACCCGATGCGCTGCGGCGCGGGCTTTCCGAAACCGTCAGCCAGTTGACAGGCGACCTTTATGCGCTGGGAGAGGCCAGCCGCTCGTTTACGGCGTTGCTGAACCCCGCCGCCGCACAGTCGGTCCTGGACCGGATGGATGCGCAGTTCGCCGCGCTGGAGACGCTCGCCAGCCGGACGGACGAGACCCATGCGCGACTGGCACGCCTGGAAACGGTTCTGGCCGATGGCGTGAAGTCGCTCGCCGAGGTGGCAAGTGCCATGCGGGGTGATCTGCAACGCTCGGCATTGGCCGCTGAGGCTGCCGTCGGGAAACTGGCGGAACTGAAAGGCGAGGCGCAATCATTAAATCGTGAACTGGCCTCTGCCCGGGTGGATGCCACCGCGCACCATGCTGCCGGCATGGAGACGGCCGCCGCGCTGCTTGGCGAGGCCAGGGCTGGACGCATGTGCCTGGAGCAGGACCGGGAATCACGCCGCAAGGCGTTGACCGCTTATATCGGCGAAGCAGCCGCTTCCTCGCAGGAGTGACACCATGACTCGCAGGACAAATACCGATGAGCTCAAGGCGGTAGAACGCCTAGCCGGGCGCGCTGGCGGCAGTGTGGCGGCGGGGCTCAGCCCAAACGATGTGCTGGTGCAGATCGCGCTGCCGCTGGTGCTGATATTGGCGATCGCCACGCGACTGATCACCATGGGGCAGGCCATGAGCGATCGTCAGCGCAGTGCCGTGGTGCTGGATCTCTGGAAGCAGCAGTTGATCTTGCGCATGGAGCAGGTAATGGGTCGCTGGGAGTCCGAGGCCTTCCTGCCTGCTTTCCCTTCTGCAACGCGCATCGCTTGGGACGGACGCTGGCCGGTGGATGACCGTTTCCAGGTGCTGTGCCGCGAGGCGCAGGCGCTGGCCGCGCTGGAGACGCTGACCGGGACGCTGTACCGCCAGGCGCTTGACTATGTCCCGCCCGAGGGTGACAGCGAGGCTGCCGGCGTCTTCTTCCCGTTGTACGATCCGCAGGTGCATGGCGAGCCTAGTGAGGCGACCGTGCTGCATGAGGATTTCATGATGACGCCGGAACGGCGCGCATTCGCGCAGAACTATATCCAGGAGCGCTGCATGAAGTGGCACGAACGCGTCAGCAGGCTGCAATGGGAAGTCGTGTCGCGCGTCGTGGCCGACCTGCCGCCGGAGGATGCATTAAGCGACGGGCGGCTTGCCGTGCAGATGCGCAAGATCGCCGCCGCGCTGGAATCACGTGGCTTCCCATTG
>CAZZBA010000054.1:3582-7233 GCA_964652765.1 uncultured Victivallales bacterium | reverse complement strand
GATTACTGGTGCTGGTGTGCGTGGCGACGAGCGTGATGGCGGATGAGGACCGCTTTGCCGATGTCTCGCCCAAGGATCGGGCGACATGGCATCTGGCCGTGCATACGGGTGCCCGCCGCGCATTGGAAGCGGTTGAAGGCTTGCCGGATCCCGGTGCGGAGCTGCTGGAGCGGATGCATGGCAGCCTGACGGCTGCCGTGCTGGCCGATATACCGTCGCACAGTCGGCGTGCCGACAGCCTTACGCGCTGCCGTGCCGCCGTGCGGGAGCTGCTGCTGGCGGCGCTGGATGGCCAGGTGGTGAGGATCCTGGAAGTGGCCAATGAACAATCCACCCTGCCAGTGGAACTGACGGATGTAAAGCAAGTCGCAGGCACGCGGTATGACCAGGTGCTGGCCACGGCCCTTGACACGTTCGAGGCAAAACACTTCGAGTCGCTTTTCGAGAAGGTTCGATCCCAAGCCGTGGCGCTGGAACGCCAGGCGGTCGACCAGCGGATCTCCCCGCCGCCGTTTGACACGCTCGACCCACTGCTGATTACCTTGGCAGGCAAGCCAGACGGATTCCTGTCCGCCGACTGGCCCAAAACGGTTCAGGCACGCCTACGGGATGATTTGAAGTCCTATGCCGGCCGGTCGGATGTACCGGTGCTGGAAGAAGTCGCCACGTATGCCGACGGGGTCGCGAATCGCATGGTGGACGGCATCCGCCAGCAATACGGGCGACAGCTCGTCATGGCCGACCGTCAATTCGAGGATGACAGAACCCGTGATGTCCGGATGGCGGCAGCGCTGGAAGCCGCGGTGCTTGCATCACTGGAGGCGGGCCTGGCCGAGCTGCCAGCCGAAGACATCACGACCGGTGTACCTCTGCCGGTTTATCCTGCATTCGCCACCGTGAAGAACCATATCCGGCAGAAGTCCGGATTGATCGAGGCCGAGCGTTTCGCGGGCTTTCTCGGCAAGACCCCGCTGTTGGATATCGATGCCGGGGAATTGACACAGATGATCCAGTCGGATCCGGCCGCGCATCGCACTGTCAAAGCGAGCCGGGATCGACTGCTCTCCGAGCTTGCGCAGTCGCGCCGTCCGGTGGTGGCGGCAGCATATGCAGGGAAGGACACCGGTGCAGAAGCGGCTACGGCACATTTCTCCTCGCTGCTTGAGGACAAGGCGCAACCCGCGACCGTATTCCATGCACGTCTGGCCGATGAACTGGACGCCCTGCTGCCGACGGTACGCGGGACGCTGGCCGATGCCCAGTACGCAACGGCAGGATTCTCGACGCTCGACACGCTGGAAACCTTGCCGGATGTCTTGCTCAACGAGGTGCATGAGACACGCGGGAAGGAGCAGAAGTCGCTCGATGCGGCACTGTTGTTCCTGGAGCGGGGTGGCATTTCCGGCGCAGAGGGGGGAGTGGTGCCCGAGAACCTGCTGGAAGAAGCGGAATCGCGCGTACTGGCGCGCGTCAACGGACTGGTGTCAACGGCCAGCCGCACGATCAACGGGCAGCTTGACCTGTTGCGCGAACTGGAGTCCGGAAAGCTCGAAGGGCTGAAGGCTGATGTGGCTGCCGGACGCCAGCAGAAAGAGATATTCAAGGAATGGGAACAGGCCCTGCAGCAACGCTGGCAGGCCATGGTTGATAAACAAGCATCGCCATACGCCTCGCTGACACCGCCTGTGCTGGTTGCCCTCGACAAGAGCGTGCGACAGCTTTACGACAGCGTCCTGCAGAAGCAAATGAAGGAAATCGAGAAACAACTCCTGAAGCAGGCGGAAGCAACGGTCGAACCCTCGCCAACCGATCCCGCCGCCGCGGCGATTGAAACCGAGACTCCTCCGAAAGTGGAGGAAACCACGATCCCGCCGCCGGACGCAACGAAAGAGCCGGAGGAGCCGCAAGATGAGGATGCCGGAAGCGGTTCTTCAGTAGGCGGTGATGACAAGGGGACAGCGGAGCGTCCGATACCGGACATTCTGCTTGTGCTTTCCGGTGACGGATCCGACCGTTGCAACGCCGTGCTGGCCATCGCCGGGGCTGCCGAACGCATCGACCAGGAACTACAGGTTGGCGATCCGGCGGCAGCGGCAGATGTTCTTTTCGCGCGGATGGAGCCCTACCTGGCGGTGCTGCGCGAGAGAGCGCTGGTGCGTTCCCGCGATAGCCGGAGTTGGTTCGGGCTGCGTCGCAGCCAGGGACCGACGATCTCGGTGCATGTCGTGGTGGAAAGCAATGCGGTCCGCCACCGGATGAGCCTGCTGCTCAAACGCCGGATCGAGGACGCGATGGCGATCCCGCCAAGCGGGAGCAAGGAGACCTCGCCCGTCGCCATCGACTGGCAGGCGGGGTTGACCGAGTAGCCGCACTCTTCGTCGGCAATCACACTTCGTCGATTTCCTTAGTCGGCTGCCAAAGGAATCGACCAAGCGCGGCAACTACGTGTTTCATGCCAGCGGGGGCATGGGAATATCCATGGTGTCGGCAATCGCGCGCAACAGTTCGGTCTCCTCGGTGGCGATGGTCCCGTCGGCCAGGACACAGGCCGCACAGGCATCCATCACCGTACGCTTGAGGGTGGGGGATGCACTGGCAAGCACGTCCAGCGCGTCGGATATGGCCAATAGCGAGACGGCATCGGCATCCAGCCTGGATGCGGGCTGCCCAAGCGATTTCAACCCTGTCCCATAGGCCTTTTCCGCCTTATCCTTGGATCCCCAGGCGGCGAGTCCCGCCAGTACCGTCCGGCAAGCTGGCATGATCGCGTCGAGGGTGCGGTACCGAATGGATGCCTTGTCGGGACGGCTGAAGGCGGAGGCGACGTGACGGATGATCATGTGGCTGAGGGCGAATTCAAACAGGTCGATTTCCTCATCGGCCTCGATCACGGCTTGAACAGCCTGACGGAACTGCGGGTATTGCTCCCCGGCCATCATGCGCAAGGCGGGGACCGCCAGTTCAGCCAGCGGCAGGCGCATGCCGGCGGGCAGGGTGGCAAGGGCCTCGCGGATTGCAGGCAGACGAGAAACCACTTGCGGGTCCGCGCTCTCGATCAACCGTTGCTGCGCCTTTTGCACCTTGGTTTCGTTGGACACAAGCAGGCCGTAAATGATGGTCCTGGCACCGACGGGATCATGCGCTTCATCGAGCAGTGATCCGGGCAGGTGTTTCAGCGTTGCCACCGCCGCGCCAAGATTGGCTGTGCCCGCATTCCCGCCCACGAAACCCGACACGCCAGCGGTAGCGGCACGGCTGCCTGACGGTGCGTCCATCAGACGGGCGACTTCAGGGTTGAAGGCGGGGTCGAGGCGCCTGATGCGTTCGGCCAGTGGCGGATGCGTCGAAAGCATGGCCCCGAGGCTGAACCCGCTGACAGGGCCGAAGAACATGTGGCTGGCTTCCGATGCGTGCGCGTTCTGCACCGTGGCACCGGCGCTCAGGCCTCCGATCTTCTTCAATGCCCCGGCGATTCCGTCCGGATTGCGCGTGAACTGCACGGCCGATGCATCCGATAGATACTCGCGCTGCCGGGAGATGGCACTCTTGATCAGATTGGCGAAGAACACGCCTATATAGCCGATAATAATCAGGGCGATCCCCAGGAACGGCAGCGGGTTGCCACCTTTCTTGTCGCTGCGTGACCGACCA
>CAZZBA010000054.1:0-3572 GCA_964652765.1 uncultured Victivallales bacterium | reverse complement strand
GACCACCACCAAGGTGCGCGGTGCGCAACAGGATGCGTCCGACAATCGTCAGCATCAGGATGCCGAAGAGAATGCCCATTAGCCGGATGTTCAGGCGCATGTCGCCATTCATGATATGACTGAACTCGTGGGCGATCACACCCTGCAGCTCGTCACGCGAGAGCTGCTGGACGCAGCCTCGCGTCACGCCGATGACCGCATCGCGAGTGGTGAACCCCGCCGCGAAGGCGTTGATGCCGGGTTCTTGATCCAGCAGATAGACCTGCGGGACGGCGATACCGGCGGCCAGCGCCATTTCCTCGACCACATTCAGCAGGCGCCGCTCGTCCTTGTCCCGTGTGCCCGGCTCAACGGGCCGTCCGCCAAGCGAACGGGCGACCGCGGCCCCGCCTTGCGAAAGCTGCAGGGTCTTGAACAGGGATCCGACCAGCACAAGCGCGAGCACGGCAACCGAGACCATCGCGAAAAGTCCGGCATCCCAGAGTCCGGTCGCCACAGCACCATCTGCTTCCTCCATGCTGTTGAAAAGCAGCAGGACGACCAGGTAGATCGACGCAATAATCCCACTGACAGCCAGTGCATACAGCAGCACAAGCAGGGACGTGTTCCGCCTGGCGCGGTCCTGATGCGCGAAGAAATCCATTAGAAACTGACCTTCGGTGCGACGCGTTCCTGCACGTCGGTGATCTCGAACAGCGCGGCGGGCTGGAAGCCGAAGGTGCCGGCGAGCATCACGGCCGGGAATTTCTCGCGGGCGGTATTGTAATGCATGACGGCATCGTTGAACGCCTGGCGCGCGAAGGCGACCTTGTTCTCCGTGGAGGTCAGTTCCTCCATGAGTTGCGACATCGTCTGGTTGGCCTTGAGATCCGGGTACTGCTCGACGACCAGCATCAGCTTGCTCATGGCCCCGGCCAGCGCGCCCTCGGCCCCGAGCAGTTGCTGCATGGCGGCCGGGTTGCCCGGGTTGGCGGCAGCGGCCTTGCTGGCGGTGGAGGCCTGGTTACGGGCATTGACAACCGCTTCCAGCGTCTCGCGTTCATGCTTCATATAGCTTTTGGCGGTCTCGACCAGGTTGGGGATCAGGTCGTAGCGGCGCTTGAGCTGCACGTCGATTTGCGCAAAGGCGTTCTTGAAGCGGTTGCGCAGGGCAACCAGGCTGTTGTAGATACCGCCAACAAAGAGGGCGATGACGACAACGACGGCGACGGTGATGATGAGACCGAGCATGACATGACTCCTTTTTACAATGTATCCAGCAAGCGAAACCAGGCACCCTTGACCATCGACGTCCCGCGACAGATGCCGATCGCGAAACTCAGGAAAACCTATAGCAGTTCACCGGCGGCGTCAAGCGTGAGTGCGCGAAGATGGCGATTGCGAAGACGGTTACTTATATGTATGATTCGCCGCGTCTGAAGACATATGGCAATGAAGCTTGCCAGAAGGTGGTTTGAATTGCATAGAAACGGGTTCCTTTACCTTTCGATTCCCTGTCTTTTGTGGCTGGTGATCCTGATGGGCGGCTGCCTCAGCGCCCCCGTATCCGACCGCGTGGTTGAGGGGGTGCCACAGGTCGAGTCGGTCTGCAGCAAGCTTGGGGTTGAACCGACATGGGCGGAGGTAGCCTCGTCCTGGTGGCAGGTGTTCCAGGATCCCGAGTTGAATGCGCTAGTTGAAACCGTGCTTGCCGACAACACATCGTTGCACGCTGCCTGGTTGCGACTGGAACAGTCCGGCTACGCCGCACAAGCGGCCCGAGGCCCGTTATATCCGCAACTTTCCTTAAATGGTTTTGGCGGGTGGACGCGGCATCCACAGACCCCTGGCGGTGTGATTGACGAAACGGAGACATGGGGGGCCAGTGCGGCGGCCTCGTATGAACTGGATGTCTGGCGTCGTGTCTCCGCCTCCGTGGAACAGGCCGACCTGACCGCCAAGGCGACCTTCTATGATTACGAGACGATCGCGATCAGCCTGTCGGCTTCGGTCTGCGAAGCGTGGTTCGATGTGAACGAACGGATGCTGCTCGCCAATCTGCTACAGGCTCAACTGAAGTCCAGCGCGGATGATCTTGAGTCCGTCGAGGAGCGCTACCGGCGCGGGCTCGGCAGTCAGCTGGATGTCTACCAGCAGCGTCAACAGGTCGCCAGTGTCCGTGCCCAGATCCCGTCCGTAGAGGCGGCTATCATCCAGGCGCGCAATCGGCTGGCTGTGCTGGCTGGCTTGCTGCCAGGAGAAGCCTCCGCGTTTGGGGCAGGCCTGCTTCCGGTTCCGCCCCCGCCCGTGGAGGCCGATATCGATGCGTTTGTAGCCGAGGACCGGCCGGATGTCCTGGCGGCCCTGGCCCGTCTTGGTGCTGCCGAGAGAGGGGCGGCGCTGGCCATGCGCGAGCGGTTCCCGCAGTTCCGGCTGACCGCGTCGGCGGGGTCTCAGGAGGAGGATACCGGCGACCTTTTCGACACGATCAACGGGGAAGCACTGCTAGGCGTCTCGGTGCCATTGGTTGACGGAGGACGCCGCCGTGCGGAGACCGGGCGAGAGCGGGCAGCGGCGGAGGAACGTCTCGAAGTCTACTCCGAGACCGTGCGCCAGGCCATGCGCGAGATCCATGACGCGCGCGTGCTCGAGATCAAGCAGCGCGAAACCGTCACGCGCCTAGAGGAGGAACTGGCGGCAACGCGGCAGACGCTTGATCTCGCGTCGGAACGCTACCGCGCCGGGTTGACGGACTTCCTCAACGTCTTGACGGCGCAGTCCCGCGTGCATGAATTGGAACGTAGCATGATCAGCGCCCGTCGCCAGCAGCTGGCTTATCGGGTGCAGTTTTGCCGGGCGTTGTCCGGATCGGATGTCGCGACACGGAAGCGGAAATGGGAGTGATGGATACTGGAGTCGAACGTGCCAGGCAACGGCAGGCTATACATCGGCCAGTTTGTCAGCATCCTGGTGCTGGCGGCGGGGAACGCGATCCTGGCCGTGCTGTGATATTTTCGCCACAAGGAAAACAAACTCCTGCCTAGTCCTCATGGCGGCGCGAACGAGCCGATGATGATCTCACGCAGGAAACGGCGACTAAAAGTGCGAATAATAATCGCTTTACATCACGGGGTAATCCCCGCTATTCTCCAATAGCCAATGGGAGGTTGACAAATGCATCGCCAGAACCTTGCAGGATCAGAGGAAATCCGCTCAATAACTTGATCGGCGGGAGAAATGCATCGCATGACGACAAAGCCAGATCGAGCGGCAGAGCACCGGCGAAGGGGAAATGGGCATGACTAGGAAGAACAATGACCTCACCGAACGGCGCGTTGCTCATCGCGTGAAAACGCAGCCCCCTTCGTCAATTGATCCCGTTGACAATGCCATTTATGCGCAGCCAACTCCCGACCAGGCCGCGGTTGGCTTCCCTGTCGTGGGGATCGGTGCCTCCGCCGGCGGACTGGCGGCGTTCGAGGCTTTCTTTTCGGGCATGCCGGCAGAGACCGACCCCGGCATGGCCTTTGTGCTCGTGCAGCACCTGGCTCCCGACCACAAGAGCATCCTCACCGACCTGATCCGCCGCTACA
>CAZZBA010000053.1:10888-16305 GCA_964652765.1 uncultured Victivallales bacterium | reverse complement strand
ACCAGTTCGGTAAAATCCTCCGCGCCATCCACCATGAGCGTCTGGCAGAGGCGGACCGGCTCGTCGGTGCGGACAAACCGGTGCGGGATCATCTCGGCATCCAGCAGGTGTGCGGCCGTGTGTCCGGTGTCACCACCGGCAAAGCCGAACAGCAGGGGTTCCGCGCCGAGGGTCTTGAGTACACGGGCGGAGTTGACCGCCTTGCCACCAATCGAGAGCTGCACCTCGCGCACGCGGTTGACCGAGCCCGTCTGGAAGGCGTCAAGCATCAGGGTGCGCTGTAGCGCGGGAAACAAACCGGTACATAGGATTCTCATAGGCCTCCACTCTCGGTAAATCCGTCCATTTGTCAAGGCTGTTCGCATCCGCCCGGAACTGCGCATGAAAAAGTAGATCTTGTATTTTCCCGTGCGTGATGCTATTAATTTACGAACGTTTTTGCCAATCAAGGAATAACATTCCGGGATTAGTCTTGGCGGCGATGCTTTCCTCTGTTTCTGGAGAGCGGTTTTGTTAACACTGATTAATGGAGTTGATCATGGCTACGGTTAAGAAGACGGTGGAGAAGAAGGCAGCGGTGAAGAAGGTTGAGAAGAAGGTGGTCGCGGCGTCCGAGACACCGAAGACGACCGTGAAGAAAGCGGTTGTCAAGACCGAGACGGTCAAGCAGACTGTCGCCAAACCGGTTGTCGCCAAGAAGGCGGACACGAAGGTGGCGACCCCGGCTCCGGCCTCGCGGGAAGACCGTTTCCGGCAGATCGAGATGGAAGCGTTCCTGCTGGCGGAAAAGGACAATTTCAAGGCGGATCCGCTTTGCTACTGGATTGCCGCCGAGAAGAAGATCCTGCAGGCCGCAGGCTGATCCCAACCGCGAATATGTTTGATTTCTGATGGATTGCTGCAATAATCGCCAGAAACAGGTGATTATTCATGACCGTCACACCCAGACGCAAGACGCGGGAATCCATGTTCCGCGATCTGGTTGCATTGCACCAGAGCATTTCCGGTGATAAGACAGCCGTCGCTTCCGACGGCTCGGCTGATGCGTTGTCGACTCCGGAGCCGGAGTTGGCGAGTCGCGATGTGGATGAGTCTGTAGCCTCCTTGTTCATCGAGCATTTCCCGATGGGAGTGCTGATGGCCCGTGTGGTGCGCGACCGCTATCGTCACCCGGTGGAATTTCGCGTCGTCGGTGTCAATCGGCGTTATGCCGACCTGATCGGCATGGCGCGCGTCTCCGTCCTGGAAACGCCCTTCTTCGATGCGGTCCCGGGCGGTCACGCGGATTGGGGGGTGGCCCTGGACACCGTTGTCCTGAAGGGTCGCTCCGTGCAGGGAGTCTCCCAGGCGACGCGTGTCGACCGCCTGCTGCGGGTTCTTTTCTTCCTGGCGAACCGGGATACGGTGGCGGTGGTGATTGACGAGGCCGGGGTGGCGGATCGTGGCTGGTTGAGCGAATCGGCCCAGGCGCATTTCCAGCAATCGGAACGGCTTCTTCAGTCATCCTCGCTTCTGATATGCCGGTTCCTGCCGGGCGGGAAGCTGACCTACGCGAACGAAGCCTATCAGCGGTTTTTCGGGGGCTCGGCGGATGCGCTGGCCGGGCCGTCCTTTATGAAGTCGATACCGCCCGACGAGGTGGACTTCGTCCGTGGCCGTGTGGAATTGATCTGTCGCGACCAACCCCTTGTCAGCTACGAAGTGTCATTCGAGTTGCCGAACGGGCGGCGTTGGGTACAGTGGAGCGAGGAGGGCGTCTTCGACGCGGATGGAAAGCTTGTCGCCTATCAGGCGGTCGGTGCGGACATCACCGGGCTCAGGCTTCAGCTCCAGGAGGATGATCGCGTGGGTGGCATGCTGCGCGACTTGCTGGATTTGCAGGTGAGAAGGAGCCGGGAGCGCGACAAGGCGCAGACCGAGACCACCCGGACACGGCAGTCGATTACCGAAGAGAACCGGCAGTTGAAGCGCGACGTCAAGCAGCTTGAGGAACAGGCGATCTCGGGGAACCTGCTGGTTTGCAACCGCTGTTCACGCATTCACGATACGGAGGGTCACTGGATGCTGCCCCATGTATTCCTGGACCTGCACACGTCGGCGTCGGTCGGCACGCAAGTCTGCCCGTATTGCCGGAGCAAGGCGGAACGGGAACTCATCAAGGATAAACGTACCGGCTAGGATGACCACGTTGCAGGGCAGTCCGGGAAGGGGGACAAGGTGCCGCCATTCAAATTGCAAGCCGGATTCACGCCGACCGGAGATCAGCCGCAGGCGATCAGCTCGCTGCTGGCGGGACTGCGTGATGGACGCCGGTTCCAGACGCTGGAGGGGGTGACCGGGTCCGGCAAGACCTACACGATGGCCAACGTCATCGCCGCCTACGGCAAGCCGGCTCTGGTCATCTCGCACAACAAGACGCTGGCGGCACAGCTATATGGCGAACTGAAGGCGTTCTTCCCGGATAACGCGGTCGAGTACTTCGTCAGCTACTACGACTATTACCAGCCCGAGGCGTACATCCCCCAGACCGATACCTTCATCGAGAAGGATGCGTCGATCAACGAGGAGATCGAGCGGTTGCGGCTTTCGGCCACCAACTCGCTGCTGTCCCGCGACGATGTGATCATAGTCGCCTCGGTCTCGTGCATCTACGGCCTTGGATCGCCGGAAGATTATAGCGAGATGCTGGTCCAGGTGGTGGCCGGGCAGCCGCTGGACCGCGACGAGATGCTGCACCGGCTCGTGGATATCCAGTACACCCGCAATGATTACGAGCCCCAGCCGGGGACCTTCCGTGTCCGCGGCGACACCGTGGATATCTTTCCTTCCTATTCCACCGGGGGCTTGCGGATCGAGTTCTTCGGCGACGAGGTGGATGGCCTGTTCGAGATCGAGGCGGGCAGCGGCCGGGTGCTGGGGGCGCTGGAGCGCGTGGCGGTCTCGCCGGCGCGGCACTTTGTCATGCCGCACGCCAAGATCGAGAACGCGCTCTCGGCGATCCGGGCGGAACTCGACGCGCGGGTGGCTGATTTCGAGAAGTCGGGCAAGCTGGTGGAGGCGCAGCGTGTGCGGCAGCGGACGCTCTATGACCTCGAGATGATGAAGGAGCTGGGCTACTGCAGCGGGATCGAGAATTACTCCCGGCATCTGGCCGGACGACGGGCGGGGGAGCCGCCCGCGACGCTGCTGCATTACTTCCCCGGTCCGTTCCTGACGGTGATCGACGAGTCGCACGTGACCCTGCCCCAGTTGCGGGCGATGTACCATGGCGACCAATCGCGCAAGGGTACGCTGATCGAGCACGGCTTCCGGCTGCCGTCGGCGGGGGACAACCGTCCGCTGGCGTTCGACGAGTTCATGGCGACCGTGGGCCCGATTATCTTCACCAGTGCCACACCCGGACCCTACGAAGTCCAGGTGTCCGGTGTACCCGTGCGGCAGTTGATCCGGCCTACCGGCCTGGTGGACCCGTTGGTGGAGGTGCGTCCGCTGGTAAACCAGATCGACGACTTGATGGCTGAGGTCAGGAACTGTGCCGGTCTCGGTGAACGGGTGCTGGTCTCGACGTTGACGAAGCGAACGGCGGAGGACCTTTCTGCCTATCTGCGCCGCATGGGTTGCCGTGTGGAGTACCTGCATAGCGATATCGATGCCATTGAACGCGTCGAGATCCTCAACCGCCTGCGTGGCGGGGGGTTCGACTGCCTGGTCGGGATCAACCTGCTGCGCGAGGGGCTGGACCTGCCGGAAGTGGCGCTGGTGGCGATCCTGGATGCCGACAAGGAGGGGTTCCTGCGTTCCGACACGGCCTTGATCCAGACCGCGGGGCGTGCGGCGCGCCATATCGACGGGCGGGTGATCCTGTATGCCGACCAGGTGACCGGCTCGATGGAGCGGATGATGCAGTTGACCGAGGAACGCCGGGGGCGGCAGCTTGCCTACAACCGCGAGCACGGTATCGTCCCGCGCAGCGCGACACGGGCGATTGACGCGGGGCTCCGCACGGTCTACGATGAGCGCGAGGTGGAGATGAAGGTTCTGGCCGAGGCCGGGGAGACCTACACGGTGCACGAGACCATTCAGATGCTGGAGCGCGAGATGCTCGAAGCGGCGCAAGCCCTGGAGTTTGAACGGGCGGCGGCGCTGCGGGATGAGTGGCTGGCTTTGAAGAAGAAGGCCTAATCCTCGTCAGGCAGTTTGCGGTAGAGCGTGGCGAGGCTGATGCGCAGGGTCTTGGCGGCTTTCTCCTTGTCGCCGCCGGTGAACTGCAGCACCTGGCTAAGGTATTTCTTCTCCTGCTCGCGCAGGAATGCCTTGAGCGAGCGCCCGCGCGTGGCGTCGAAACGTTCGGCGCTGGACGCTTCCGCGGTCATCATGCTGGCGTTGGCGATCTTGGGCGGCAGTACTTCGCGGGTGATGTGGCCGTCCTTTGAGAACGTCATCGCGTGCTTGATCGCATTCTCCAGTTCGCGCACGTTCCCGGGCCAGTTGTAGCCTTCCAGCAGGGAGCAGACATCAGCGCTCAGTGACGGGTAATCCTGGCCTTCCGGGGTTTCCTTCTTGATGACATGGTAGACCAGCGGGAGGATATCCTCGCGGCGTTCGCACAGCGGGGCGATATCGATCGGTATCACGCTGATGCGGTAGAAGAGATCCTCGCGGAACGTACCCTCCTCGATCATCTTCTCCAGCGGGGTGTTCGTGGCGGCCAGGACCCTGGCGTTCACGGATACCGTCTTGTTGCTGCCTACCCGGCGGACTTCCCTTTCCTGCAGCACGCGCAGCAGCTTGCCTTGGATGCTCAGCGGCATCTCGCCGATCTCGTCGAGGAAGATCGTGCCGCCGTTGGCGGCCTCGAACAGGCCTTCCTTGTCGGAAGTGGCTCCGGTGAAGGCCCCCTTGACATGTCCGAACATCTCGGATTCGAGCAGCGGTTCGGGCAGGGCCGCGCAGTTCACCGGCAGGAAGTTCTTCTTGCTGCGGAGGCTGTAGGCATGGATCGCCTTGGCGATCAGCTCCTTGCCGGTACCACTCTGGCCGTAGATCAGCACGGTGGTGTCGGTGGGGGCCACGCGGCGGATCATGTCGCACACGTTCTTCAGCGCGGGACTTTCCGCGATGATGTTGTCGAACTGGTAGCGGGTTTGCAACTGCTCCTTGAGAGTCGCGTTCTCGTTGAGAGCGTTGCTGTAGGAAAGCGCCCGCTGCACGGTGATCAGCAGCTCGTCAACCTTGAACGGCTTGGTCACGTAGTCGAAGGCCCCGAGCTTCAACGCCTCGATGGCGGTCTCGACCGAACCATAGGCGGTGAGCATGATAACGGACACTTCCGGACGCTCCTGATGGACCACCTTCAGTATATCCATGCCGTTGACTGGTGCCATGCGGATATCGGAGATCACGAGGTCGAAATTCTC
>CAZZBA010000053.1:0-10878 GCA_964652765.1 uncultured Victivallales bacterium | reverse complement strand
CAATCGCCTGTTTTCCGTCGGCGGCGGACGTGACGTCATAATCCTCCGACCGCAGAACGGTGCAAAGGACACTAAGTATACTGGGTTCGTCATCAACTAGCAGGATTCTGGCCATCATAGGTCTCCATCGGAATTTGCAAGCATCCACAATCAACAGTGAGCAGATGGTAAGCCGACTGGCATGGATTGTAAAGACGGAATCGCATTTTTTAGAAAACGGGCAGGGTGCTGTCGCGCTGCCCCTTTGATTAGCAATATGGCCGGGTTTAGCCTGGAGTGGCAGGCCAGACCGGAAATGGCCGGGGTAATGGAACAGCTTGACGGGCCGAGTTCCTGGAGGGCAATATCCAAGGGCATGAAACTGAACCTTGCATATGCTTCCGTGTTTGGAACGATCCTTGGCGTGACTGCCGGATGGCGGATCTCGATCCCGATACGCATCGCCCCGCAGCAGGGTGGGGGGGCGCTTCCGCAATGAGCATGAGGGTGCTTTGTGTGGCCGCATACCTGTGCTTAGGGGCCGGTGCCTGCGGTAGTGATGCCATTCCCCCCGTCGTCATCGACTACTTTTACGAGCCAGGATGTCCCGAATGCCTCCGTGTCACGCGGGAGGTCCTGCCGGCTTTGCATGAACGCTACGAGGGATTCTACCGGATCGACTGGCATGACACCGGCGTGACCTCGAATGTCGTCAAATTGATCGCCTACCAGGATGCCGCAGGTATCACAAGGAACAGTTCCGTCTCCATGTTTCTTGATTACCGGCAGTCACTTTGTGGCATCGATGAGATCCGCAGCGGGCTGATGCCTCTCCTGGACGGTTTGATCGACGCACGCATGGCTCCCGGATGGCAGCCTCCTCTGCCGATCGCGTGGAACCCCGGCGATGGTGTCCGGGCGGCCCGTGAACAGGTTAATACCTTTACCGTGACGGCGGTGGTTGCCGCCGGTCTGGTTGACGGCATCAACCCCTGTGCCATATCAACCCTTGTCTTCTTCATGAGCATGCTCACGACCGCCGGAGTCCGGGGCAGGGGATTGCTTCTCATGGGCGGTGCGTTCGCGTTCGCCTCGTTTGCCACCTATACCGCCATCGGGTTCGGCCTGTTACGATCCCTGCATATGCTTGAGGCATACCCAGCTGCTCGTTCCGTCTTTGAAACCGTCCTGGCGATGATGCTTCTTGTCCTCGCGGTCCTCTCCTTCCGGGATGCTTTCCGATACCGCCGATCCCAACGCCCTGGCGATGTGTCCGTGCAACTGCCAGCAAGCGTCAAGAAACTAATCAATGGGGTGCTGCGGAAGGGCGTCAGGAGTCGCCACCTACTGTTGGGCGGGGTTGTGGCCGGCGCTCTCGTGACCGCCCTGGAGACGGTCTGCACCGGGCAGGTCTATGTACCGACGATGGCGTTGGTCATACGCGGCAGTGGCGGCGAGGGTGTCTTCCTGGCGGGCGTGTGGGGACTGCTGCTGCTCTATAACGCGATGTTCATCATCCCGCTCATGATCGCCATCCTCCTGACCCGCTACGGGCTGACGACGCAGGCCATGCTCAGGCTCAGCAGGAAGAATGTCCCCTTCAGCAAGTCCCTGCTCGGCTTCTTCTTCCTTGCCCTTGCTGCCTACCTGCTCACAAGCTAGCCGGGGCGGGCCCAGCCGCGCTTGCGGCCCGGCCCTAGTGCTTCGCTTGCTGCGGCGGGCAAGCCGCGAGCGGGCTACTGTAGCCACTTGCGCCGCGACTCCATCCGCGTGAAATTCACCCTGTCGGGCTATTGACTGATGGCTCTGTCCCGCGGCCGCTGAACGTGGCTGGTCACAGTAGGGATACTACCTATACCAAGCAGAAGCATTCCCGGTTAGTCTTCGTATTAGAAAGGTTGTTGAATACATGAACACATGTTTAATCACATGTCTTGCCTTGGTTTTGACTGCCCCATTCCGTGCCACGGCGGCGGCACCGGTTGCGCTCGGCTCGGCGGGCTCCTTCGCTATCCTGGCAGGGAGCGCGATCACGTCAACCGGCGGCGGAACCGTTGACGGTAATGTCGGGTTGAGCCCGACTGCCGGGACGGCGATCACAGGGCTGACCGCGGCCCAGGTGTCCGGGTTCATCTATACGATGACGGCTGCCGGGCCAGCGGGCTCGGTGGAAGACGCGGCGCTGTTAACGGCGGCCAAGAATGATCTGACCACCGCGTTCAATACCACGGCTGGACTGCCGGCGGACTTCACGGCGGCCACGGCGCTTGGCGGAAGCACCAAGACACCGGGCGTTTATGATTCCGCTTCCGGTACGTTCGATATCACGGGGATCCTTACGCTGGACGCCGGGGGTGATCCTGATGCCGTGTTCATCTTCAAGATGGCGACCACCCTCACGTCGGCGGCATCCAGCGCAGTGATCCTCACCAACGGAGCGCGGGCCCGCAATGTTTTCTGGCTGGTCGGCAGTTCGGCGACGCTTGGCGCCACGTCCACATTCAAAGGAATCATCATGGCGGATCAATCCATAACCATGGCCGCCGGCAGTCTGATCGAAGGCAGGATGCTGGCCAGCGTAGGGCAGGTGACGTTCGACAGTCAGCGCCTCGTCGAACCGCCGACCCTGGCGGTGATCACGGCGGTCCGGTCGCGGATCGTGAACGGAGTGGTGGTGATTTCCTGGGATGTGGCCCTGGAGCAGGACACGGCGGGATATTTTATTGATCGCTGGACCAGTACCGGCTGGCACCGGGTGAACGCGGATCTGATTTTCCCCCAGTACTTTGCGCAGCCGCCGCTCACCTATTCACAAGCGGACGCAATGGCTCCGCTGGACACGCCGCAGCGCTACCGCATTATCGAGCTGGACCAGCAAGGGAGTCTGCTGCCGTATGGACCGTACGAACCGGACCTAGACGGAGGCGAGGCATCGACTGTGTCGCTGCTCGCGGAACAGGTGCCGGAACCGGCGGTCACCCTAATGGAAGCGCCCACCATCGGGCCGGCGGTCAAGGTCCCCGTGGCATCCAATGACATTTACGCGGTATCCTTTGCCTCGATCGCCTCCGTGCTGGATCTGTCCGTGGACGATGTGGCGGAACGGGCGGGACTGGCCCTGTTGTCCATGCGCTGCGGAAAAACACCTGTGGCCTACCTGGTGGATACCGACCGGATCCTGTTCTATGGATGGGGGGCGGCGTCAGCCTACACGAAAACCAATATCTTCTGGATTGAACCGGGTAACGGATTGCATATCCAGCGGACAGCACCCGATCCGGTTCCCGTGTCGTCCAACCTTACGTTCACCAGCACGATAACCCATGAAGCGGACCTCGCCATCATGACCGAGCGGGGGATCCTGCGCGACGACCTTTACTTCTGGAAGTCCTTTGTCGCCGGAGACGTGTCCAACGGGGAGCGTACCCTTGATGTTCTGCTCGACGGCTATGCCGGCGGCGATCTCACCGTGACGGTGCATCTGCTCGGCTGGAGCGATACTGCCCTGGCGCCCGATCACCGAGCGGATGTCCTGATCAACAACGATTTCCTGGGGTCCATATTCTTCGACGGGAAAGAGGAGGCTTCCGCCTCCTTCATCGTGCCGGCAGGCAACGTGCTGCCCGCCGGAAACGTTCTGACGATCCGGGCCATCCTACAGGACGGGCACACGACCAGCTTGTTCGTGCTGGATCGGTTTGACGTGGCGTACACGCGCTATTATGCCCCCGTACCGGCATTGCTCCAGTCGTCCGATGGCGGGAATGGCCGGATGGGGGCCGATCGTTTCGTCTCCCCGCTGGTTTTCGATGTGACAGACCCGTGGCAGCCCGTTTGGATTGCCGATGCATCGGGGATTGTCCCGGCCGGGTACAGCTGGCTGGCAACGGCAGGGACGCAGTGGGCGCTGCGTGAACAGGATACGGTTGCCCTGCTGCCCTCGCTGCCTGGTGGATTCGGCATCTGGATGCGCGCCGCCACCAATGCGGTGGACTATCTGGTCATCGCCCCGCGCGCATTTGAAGAGTCGGCCAACGCCTTGGCTGACTACCGCGCCGGTCAGGGACTGCGCACGGCGGTGGCGCTGTACGAGGATATCTGCGACCAGTTCGCCGACGGGCTTAGCTCGCCCGAATCCATCCGGACATTCCTTGCATACGCGCAGCAGAACTGGGACTCATCCTCCTGGATGGTCGTACTCGGCGGATGGGGGCATTATGATTATCTTGGGGCGACAACCGCGACGGCGAATCCCCTGCCGCCGCTGCTGGCCTCCGACTCCGCCACGCTGCGACCGGCCGACGGTCGCTTTGCCGACCTGACTGGCGACGAGGTGCCTGACCTGGCCATCGGGCGCATTCCCGCCCAGAGCGTCACCCAGTTCAATGCGTACATCGCCAAGTTGATGGCTTACGAGGCAGGCGGCCCGCAGGCATCATACGGGCAGGCCCTGTTTGCGGCGGACAATACCGATGACGGCGGCGACTTCACCGCCAACAATCTCAATATCGCGACCGAGACGCAAGCCGGTTATGCGCTGGCGTTCACGACCCTGGACTCGAAGACGGCCGACGGTGTGCGTGCCGACATCATGTCTGCGTTCATCAATAGCGTTGGCATCATCCATTACACGGGGCATGGTTCCTACAGGCAATTGGCAGGCGAGAACCTGCTGCATGTCAATGACGTCAATGCGATGGCCAATCCTCCGGTCCCCCTCTTTATCTCGCTGACCTGCCTGATCGGCCGGTTTGATATGCTAAATACCCGGTCGCTGGCCGAAGCGCTGGTCCTGCGCGAGGGTGGCGGTGCGCTGGCCGTGTATGCGCCCTCCGGGCTGTCCTGGAACGCCCATGCCGCCCAGTTCGGGAAGACCTTCTGTCGCGTGCATGCTGCTGGCCGGTGCAATACCGTTGGCCTGGCACTGCTGCAGACGCGGCAATCCATCGGGGAACAAACCGGGCCGTATGCTGCCTCGCTCCGCACCTACAATCTGCTTGGCGATCCAGCCTTGAAGTTGCGCGGCGGGGAGAGCAAGACTCCGCCTGCGTGGATTGATCATGTGGCGTGTTGGCGCTGGGAAAGGTTTTCCTACGCCGAGTTGGCGGATCCGGCAAACAGTCTTGCTGCTGCTGAATTTGCCTTTCGGGGGACGCAGCCGAGTGTATTTCGGTTCCGGTGAACGGGAGATGAGAGGTTTTGAAATGGACGAGTGCTTGAACAGGCGTAATTCGATTTCCGGGAAGGCGGTGCTTCGTACAATTGGCGAAGAAACGCTACTGGTGCCGGTCAGCGGTACGAGGTCTCGGGCACCCAGGCATCGGCGGATTGCGGAGAATGCGTGCAAATATTTCTGAACGAGGCGGTGATCGAAGGGATCGCGTGATGAAATCGTGTCTTGAGATAATGGATCCGGCGGCTTGGCTGCGCACGTTCCGTGCCCGTGCGGCGCGGGAACGCATTCCCTTCTCGGCGTATCTGGAATTGACCCGCCGCTGCAATCTGCGTTGCAGGCATTGTTATCTCGGCAGCCAGGACGAACACCATCAGAGCGCCGGGGTGGAACGGGATACCATCGCGGTGAAGAAGTCCCTTGACGAATGGGCGCAAGCCGGCTGCCTGCATCTTGTCATTACGGGCGGTGATCCGATGATCCGTAGTGATTTCGCGGAGATCTACCGTCATGCCGCGGAACTCGGCATGTTTACCACCGTTTTCTGCGACGGGATACTGGTGACGGACAAGATCATTGGATTGTTTGGTGAATATCCCCCGCGCAGTGTGGAAATCAGCATCTACGGGGCAACCGCCCCGGTCTACGAATCCGTTACCTGCATAGCGGGATCGCATGCCCTTGCCTGGCGCGGCATCCACCGGCTGGTGGATGCCGGCATCCGGGTGGCGTTGAAAACCGTCCTGCTGACGCTCAACCAGCATGAGCTGGCTGCGATGGTGGCTCAGGCGGAAGCCCTCGGCTGCCCCTTCCGTTTCGACGCTGCTGTATTCCCGTGCATTGCGTCGGGGACGCAACCCTCACCCCTGGCCCCTCTCCCAGGGGGAGAGGGGAGTATAGCCGACGGGGCGCAAGCGTCGCCGCTGGATTTGCGTGTCTCGCCCGAGGTGGCGGTCCGGTGGGATCTGGCATTCCCTGAGCGCCGCCGCCGTCTCGCCAGGGCGCTCAAGGCGGCCAATGCCTGTCCGGTCAGCGAGAACGTCTATGCCTGCGGTGCCGGCAACACCTCGTTCTATGTCGATCCGTTCGGCAACTTATCGCCCTGTCTCATGGCAACCCATTACCGGTATCCGGAAAAGGGTCGTTCCTTCCACGATATCTGGAGTGGCGATCTCCTCAACATGCGACTGAAGAAGAGGACACGGGATGGCGGGTGCCTGACGGGCCCCATGCGTGGCGTGTGTACCCACTGTCCGGCATTCAACTATATGGAAACCGGCAATGAGGAGACGGATTCCGGCCACATGCGGAAGACGACCGAACTGCGCTATGCGGCAATCCTGTCGACAGAAGAGTACAAGGAGAAAGCGTGATGAATACGCAACCCGACATGAAGCCGGCCGACGCCCCTGCACCGGCGCGCCGTCCGTATGTGAAACCGGCGATCCAGCGCGTGGATCTGGCGCTGGAGGAAACCCTGTCGGCGGGGTGCAAGATGGTTGATGGATGCGGCTCAGATCTGTTTGATCCGGAAGGTGGATTGGCAGGATCATAAGGGATGGAAGCTGAAATGAATGCGAATACAAGACTGGTTTTAACAGCGCGCCGGACTGGCGCGGCAATGGTTCTGGCCACCGTCCTGGCGGCAGGATCCCTTTCTGGCGAAGAACCCCGCCGCGGCGAAGCGGTGGTGGTCAACACGGCGGGCGAAGCCCATGCCTACTTGATTGATGGTCCGGTGCATGAGGGCCGTCGCCAGCAGGTGGAACTGTTCGCGAATAGCAGCCTTGGCGAGACGTCCCGGCTGGTGACCGGCCGGGACGGGCGGTTGAGCATGGCCCTTTCGCCGGGGGCCATCATCTGCGTGGCGCCCGATTCGGATCTGACGTTCCAGCAGCTCCGCCTCGCCACCGATGGCCTTCCGCAGCGCGAAGAGGACGTGATCCGGCGGATCTACATAAACCTTCACAGAGGCAGGATCCTGGTGCATGCCGGGGTATCGGTCGCATCGCTGGATATCAGGATCAGGACCGATGCCGGTGACATCCGTGCCGCTGGCGGGACTTTCGCGGTTGCCCGGCAGAAGGATGGCTCATGGGTGGTCTTCAACGATGCGTTCGAACAGACGCTTGATCCCGGGAAGGGAACCCCGCTGGTGCTGAAGGAAAAACAGACCGCCGCGATGCGGCGACAGCCCGATGGCACGGCGGAAGTCTGGCTGGATGAATCGCTGGCCGATTCCCCTCTGCGCGAGTTCGACGTCAGCGGGGAGTTTTTCGAGGAAATTGAACCGTTCCTCGACGATCCGCTGCGATTCGACCGGCAGGGGCTGTCGCAATACATCGGCGGGGCGGATGCCTCTGTCAACTTTGTCGGAGGCGATATCGTGGCGGTTGACGTCAGCCCCTCGTTCCGTCCGGTTCAATTCGCAAACGTGCGGCCGCGTGTGGATGCCATTGGGCAGGCCCACGGCGTGCGCTGGGGGAGGAAGCGCATCTGGGATTGGTACAACAACCTCGGGCCGTTGAAGGGGTTCAACTATGTGCCCCGTTATGCCGTGAATACGATGGAAATGTGGCAGTCTGCCACGTTTGATGAGGATGTGATTTCCGAAGAGCTGGGCTGGGCGCAAGATGCGGGTTACACGTCGGTACGTGTGCAGCTTCAATATTTAGTGTGGAAGACGGATCAAGACGGATTCATGAAGCGTTTCAAGCGTTTTGTCAAGTTGGCGCATAGTCATGGCATGAAGGTGACCCCGGTGCTGTTTGACGATCTGAATATCGCCGGTATCGAACCGGTGGCGGGGCGGCAGCCGGACCCCGTGCCTGGCGAACACAATTCGCATTGGACGGCGTGCCCCGGCTCGGAGGATGTCCAGGACCGTGCGGCTTGGCCGAATCTTGAACGCTATGTGCGGGATCTGGTCGGGGCGTTCAAGCAGGATGACAGAATCCTGTTCTGGGACCTGTATAACCGCGTTGGCGACGGGGGGCTCGGGCAACACTCACTGCCGCTGATGAGTCAATGCTTCATCTGGGCCCGTGACGTCAATCCACGGCAGCCGCTGGCCGTTGCCACATGGGGGCATTTCGGCAACGCGATCGGTTCCTGGATCCATGAGCGCTCCGACCTGATCACGTTCCAGAGCTTCGAAAGTGCCGTGATCGTCGAGCCGCTACTACTGGGACTGGAGCGTTTTGAGCGTCCGATTATCTGCACGGCATGGCTGATGCGCCAGCGCGACAATACCTTTGAGAAAATGCTGCCGGTGTTTGCCGTCCACCGCGTGGGGTGGTTCAACCGCGGCCTGGTGAATGGCAAGACCCAGACCTGGATCCAGCAGCCGCAGTTCCGCTCCGAGAAGGATCCGGACCTGTGGCAGCACGATGTGTTCCGGGCTGATGGCAAGGCGTACAGCCAGAAGGAAGTCGCACAGATCAAGGCATTCCGTTTCATGGAGCCCGGTCGATGAAATCATGAAAACATCCTATCTAGCCCGGTCAAGCAGCGAGGAGGCGGGTAGAGTCCTTCCCGACTGGCGCGAGCTTGTAACCATTGTGATCGAGCGGTTCTGGTTCGGACTGGCGGCCGCCGTGGTCGTGTTCCTTTTCATGTTGTCCTGCCTGTCGCAGTCCGTGCCCTATTACCGCAGCACGGCTCTGCTGATGATTGAACCCATCCAGCCAAGGCTTTTGAACTACAAAGATGTGGTCGTGTCAAACATCCGTGATATCGAATATTTCAACAGTATCATCAAAACCTTGCACAGCCAGCAGATGATGGAAGACGTAATATCGCACAGCGGACTGGCGGAGCGTCGTGATTTCTTCCCGGACATTCCGGGGATTTCCGGCAAGGCCGCCGCTGCGCTTGCTCTGCTTACCATCAACGGGATCGAGAAAACCCGCCTGGTACAGGTCAGTGTCGAGCACCCGGTTTCGCAGATCGCCAGCGACCTGGCCAATGCCATGGCCGAGTCGTATGTCCAGCAGGAGCTGGATAACCGGATGACGGCCTCCATGCAGGCGGTTGAATGGCTGCGCGAGCGCTCGGTCGAATACCGCGAGAAACTTGAGCAGGGACTGCTGGCCTTGCAGAAGTATCGCGAGAATGCGCAGTCCGTTTCCCTGGAGGAGGACCAGGACATCGTCATCGCCAAGCTCAAATCGCTCAATGCGGCCCTGACCTCGGCGCAGACCGAGCGGATTGATGCGCAAAGCGAATGGGAGTCCATCAAGGCCCGGGTCGAGACGCTGGTTCCGGCCGACACCCCGGCCAATCTCGCGGAACTGCAGATGATCGCGACAGAGCTGGACAATCCGGTCCTCTCCGAAACCCTGTTCCGGTTGCGCGTCCAGCAGCAACAGGCAGTCCGGCTGCGTGAACGCTGCAAGTCCGAGCATCCCGATTTAAAGGCCGCCCTGCAGCAGGAGTGGCAGATGCAACAGGAATTCCATCAGGTGTTCAATGCGGTCGTCTATGCCATCCGGAACCGCTACGAGACGCTGCTGGCACGCGAGGGGAATCTCAAGAAAGCCCTGCAGGAGCAGGAGCAGGTGTCGTTCCTTCTTGCGCGGCAACTGGTGGAGTACAACGATCTGAGGCGGAATATCGATGCAGACAGGGAGATCTATGAGTCTGTCATTGCCCGGATGAAGGAAGCGAGCCTTTCAGGGAGCCTGCCTTCCGAGGTTATCCGCATGGCCGAGGATGCACGGCCAGCCGTGCATCCGTTCCGCCCCAACCGTCCCCGCTTTCTCCTTCGTGGCGGGGCACTTGCCGTCGCGGCGGGTTTTGGCGTGATCTTCCTGCTTTACTACACCGATCCCCGGTTACGGCGGTGCGAGGAGGTCGAACGCCTGGGGATGCCGTTGCTAGCCGCCTTGCCGGTGATCCGGGGACGCAGCATCCGGGACCGGGGGATGATTGCCCAAGAACAGCCGGACGGGGAAGTGGCGGAGGCATTCCGCACCCTGCGCGCCATCATGGAGATCAACCCTGCCGTCAAGAATGCAAAAGTGCTGCTGGTGACCAGTGCGCATCCTTCCGAAGGCAAATCGCTTGTCTCGTTGAACCTGGCGCTCAGTTGTGCGCAGGACAACCGCCGTACAATGCTGATCGGCGCCGATTTACGGCGGCCGGCATTAGGCAAGTTCTTCCCGTGTAATTTCCTGCATCAGGGGCTATCCGATGTGTTGTCGGGGGCGATAGACTGGAAAGCGGCGCTGCAACCCGCTTCCATTCCGCATCTGGATGTGATCGCGAGCGGATCGATGAGGGACAGGCCAGCCGAGCTTCTGGGTAGTAACCGATTCCAGGAAATGCTGGCCGGGATGCGAGGCGAGTATGATCGGATCGTGATCGACGCCCCTCCGGTTCTGGGAATCAGCGATACGCTTGTGTTGCTCAAGCAGGCCGATGGGGTGCTTTTCGTGGTCCGGTACGGCGTGACCAAGAGTATTGGCGCGGTGCAGGCCATGAAGCGGATCAATGAGAGCGGAACCCATTGTGTCGGCGTTGTGATGAACGGTGTCGATTTACGATGCATGGCGAACTACAACTACCGGCAATACGGCGGTTATGACCACCAGCAATATATCAAGGGGGCCGGCGATGAGGAGTCCAGCGAAATCAAGCCGCACCGCCGTTCATGGTTCCCTGCACGCCGGACGATAGACATCAAGGGCGCCGCCGCGTAATGCCGGCTCCGGCCAATTGACAGA
>CAZZBA010000052.1:0-16321 GCA_964652765.1 uncultured Victivallales bacterium | reverse complement strand
TGGTTGCACCAGGTGGAATTCCGTAATGCGTTGCGATTACGGATCTTCAGGAAAGAAATCACACCGGCGCAACGTGACGCTTCGCTCAATGCCATGCTGGCCGACCTGGCGGCGGGTGTCCTGGTCCACGCCGCTGCACCGCTGATGGATCTGACGATTGAAGCAGAACGCCTCAGCGTTCTGCATTCGGAAACGCTCGGCACACGCTCCCTCGACATCCTCCATGTCGCCGCCGCACTGGTTCTAGGACTTCCGGAGTTCCTGACCTTCGATTACCGTCAGCATGCCCTGGCCTTGGCGGCTGGACTATCGGCACCCGTTCTCGACTGATGTCGGTGACGGGTTAGACGGGTGCAGCAGGCTTGTAACGCCTGCTGTACTGGGATTGGAGTACAGCGGGGGCTGTGATCCCGCTGGGGGTGGCGGGTTGACATTGCCTCAAAACAGCGTACATTTCGGAATCATGATTTTTCGGGTCATGCGGGTCGATCTGTTGGACTGGCGTTTTCAACATGCGTGAATTCGGAATTCTTTCCCTCAGCGTGGCTCAATGCGAAGCCCAAGCCACTGGAGTGAATTATGAACGACGAGAGGACGAGCGCACGTAGAGCGCTGAAACGGGAGAGTGATCTGGCGGACGCGCTCGTAGCGAGAGGCGACTACGCCGGGGCGGCGTCATTATTGCGTCGCGTGCTCGAGGGTTGCGAACTGGTGTTTGGGCCGGAGCATCTCGTCACGCTGGCGATCATGAATCATCTCGGGTACGCGCTTGCAAGAAAGGGTGATCACGCCGGGGCGGAGGCATTCTACCGCCGTGTGTTGGATGTGTTTGAGCGGATTCTGGGGCCGACACATCCCGACACGCTGTCGAGTATGGGTAATCTGGCACGTGTGCTGGAGGACCGAGGCGACCACGCGAGTGCGGAGCTGCTGTTTCGCCGGGGACTGGATGGCCGCGAAGGGGTGCTGGGGCCGGAGCATCCCGATACGCTGACGAGCGTCAACTATCTGGCTTGCCTGCTTGCGAGGAAGGGTGACTTCGCGGAGGCGGAACTGCTCTTCCGCCGTGTGCTGGCGGCCCGCGAGCATGTGCTGGGTTTTGAACATCCGGAGACGCTGGAGAGCGTGAAAAACCTGGCGGGAGTACTAAGTAGCAAAGGGGACTACGCAGGAGCGGAGCCGTTGTTTCAGCGGGTGTTGGATTCGGGAGTACAATTGAGCGATTAGGGGGGCGCAAACGAGTTCCTTTTCCGGCCTCTCGATATTTGGGCAGATTACCTCATGAGTGAACCTATCTTTCCTTGGATTATCGTTCTCAGGAATGGCATCGAAAGCCACACCGTGAACGACGACATATACCGACCTGGTATCCGAATCCCGTGGTGAGAGATGAATGCCTATGCCTCCGCTGATGGATCTGACGATTGAATCTGAGCGGCTCAGCGCCTGGCACTCGGAAACACTCGGTACTCGGTCGCACGATATTCTCCATGTCGCCGCCGCACTGGTTCTGGGCCTGCCGGAATTCCTGACCTTCGACCTCCGTCAACATGCCCTGGCATTGGCCGCCGGATTGCAGGCTCCCGTTCTCATCTGATGCCGGCTTCGAGCGGATAGCCAGCGTGCAATAGCAGCAGGCTTGTAACGCCTGCTGTACTGGGTGGTAAGTACAGCGGGGGCTGTGAGCCCGCTGGCATGCGGAAACGATGGGCGGAAAATGCTGCTGGCGGGTTGACATTGCCTGAAAACGGCGTACATTCCGGGATCATGTTTCTAGGGGCCAATCCTTATGAGGTTCTTGCATCCATTTCGTGATCACCGTAGGCGGGAGCTGGCCGTACGGCAGTTTCCGCCGGAATGGACGGCTATCCTGGCGCGCAACGTCCCGTATGCCCAGGGGTTTGAGGCTGGAGAGCGTGCCCGCCTTGAGGATATGATCAAGGTGTTCATTGCCGAGAAGCACTTTGAAGGTTGTGCCGGAATGGTGATAACTGACGAGGTTAAGATCACTATCGCCGCCCAGGCGTGTATCCTCCTGCTGAACCTGCATCACAACTACTACGAGCGCCTGGTCAGCATCGTAGTCTACCGGGACAGCTTTGTCTTTGAACAGGATGAGGCTGGGCCGGGTGGAACGGTGACCTCCACGCGCAGCGCGGCGCTGGGGCTGTGCAGCAGTACGGGGGCCGTGGCGCTTTCGTGGTCCGATACCTTGGACGGGGGCGGTAATCCCGCCGATGGCTGCAATGTGGTCTTCCATGAGTTCGCTCATCAGTTGGATCAACTGGACGGGAGCATGGATGGTACGCCGCCCTTGGAAAGTGGTGCCGGTTATCGGGACTGGGCGCGGGTCCTGAGTGCGGAGTTCAGCCAGCTCAATGCAGCGGTCGAGTCGAATGCCACGTCCCTGATTAGCGACTACGGGGCAACCAAGCCGGCCGAGTTCTTTGCGGTGGTCACGGAGCTGTTCTTCGAGAGGCCGGTGGAGCTTCGCCGTGATTACCCCGAACTCTACGGGGAATTCCGGCTGTACTTTGGACAGGATCCGGCGGAACGGCTGAAGGGGACGGGATGACAACCTTGTGTGCGCGGAGGTGTCGAATCCAGAATAAAGACTTTGTGGCGGAAGGACCTGTCAAAGCCGGATCATGAATTGTCTTTTTGAGTTATCGAAGGCGAACGATGGTGGTAGCAAGACGTCATCGCATTCACGGCAACATGAATACGATTTATCCAAGACGACAATCCTGACGAGGATTCATGTCTCAGGCGGCAGCTTTTGATCCGGCTACCCAGAATTGACGTTACTGTCGAACTTAGCAGTCGCTTGATCGGAAATGACGGTCTTCATATCCGTTAGCCGCTGCAATAGTGGGGATCCCTTGTCCTTTAGCTGGACTATCGCGGTGGCCAGTGCGTTAGCTCGCTGCCCATTGGAAAGGCCCGCGAAGGCGCGGATGTCCCCGGCTTCGTAAGGATGAAGACCCACCAGAGCATCCACGAGGTAGTCCTTGTCGAACCAAACGATGCGATGAGGACTTAATATCTTGGCAACAGTGATTGCGCAACTGGCGAGTCTGAGATCCGTTTCACCTGCAGTAACATCCGTCAGCGGCAATTCCTCGTCAGAAACGTCCGTCAGTGTCGTTTCTTCAGCGGGTACGTCTCGCCGGTCGTCTTCCAGCGAGGACTCGAGAACGCTTGCCTGTTCCAGATCAGTGGCTGAAACTGCAGCAACCCCAGCGTTCTGATCGGCACCCTGGCTTGCTTGCTTCAGGAATTCCCCATCTTTAAAGGCGTCTGCTATAAGGTATCGTCTTCCTTTGTGATCTGCGGGGCCAATAATCCCGCACTTCTCCATCGAACCAATAAGTCGGACTGCTCGGACGTAATCGATGCTAAGCCCACGCTGAAGAACGGTTGTCGTTGCATACCCCCGCTGCAGTACAACGTCTATCGCACTATCCCAGTCGATACCCAAACGCGTAGCCTCTTCCCTGACGCCCCGGCGAGCCTTTTCTCTCTCTTCAGCCTCTGCTTGCAGAGCAGCCGCCCTTGCTCGATCTGCCCTCCGTGCTTCAATACGGACTTCTGCCTCATCCTTCCAAACGCGAAGCGTGCTCTCGCGCAGGTATGAATTATAGCCTTTTTCCGTGTCAGTCATTGAGGCGATGGCCCACAATGCCGTCTCGCGTTCCTCCGCCTTCTGCAGCGCAAGCTCGATTGCGGAATCTCTCTCTCTCGGCTTCTCTGCATGACTCAGGGCACCAACATGGCTCGTTCGGGAAAGATTCACTGTTAAATCGTCATTTTGCCCGGATTCATGGGCCGCTGAGTCCTTCGCGAGGCGGGCGCCCGACTCCTTCTTTGAATCACCCACGTCTTGAAAAATGGGGTCTTTAGGGTCGAGCTTTTCATTCGTTGATTCGCTAGGCACGCGTGACACGTTCACAAGCACTGCGGGTAGCTGGGCCTTATCACGATCCCTGAAAAACTTCAACAATATCTGCAGTTCGTCTACTGGACGCGCCTCGGTCTGACGCAGGTCTAGTGGGAGCTTGTCCACGGTCAAACCGTCGCAGAGCATGGTCGCCAATTTGCCGTTCTTCCGCCCACTACGCTTTTCGTTGAGAAACGCTCCCCATTCATATTCCACCCAGAAGCTCTCTACATTGGCACGTGAAGATGCGACCACCAACATGTGGCGAGATTCATCCAACGCTTTGGATATGGCTTTACGGTAGTCGGTCTCGCCAAGTTCAGGGAGGTCCTGTTCGGCAAAGAAAACGTTCAGTCCAGCTTCTCGCAGTCGCTCGGCAGCGAACCGGGCATTCGGGTAGTCTTCGCTTTTCGCACTTATGAATACATCGTATGGCATGATGGGTTCAGGTCATTATCGAAGGTTCAGAACCGGGGTACGCTTCAACTTCAGTAAAAATGTGTTATCAGAATCGGGAACGAGGGTCAAGAGCGCAGCAATGAAATACAAGGGCAGTGGTGACAGAGAAGAGAATAGTCAATCAATCAGGGGATATGCGCCTGTTTTAATGCCCGTGACGGACTGCGATAGCTGTGCGCTGCGATGACGGTGTTGGTGTGGATGCGAACTACGTCTTCGACGTTGGCGGGGTAGCCGCCACCTAGTGTGACGATAACCGGAACCTTTGCCGTGGCGGCGGCCGCGAAGACCATCCGGTCGCGCTCCATGAGCCCGGCATCCGATAATCGTAGGCTGCCAAGCGTGTCCTTATCGCTGGGGTCGGCACCTGCCTGATAGTGAATGAGGTCGAAATGGCGTGATCCATCAAAGATGACGTCCAGTGCCGTGGAGAGCGCTTTGAGGTACTCCTCGTCGCCGGTTCCATCCTCAAGCTCGATATCCATAGAGCTGCGCTGTTTATGGTGCGGAAAGGCATGGCGTTGATGCATGGAGAAGGTGAACACCGAAGGGTCATCCCTGAGTATCCGGGCCGTACCATCGCCTTGGTGAAGATCACAATCAATGACGGCAGCCCGCTCAATCATGCCTCGCTCTTTCAGGCTTCGCAGGCTGACGGCGATATCGTTGATCAAACAGAAGCCCGAGCCATAGTCAGCAAATGCATGGTGGAAACCGCCGCCAAGATGAACGCATACGCCATCATCAAGTGCCTGCTCACTGGCCTGGATCGTTCCTCCGGCGGTCCTCCAGAAGAAGTCAACCACGGCCTGATTGATCGGGAGTTCCAGCCGATTGCTTTCCTCGCTTGAAAAATCCACATCACAAAGTTTCTGCCAGAAGTCCATGGTGTGGACCCGCAGAATATCCTCATCATCGGCCATTTCAGCGGTAATGATGTCCTGATCGGTCAGTACTCCAATGCTTTTGAGGCGATTCAGCACCCGTGCATATTTCGAGGTGGGCCAGGGGTGTTGGCCAATGGCGATATCATAGCGTTCAGAGTAGACGACTTTCATGATTGTATAGTGGACCTGTTTAGCGGCCCCGGTGTCAATATATTTGGAGGTGGTTCATAAAGCGAGAATGCAATGCGCAACCAGCGACATGCAGGAGGGCGGTTATATCTGTATACAAGAGATAATAGTTTTGTTACCGTGAGAATACGGTTATTATGCGAAACGGTTGATGTTTCGGAGCGAGGTTGTGTTCTGATTTTGCGCTTTGTGCACTCCTCGCCACCCCGGTATGCAGACCTGCGCATATGGGAGCACTTTTGGGACTGATTGGGGAATCCTAACGGGAGAACTGCCATGGCCGACACGAAGAAGCTCACGCCGGAAGCGCACAAGCAACAGATCGACGCCTACGAAGCGCAATTCGCGGGCTACAAGACCTACGCTGAGGCGCTGAAACGGGTTCTGGAGAAAGCCTGCGGGATGTCTCTCCCTGAAGCGTTCGTCCAGGCGCGTCCCAAGTCAATTGCCAGTTTCGCCGAAAAATGCGTACGAAAGCAGGATAAGTACAAGGATCCGGTCAACGACATGACCGACCTGTGCGGTGCGCGGGTGATCGTGCAGACCCTCGAACAGGTCAAGGCGGTCCGCCAGTTCATCGAGGCGAACTTCAAGATCGAGGAGAAGGATGACAAGGGGCTTCTGCTTGGTGCCGACGAGTTCGGCTATCGGGACATGCACTATATCGTGCGGCTCATCCCGGAAAAGGCCGCCGTGCTCGGGTTTACGCCCGACGACGTGAAGTCCATCGGCGACAAGCGGGCCGAGCTACAAGTGCGAACCTGGGTCCAGCACGCGTGGGCGGACACGCTCCACGACCGGATGTACAAGACCAAGCTCACTTACCCAGCCGAGTTCAAGCGTACCGGTGCGCTGTTGGCGGCGATCATGGAGGACGGCGACCGCGCCTTCAATCGCCTGGCCCTCGATATTGACGGCATGCTGGCAAACTACTCGGCCTATGCGGAGAAGCCGGATGTGGAACGCGAGATCGAGGTGCAGACCCTGATCCTGGCCAGTGCGGACGAAAAGAAGAAGCCGGCAATATCCCTCCAACTGGCGCGTCTCGTGTCGGCGACGGGTGATTACGCGCGCGTCGTAAGCGAACTTGATGCCTTCGCGGGCAATAAGGGCCCGCTGCGCTGCGAGCTTCTGCTGGAGCTTGGTTTTGCGCTGTGCAAGGTTAACCGCGCAACACCGAAATCCGCGGATTACCGCCGTGGACAGAAATACCTCGATGAAGTCGTGAAGCACTGCGAATGCGACGCCCTTACGGCGGTACCGAATCTGCGTAAGTGCCGGAGCCTTCACGCGCGGGCCCTCGCGCGGATGGCCTGGTCGTGGGAAGTGGTGCCCGGGGAGATTCACCGGGCTCGCGACAACTATCGCCGTGCACTTGCGGCTGAGCCGACCAATCCATACTATCTTGCCGATGTGCTGGGGTTCGAAGCCCACTGCGCCGGCAATACGGAATTCGCCGCCACCATGGCGACGACGCTGCGAGAGGCGATCCGGACCTGCGATATGCATGTGATCAATGGCACGGAACTCCCGTACGCCTGTTTCACGGCAGGCCGACTCCACCTTCTGCTGGACGAGCCGAATCCAGCGCTGGGCTGTTATGCGCGCGGCATCCGGCACATGCTTGCCGGGACGAACTGCGTGCCGCCGGATGTGCTGGGCATGGAGATCGAATGGCTATTGCGCGTGAGCGGTGCCCGCAAGCTGGCGGGTGGTTGCCTCTGGGCGCGACAGGCCCTGGATCTGGCGAAGAGCGTGATGGGTGTGAAGGGGGACGCGACGGACGAGACGGCGGAGAATGCACCGCTGAAGTGCCCGGTGATGATCGTGGCGGGCGGGGCGCGCAGTCTCGCGACGGATGTCGCCGCACAGGCGGGCCCGATGCTGGAAGAAGCACTGTCCGGGTTCCGGGGCACGGTCATTTCGGGAGGCACAGATCTCGGCCTGCCGGGGTGCGTGGGTGCAATCGCCGCCGCGCTCGCGGGACGTGGCGCGAAGCGGTTTGAGCTCGTGGGCTATCTTCCGCGGCTTCTCCCCCATGACGCTCCGCTCGATCCACGGTACGACCGTCTGGTCTCCTGCGGGGAGAATGGATTCTCGCCCGAGCAGATCATCCGCAACTGGCAGGACATCCTCGCGGCAGGCATTGATCCGAAAAGCGTGTTGCTGCTTGGGATTGGAGGAGGGTCCCTCAGTGCGGTGGAGTACCGCCTTGCCCTGGCGCTCGGGGCAAGCGTGGCTGTGGTGAAGGGGAGTGGCGGGCAGGCCGATACACTGATTGCGGATCCTTGGTGGACGGCAGTCCGTAACCTGCTCGTCATGCCGTTCGACGCGACCACTCTGCGTGCTTTCGTCGTCCCGCCGGAACGCGCGTTCTCCGCGGAGGCACTTGATGGGATGGCTCAAGCCTTTCACAAGCGGTATGTGGATGGAAGCACCGGCCGCCTGCCGTCCAACATGCGGCCATGGCCCAAGCTGGATGCCACATACCAGACGGCCAACCGTGAGCAGGCTCGTTATTCTGTGGATATTCTTATCGCCTGCGGTTTCGAGATCCGTCCCGCTGCCGATCCGTCGAAGCCGTTGATCTTCTCCGGCTTCACGGATGGGGAACTGGAGCGCATGGCGGAGCTGGAGCATGGCCGTTGGAACGCCGAGCGCCTGCGTAACGGCTGGCGTCCCGGCAGTCCGCGCGACGATGACGCGAAGATTCACAACTGCATTGTCCCGTGGTCGGACCTTCCGGATGAAATCAAGCATTATGATCGCGATGCCGTGAAAGAATTCCCTGCCGTTCTCGCCAGGGCCGGGCTGGAGGTGAACAGGCCTGAAGAGTTTAGTGGCGGAGGGTGAGGGATTCGAACCCCCGTATACCGTACGGCACGACGACCACGAGAAAGTTCAGATAATAGAAAAGGAAAGACGTGATGAATGATAATATCCGGAAGCCCGCTACAGGCTGGAATACTTGGAATGTCCGCAGCGTGCTGTCGCATGTGCTGCTTCCTGAATCGTTTTCCCTATCCATGGGAATTAAACTGTACAGTACGGGTTGTTGCCTGCGGGAAGCGTTGATTGGACGAAAAGGAAAATCTGACGAGATCGTTGTGCCCGGGCCGCGCTCCTACGACGGCGCTTACACTTCGCTGGAAGTAGAATGGAGTGGTGTCAAGGTCAAGGTAGAAACGGCCGTCGATGGCGACGACTGGTTTGCGGTGGTTACGCCACTCAAGATCAATGTCAAGGCACCGGCTCTCACGATCAGTGGTGCCGTTCTGTGGAATCGGCCTGGTACTGTTCGGCGCAACGGCGACAGGATAGTTATTGAAAACGCCCGTCGCTCGGTGGTAGTGACCGCTTCGGGAACCATGCGCAATGACGAACCGGTTACCGAACTCGATACACCTTATCTGCTGGTGGAGTTGAATGGCGCTGTTGCTGTTACATCAAATCCATCTCGTTTGAGCGATGCCGCATCGATCATCACCAGGAACAAAGCGGCGTTCCTTGCCGGCCGGAAAGACCTGAGCGAGGTGTACAACGCCATGCAGATCTGCTTGGCGTGGGACACTATCTACGACCCGTTCAAGGATCGCATCATCTCACCCGTTGCCCGTACTTGGAGTTGTGGCTCCGGCGGGTGGACGCTGTTCGACTGGGATACCTATTTCGCGGCGTGGATGGCTGGCGTGGAGAATAAGGCATTGGCTTATGCTAACGCCATTGCCATTACCGAGGAAGCCACAGAGAACGGATTTATTCCCAATATGGCCCATCCCAGCGGGATGAAAACGCGCGACCGTTCCCAGCCTCCCGTCGGGGCGGTCACAGTACAGGCGTTGTGCAATATGTTCGGTGAAACTATTTTGGCGGAGACTCTGTTTGACGCGCTCTTGGGTTGGAATCGCTGGTGGCCTCAACATCGCGACTGTGACGGTTACCTTTGCTGGGGGACATCGCCTTATGAGCCGGTGACCGGAAACCAGTGGGAGACTCGCGGCATCAACGACCGCTTTGGTGGTGCACTGGAGTCTGGCTTGGACAACTCGCCTATGTACGACAATGTGCCCTTCGACAAGGATAAACACCTGTTGATGCTTGCCGATGTAGGATTGATGTCGCTTTATGTCGCTGACTGCCGGGCTCTGGCTGACCTGGCTGGGCGCATCGGCCGAAGCGATGTGGTGGCAGAACTGATCGATCGCGCTGGGCGTTACGCCGCAAAGATCAAAACCATGTGGTGCGACCAGACGGGAATCTTCTTGAACAGGAATCTTGTCACCGGCGACTATTGCAAACGACTGTCACCGACTCATTTTTATCCGCTCATGGCCGAGATCGCCACACAGGAACAGGCGCAACGGATGATCGACGAACACTTTTTCAATCCCGACGAGTTCTGGGGTGAATGGATCATGCCGTCCATCGCTCGCAACGATCCGGCCTATCCGGATCAGAACTATTGGCGCGGCCGCATTTGGGCTCCCATGAATTTCCTCGTTTATCTCGGGATCAGGAAATACGACCTTCCCAAAGCCAGACAGGCCTTGGTGGAAAAGTCCGAGAAGTTGCTGCTCAAGGAGTGGCGCGAGAAAGGTCATGTTCACGAGAACTACCACGCCGATACCGGCACGGGCTGCGACATCGGCAGTAGCGACGCCTTCTACCATTGGGGCGGCTTGCTAGGCCTTATCAGCGTCATGGAAAACAGGCGGTTTACAGACGAGAGGACCAGCAGGAAATGAGTACTTCGGATTATGTGAAAATTATCAGGCAGAATCTGTCGGCCAATTACAAGGGCATGTTCCGGGAGGCGAAGGCCTCTTCGGGTTGCAGAAGTTCATCAACAACTACCGCAACCACCACCGGCATCCGTGCGGGATCTATTATTGGCAGGATGACAGCGCCATCGGGGTCGACAACGACCCCTGCACGGTCAACCGGATGAGCGGGACGGGTTCTTCTACAGCGTCGATTTCAGCTTTGTGGTTTTCTGAACTGGAACGCCTTGGTGCTTAACATGATTGCCTGGTTTGAGGAGATGAAAATGCCGCCGCTCTCCGAGTAGAATAAGGCGGCCTTCATCGAGGCCTGCAAGTATCCGACGGCATAGGAAATTCGGGCTCCCAAAGCGGGATCGTGCGCTTTGTAGGCGTGTGTGGTGTCAAACCCCAAGCCAGGCGATACCCCCGTCGCGTTATTCCTGGTACTTGTTATTATCAATTATGTACTGCCAGTAATTGGCGGATTGGGCAGGGTTCGGTTACAGTAACGCAGTCTTACGGGTATCGGGCCGAAAACACAAGGATCTGGTTGATGACGAAAACACGAATATTTAGTTGGGACATGAAAGGGAAACAGATGCAAATCAGATTCAATAACGCGTTGGCGGGTGTGCTGCTGGCGGGTGTGTTGTCCGTGAGCGGTGAAGAGGCGGCATCGGCCAAGTTCGAGAGCTCGTATTTCAAGGATTGGCCCCTCTTCAGCACCTTCCCTAAGGAAACTGTGGAGAAGCAGCCGATCGAGCACTTTGGGCCGGTGGGCATTGGGATCGAGCTGCTGCTGCCTCCGTTCCAGATGCAGCTGAGCCGCATTGACAAGGGGTCGCCCGCAGAGGCGACCGCCAAACTCAAGGTCGGGCAGATGATCGAGAGCATCAACGGTCAGGCACTCAAGGATATTGATCCGCGCATCCAGCTCGGCGCGATCATCACCCAGGCCGAGGCCACCGACGGTGTCATCAAGTTCATGGTCAAGGACACCCCGGATGCCAAGGCGGAGGAAGTCATCGTCAAGATTCCGGTCCTCGGCGCCTACAGCAAGACCTGGCCGCTGAACTGTCCGAAGTCGGACAAGATCGTCCGAGGCGAGGCGGATTTCCTGGCGCGCACTGGTTCCAACGGAATGAGCCTGGGCCAACTCTTTCTGCTGTCTACCGGTGAGGAGAAGGACCTGGACGTTGTTCGCGGCTGGATGAAGCTGGCGGTGGAGCAGTACAAGGACGTCAAGGAACTCAAGACTTACCCCTGGTATGCCGGGTATGGCGGGATCGGACTCTGCGAGTATTACCTGCGTACCGGCGACGAGTCGGTCATGCACCTGATTGAGTTGAACGCGGATTTCCTCAGGCGCAACCTGACCATGGGCGGCTGGAATCAAAAAGGCGGCTTGGCCTTCGGCTATGGCCACATGAACGCGGCGGGCGTTCACTGCACAACCTTCCTGCTGCTGGCGCGGGAGTGCGGGGCAAAGGTGGACGAGTACACGCTGCAGGAGTCGCTGCGGCAGTTCTACCGGTTTGCCGGTCACGGCAACGTGGCGTATGGGGACCAGATGCCCGAAAGCGGTTTCGTGGATAACGGCAAGACCGGAGCGCTTGCATTTACCATGGCGGCTGCCGCGGGGTTGACGCCCGAGGGCGAGAACTCGGTGTATGCCCGGGCGCGCGACATCAGTGCGGTCAAGAGCTTCTACTCCACGTCCTGGATGCTGCACGGGCATACCGGCGGCGGCATCGGCGAGATCTGGCGCAGCGCCGCGATGGGGCTGATGGCCGACAAGGCGCCGCTGAAATACAGGGAGTTCATGGACAACCGGCAATGGTTCTACGAGTTGTCGCGCCGGTTCGATGGCTCGATGGGTATTGTCAGTGCCACCCACTTCATGGGGGGACAGTACGACGCGCCCAATAGCTGGGCCATCGGTCTCGCGTTGAGCTACACCATCCCGCGCAAGACACTGCGCATAACCGGCGCGCCGCCGACGAAGTTTTCCAAGCCCTATCAACTGCCGAAACGGCCATGGGGCACGGCAGCGGACGAGGCTTTTATCTCGTTCACACCGGCCGCGGACAAGGACGGCAAGGTCCAGGACTGGGACGCGGAGAAACTGGCAACCGATGCATCGTGGCCGATTTCGCGCCGTCTGAACGCCAGCAATGTTACAGATTCAGTCCTGCTTCAGTTCGCCCGGCATCCCGACCAGGGTGTGCGGCAGATGGCGGCGCAGGCGATCGGCAGGCAGGAGAGTGACCGGCTGATACTGGAACTGCTGAAGGACAAGGATCCTCGCGTTCGCCAGGCGGGTACGATGGCCGTCGGCACCAGGACCGCACCGAAGGCCAGGTACGAACCGCCGCAGGCCGAGCGTCTGACCGATGAGATGTTCCAACTGCTTGCCGGCATGGTCAACGACCCGGACGAGTCGTGGTGGGTGGTCGAGGGTGCGTTGAATTGCCTAGCCAATGCCAAGCCGGAACTGCTTGCGCCGCACATGGACCGGCTCTGCACCTGGCTGGAGCACGACGAGTGGTGGCTGCGTAAAGCCGCCTTGTCGGCGGTTACCGGCCTGGTCACAGACGAACGGTACTGCAAAAAGCTGTTGCCTCTGATTGGAAAGTTGATGGCCAACAACCGGAACCAGCTCATCATGTGGTCGCTGCATGGAGTTGCCGGCAACCTGCGCGAGGCGGCTCCGGCGGTGCAGGCATTGGCGGCTGAGACACTCGCGCAAGCCTATGCGGGAATCCCGAAGAAAATCATCAGCCCGGGCGGGCTGGAACTGGAGAGTGTGGAATCTGGATTGATTGATACACTGGCTTCCTCCCTGGCCGAGTATCCGGGAGGCTTGGACAAGCTCTACGCCGTGAGCAGCAAGCGCTATCCCAATCAGTCCCTGCCGCATAGGGAATTATTCATGAAGGCCGATGCGAGTAAGCTGAGTCCGGAGTTTAAGAAGAAGATAGGCACGATTATCCGTGATCAGTTTATTCCGGAGTATGTCGCTGACAATATCATTCCGCTGCTAGCGGAGGTTCGGCCGGAGCCGGTGGTGTCCAATTACCAGAATCAAGCCAAGGTGGAAGGGCTTGTCGACCTTTACAGGAAGATGGGTGTCAATGATTACGATTGGCGTGGCTTCGGGCCAGCCTGGAATGAGATGCAGTGGGACTATTTCAGTTTCGATCCGCCCGAGACGATGTCGTGGAATCCCGGTGAGACGCGCTACCGCAAGGTGACCTATCCGGCTGGCATGGAGAACTGGTTCGCGACGGACTTCGACGCGAAGAAGGCGGGCTGGGCGACCGGATTGCAGCCTTTCGGGCAGGAAAACGACAAATTGCGCACGACGCCCAAACCTTTTATTGATCAACTGGTTGACCGCGCGCCCAGTCAGAAAAATCCTTGCACCGAAACCTATTGCCGCTGCTGTGAGCCGATGAAGACGTTCTGGGAGAGGGAAGTCCTGCTGATACGCAGCACGGTGACCCTACCGCCGCTCAAGGAGGGACACCGCTACCGGCTGGTGGTCGGAGGCCTCTCGCACATGAACAATGGTGACGGAGTGCGGGTGTATGTCAACGGCAAGCAGGTCCTCGAACGCGAGCGCGAATTCAAGAAGCGCGAAGGCGGGCATCCCATCGTTTTCAACATCAACCAGGAGCGTCTTGCCGAGTTCCAGAGCGGCAAGGTAACGGTTGCCGCCACCGGCTTCCTCCACATCCATCTGCGGAGCAAGAACAAGGGCAACTTCATGGCCATCTGGTTTGAGGAGATGAAAATGCCGCCGCTGGATCAGACTGTGGTGATAAAGGCCGCCGCCGCCAAACCGATGTTCTCGTCCGATTGGCAGGCCATGCAGAAACCTGTTGTTACGCAGGGCGAACCCGAGGAGGGTGGCGAACCTGAGGAGAAAGCCGATCCCAATGTGGGTAAATTCCGCTGGGACGGCAAGTTCGTTGCCAACCCGTCCGTGCTGGGTGCATGGACGACAGTGGCCGTCGTGCCTACGATTGACGCCTTTGATCCGGCCAAACCAATGGATGCGGGGCGTGCCCCGTTCAAGGAACTCACGTTCAAGGACGGCGGCATGACCGATAACCCGCGTTGGCTCTGGTCCGGGGACACTTTTCTGCATATGGAGTGGGTTGCGCAGGCGTTGAAGATGACGGTGAAGGATGACTACCTCTTCATCGAGGCCGGTGGCTTCAGCCAAAATAATCCGGTCGGCTGGAAAAGTCCGTTGATCGTGATGAAGAGAAAGTAGCTTAGTAAAAGGAAAAAGACATGACAACCAGCAAGAAATCAGTATCGGCCCTGGTGGCCGTTCTAGCATCAATTCAAGTCTTCACCGCAGACGCGCAGCAGGCTCAGCCGGCTGCGCTGACGGAAGCCGGGCAGAAGCTCGAGGCGGGCTATGCCGCGCAGATCGAGGCATTGAAGGCAGAGCTCACAAAAGCCTTGCCCGTTGTGGACGAGCAGAAGAAGGCGGCGTATGTCGAGGCTCGCAAGGCTGAGAAGGCGGCTGAGGAAGCGTTCAACGCGGCGCAGGCTCAACTGGGCAAAGTCGACGGTGCTAGTGCTTTGGTTGGTCACGCCAAGGGCAAGTGGATTGCCGGCGCCGAGCAGGGCATTGCGGCGGCGGAGGCGGCGTTGAAGAAAGCGACGACGGACGCTGAACGCGAAGCCGCCCAGAAGGATCTGGCCAACTGGCAGAAGAATAAGGAGGACGGCCTTAGTGCGCTCAAGGAGCGCGAGGAAGCCCTGGCCGCGGCCAAGCGTGAGGAGCCGAAATGGATCCAGGAGCGTGACGCCGCCCAAAACGCGCTTAACGCAGCAAAGGCGCGGACGATGCAGGCGGTGGACGCATTCGGTCTGGATGCCTTGCTGTCCAGCGACAAGCTGGATTCGCGTCTAGCGGAATTCGTGGTTCTTTTCGAGGCCACACCGCAAGCGCTGGCCATGTTCGCACAGCAGGGCAAGGAGCACGAGGCGCTGATCACACAGTTGCTGTCCGACCCGCAACTGATGAAGCAGATGCTGGTGGCCGATAGTGCCAAGGCGCCGACGGTTTCGCGCAACATCAGCACCATCCCGGCGCAATACGGTCCGGCCATGAAGATCTACACGGACATCCAGAAGGCGAGTAAGCAAGCCAGGACGGGCGTGCTGCAGCGTCTGGCGCTGGCGATTGCTTTGGAACATGCGGTACCGATCCAACAGAGTAACCCTGCCGAGCAGCCCCAGGCACCGGCCACAGTCGATCCGATCAAGCGCTATCTGGCCTACGAGAAAGCGTACACTGATGGCGAGCTGGATGTGGTTTTCAACGATTTAACGGCCTGGGATCTTCGGTTCGTGGTGAATGGCGACGAGCCGGATGAAACGTCGGCATGGGGGCGTGAAATGCTCCGCAACTACCGGCCTGATATCATCTTTGATGCTGACTATGCCTGGCGCTATGTCAATGCTGTGCGGACGGATGTCAAGTACGGTTCCAGCGATCAGAAGTACGACCGACCCTCCCTGCAGTACTACCAGAACATCATCATGAACGGCGGCGTCTGCGGGCGGCGCGCGTTCTTTGGGCGTTTCATTCTGCGTGCCTTCGGCATCCCGTCCACAGCGAGGCCGCAGCAAGGGCACGGCGCGCTGATCCACTGGACGCCTGCCGGCTGGGTGCCTTGCCTTGGCGGCGGCTGGGGCAGCGGCTGGACCACCACCCGTTACAACGGCGACTTGGATTTCCTGGCCAACGCCCAGGCGCGTGCCACAGGCGAATCCTTCATGCAGGTCAAGCGTGCCCAATGGATTGGCGATGTCATCGGTGAGACGCGTGTTTTCGGATTCTCCTGCGGCGAACCCGGCCCGTGGTACGGTGCGTCCCTCTACCGGCAACAGGCGGTTATCGAAGCCGCCAAGGCCACGGCCCTTGCGGCGGTTGGTACCCACCTTGGCGAGGCGAATGAATCAGCCGAAACCAAGGCAGCGGCAGTGGTTAAGGCGGAGGTGTCCGACGCCGACAAGCAGGTGGTGGTGGGTTCAAACGGTGTGATCACCATCCCGGC
>CAZZBA010000051.1:0-16370 GCA_964652765.1 uncultured Victivallales bacterium | reverse complement strand
AGCACGATGTGCAGCGGATTCTTGAGGATCACGTCGCCCTGGAACGAGAAGATCAGCACCAGCGTCAGCAGCAGGCCGCCGATGGTGACGTTGCCGAATTTCGGGATGAACGTCCGGTTGAAGTAGTCGAGGCCCTTGGTCTTGATGACATGCACGCGCGTCAGCACGCCGCCCACCAGCGGGATGACCACGAACAGGCCGACGGACAGGAACAGGGTATCCCATGGCACCTGGATGCCGCCGATGCCCAGCAAGAGCGCGACGATCGGCACGAACGCGGGCAGGATGATCAGGTCGTTGGTGGCCACCTGAACCACGGTATAGGCCGGGTTTCCACGGGTGAGGTGACTCCAGACAAAGACCATGGCGGTGCAAGGCGCGGCCCCCAGCAGCACCGCCCCAGCCAGGTAGGCCTTTGCCAGCTCCGGCGGGATCAGGTTCTTGAAAACCACGTAGAAGAAGAACGAGGCGATGCCGAACATCGTAAACGGTTTGATCAGCCAGTTGACGATCCAGGTGACATACAGCCCTTTCGGGTTCCTGCCGACATTCCTGATGCTGGTAAAATCGACTTTCATCATCATCGGCCAGATCATCACCCAGATGAGCACGGCAATCGGAATGGAGACCCTGGCGTACTCGAATTTGCCGAGAAAGGTTGGGATGCCCGGCAGGAACCGACCGATCAGCACGCCGGCAACCATGCACAGCACAACCCAGACGGTCAGGTATTTGTCAAAGAAACTGATCTGCAGTTTTTGTTTACTCATCTTAATACCCATTTTTCTGATGCTTAACAGCAACAGCCGCCTTTCTTTGATGGGGCACTGCCGGAACAGCAGCAACCGCCTGAAGCGGGCTTTGCCTGCGCATGGAGAACCCCGTCTGAGAATTGCTTCATCGCCGTCATGGATCCTTTTTCGACCATGTGGCCTACGGCAATCGCCTCGCGGATCTCGCCTTCGCTCAACCCGGCGGCGCGGCCCTTGCCGACATGATACTCCAGGCAGGGCTGGCAATGCGCACCTATGGATGCCCCGATCGCAATCATTTCCTTCATCTTTTCGTCCATTTTGTGTCTCCTTTGGTTTGTTTATGAATCTTTCAACGCTTCTGGCAGGGTTGTGACAAAGGCCTTGATCTCATCGCGGACGCGACGGTAGCAGTCGAGCTGCGCGTCGGTGCTGGCACCCTGCGAGGCGAGCTCGCGGGCCAGGACGGGCGGATCGTCAAAGCCGACGTGGACGATCTTGGCCTTACCGGGAAAGAGAGGGCAATGCTCGTTGGCATGACCGCAGACAGTCACGACATAATCGAACGGGATATGCAGCAGATCGGTCACATTCTCCGATTTATGACCGGAAATATCCACACCGGCTTCGGCCATCACCTTGACGGCATTGGGGTTGAGCCCATGCGTTTCAATCCCGGCCGAATAGGCATTGATCGCGCCGCCCTTAAGATGACGGGCCCAACCTTCGGCCATCTGGCTGCGGCAGGAATTCCCAGTGCATAGGAACAGTACATTCAGTTTCTTGCTCATTTCAGGCGCATCCCGTGATTTTCTTCACCTTGCCTCGATCCGCCTTGATTTCCGGATCTTTCGAAAGGGATTTCTCAAGCCATTCGCGGAGCTGGGCGGGAAAGGCGGGGTTGAACTTGTAGTGGACCCATCGCCCCGCCTTGCGGCTATCGATCAACCCGGCGCGAATCAGCAGTTCCATGTGCCGCGATGCCGTGGCGCCGCTCACGCCGAGCAGTTCGCTGATCTGGCAGGCACACAGCTCATCGGTGCTCATCAAGGCAGCCACGATCCGCAGACGGTTGCGGTCAGCCAGGGCTTTCAATTGCTCCAGTGGTGTTTTCATGCCGCCTACAATACTTGTATGATTAGCTAACTGTCAAACTATATTTGTTGCCAGAAGCGATAGATATGGGTCAGGCAGTAGTAGATGCCGGCGAGGATAAAAGCGGTGCCGGCGAGGCGGCGGATCCAGATCTCGATGTGGGTCAGTTTATCGAATGCCTTGCCGACCGTGGCGGATCCGAAGGCCATGAGGAAGGCGAAGACCACCACCGGCAGCGAGGTGCCGATCCCGTAGGCCACCGGCAGCAGGACCGTCGACTGCTGTTTCAATGCCAGCGGTAGCAGTCCGCCGAAGAAAAGGCCAGCCGAGACCGGGCAGAACGAGAGGGCGAAAAGGAACCCGATCGGCACAGCCCAGACAATACCGCCCTGCTTAGCCCTTGCCTGCAGTTTATCCGCCCCCATGTGCAGCGAGACGCCTGACCCGATCCAGCCCAGCAGCACCAGGCCTAGGATGATCAGGATCGGACCGAGCGCCTCGTTCATATACTTCTGCAGGAATCGCGAGATGTCCGCGCTTTCAAGCAGCCCGGCTGTGATGATCGCCCCGAGGATCGCATAAGCCAGCGTGCGCCCGGCGGAATAGAGCAGGCCCGAACCGATGACGTGGTTCTTCTGGCCGGCCTTGCGGCCGATGAACGAGATCGCGGCGATGTTCGTCGCCAGCGGGCAGGGACTGATCGCCGTCAGGATGCCGAGCCAGAATGCAGTAAAAATAGCCGTCCAGATCATGACTCTCCCTCGGTCTTTTCCAGATAGCCGTCGATGGCGTCGCTGATATACGCATTGAACGCCGCCGGATCCTGCATCAGGGTCCAGACCTCATCCAGCCGTTTGTAGTCGGTGACGACACCGTCTTTCATTTCCGCGACCACCACGCAGCTTGACACCACCTCGAACTGCTTCGCCAGCGCGGTGTTCTCCATGAAGTCAGCCTCGATCCACTGGATGGTGCCTTTTGCCAAGGCATCGCTGTAGGTACTGTCGAGCAGCGCCTTGGTCATCGACTCGATGGTGTTGCAGGTAACGCAGCGAAATGTGGCGTGGAGGTAGTAGACCGCGATCTGGAGGCCAGTACCGTTAGGCTGCAAGCCGCCAGCCTGGGCGTCCGGCCTCGCGGCATTTCTGCCGAGCGCGAAGCCGACGCTGATCAGGGCAAAGGCCAGCAGCCCCTTGGTCAAAATTTGTTTTGCTAGTTCCATATGTCATCACTCATTTCTGGCTGCTTGAACATTCAACACCCAACAAACACCGCGGGCTGCCAGCGGGAGGGACGACGGCCTCGGCGTCCGCTGCGAAGGTAGGGCGAACCGTCCTCGGTGAGCCGCTGCCCAGCCACACTACCTTTCACTTTCTGATCATCCGCGCGGCTCGGCGAGGACGCCTCGCCCTACCCGCTTATGCTCCGCATGAACAGGCAAGGGGGCCTGTGCTACTTGGCCGGTTCCGCCGGTTTGGTGGCCGTGAAAGCGAAACCGTAAGCCTCCCACTTCTTCAGGATATCTTCCTTGGCGATGAACCCCTCGTGACGTCCTAGCTCCTTGCCTGCCGCATCAAAGAAGATCTGCGTGGGGATGGACTTGATCCCGTAAGTCTTGGCTTTTTCCTGGTTCTCGGGTTTCCAGACGTCGATGAACTCGACCTCGAAGACGCCTTTGTATTCGGTGGTCAGCTCATCAAGGATCGGGGCCATCTTCTTGCAGGGAATGCACTTCTTGGCTCCCAGATCGACCAGCTTCGGCAATGCCTGCTCGGTCTTGGATTTCACCTCCGGCGCGTTTGTGATGGCGGCATCGTTGGCGCAGGCAGTCATCGCCAGCATGCCAGCCAAGGTCACGAATAGAACAACGGGGTTCATCACAACTCTCATAAACACTCCTTTTTTACGCTTGAAGCATTTTTCTGATATCACTGGAAGACGGCACTTTTCCGGCTGCCTTGACCACGCCATCCACCGCCAAGGCGGGGGTCATCATCACGCCAAAGTCCATGATCTGGTTGATGTCGGTCACCTTGACCAGCTCATAGTCGAGCCCGAGTTCTTTGGCGACGGCATCGGCTGCTTCGGCCAGTTGCTTGCACTTGGGACACCCGGTACCCAGGATCTGTATCTTCATCGTTATTCCTCCTCTATTTGGTTTATCCAAAAAACGCCCCGAAAAGCATGCCGCAGACTGTCGCCATGATGATCACCAGCGAAACGAACACAACCGTTTTCCTGGTGCCGAGAATAATGCGGATTACCAGCATGCTTGGCAGGCTCAAGGCCGGGCCGGCCAGCAGCAGCGCCAGGGCGGGGCCCTTGCCCATGCCGTTGGCGATCAACCCTTGCAGGATCGGCACTTCCGTCAGCGTGGCGAAATACATGAAGGCCCCCGCGAAGGAGGCGAAGAAGTTGGCCGACAGCGAATTGCCGCCGACCGACCTGGCAATCCATTCCGACGGGATCATCCCTTCATGACCGATGCGCCCCAGCAGGGCTCCGGCCACCAGGACGCCGATCAGCAGCAGCGGCATGATCTGCTTGGCGAAGCCCCACGACGACGAGAACCATTCGCCCGCCTCGCCCTTGTCGAGGCTGGTGAACCAGGAAAGCCCGATCACGGCAGTAGCAAACGCCACCATCGGCTGTTCGGGAAATACGATGGCAAGCGCCACCGTCGGCAGGGCGGTCAATCCGACCTTCCACCATTTGACCTCGAACCAGATGACCAGCATCACGCCCAGCGAGGCGGCAAAAAGCGATGACACAATCCATTTGGACGCATAGATGGCCGCCCAGAGGCCCGTCGCCTCCTGCGGCTTGCCCCAGTTGGAAAACACCAGGATGCCGACCATCGATGCGAAATAGAGCGCATTCTGCCAGAGCGGCCGCTTGACCTCCTCCTCCGGCATCAGCATCTGCGCAGCCGCCTTCTGCTTCTCTTCCTTGATGAAGATCAGGTGCATCAAGACGCCGATAATCACACTGAAAAGCACTGCCCCGACCGCACGGGCGATCCCGAGCTCAATCCCGAGGACGCGCGCGGTCATCGCAATCGCCAGCACGTTGATGGCCGGGCCGGAATAGAGAAATGCCGACGCCGGTCCCAGGCCTGCGCCCATGCGGTAGATCCCGGCAAAGAGTGGCAGGACGGTGCAGGAGCAGACCGCCAGGATCGTGCCCGAGACGGCGGCCACGCCGTAGGCCAGGATCTTGTTCGCCTTGGGCCCCAGATACTTCATCACCGAGGCCTGGCTAACGAACACCGCGATTGCCCCCGCGATAAAAAAGGCCGGAATCAGGCACAGCAGCACATGCTCCTGCGCATACCATTTGGCCAGGTGCAGCGACTCCATGATCGCATTGTCAAAGCGCTCCCGGCCCACCGGTAGATAAAAGAACGCCAGGAACACCCCCACGATCCACGCCAGCTTCTTCCATTCATCTTTCCAGTTCATTTGCTTCCTCTCTCGCTTTCTCTATAAGCCATTCCGGTGGACCATAGCGGCGACGAGAACGTTGAACGATTCCAATTCTCTACTCGTTGTCCGCTCTCGTCGCCGTTCGCGTCAACCGATTCAATTATTCACGCCACAAGCGCGGATTGCTCCTGCGCTTCCGAGATCAATACCGCTTCCACGCAGCCGAGGAAATTGAGGATGCAGGGAACCTTCAATCGGTAGAACACCTGCTTGCCGCGCTTATCAACATCCACGATCCCGGCCTGCTTCAACACGGCCAGATGCTTCGAGACCGTCGAGAAATCGGCACCGATCGCGTCAACAAACTCGCAGACGCAGTGTTCGCCACCGGCGAGCTGCTCCGCCATCCACAGCCTTGTCGGATGCGCCAGCGCCTTGAGCACCCGCGCCTTCGCCTCGTACCGCCGCTTGTCCATTGGCTCCATGAAATACTCCTTACGTTTGAATAGTTGGCAAAATAACCAAATGTTGTTTCGGTGTCAATCTTGTTTTCCGGCCTCCGCTCGACAACGGGCAGGCCGTGCGGTATAAGGCTGCTTATGAAAGAGACGGCAATATCAAGTGAGCGGGTATTCGAGGGGCGGCTGCTGAAGATCGATGTGGTCAGCGTGGAGCTTGACGACGGGACGCGGGCGTCGCGCGAGATCGTGCGGCATCCCGGCGCGGCGGTGATTGTCTGCCGCAAGCCGGACGGCAGGTTCGTCTTCGTGCGCCAGTACCGCCTGGCCGCGCGCACGGCCTTGCTGGAGGCGGTGGCCGGCACGCTGGAGCCGGGGGAGGATCCGGCGGTGTGCGCGCGCCGCGAGGTCGAGGAGGAGACCGGTTACCGTCCGCTGCGTGTCGTGCCGCTGGGCGAGGCTTATCCGGCCCCGGGCTATACCGAGGAGCTGCTCCATTTCTTCTACGCCGCGATACCGGCCACGGCTGGCGAGCAGGCGACCGATGATGATGAGCGCGTTCTCGTTGAGGAATACTCGCAGGCGCAGATCGACGACATGATCGCGCGCGGCGAGATCCGCGACGCCAAGACCCTCGCCGCCTGGCTGCTCTTCGCGCGCCGGATGCCGCCGCCCTGAACCCCTTTCGCGCTGACGTGTCTTGGCGGCGGGCGCAGAGGTTCCAAATCATATATTCTTCGCGTTGAGACCTGCTGCTGATAAAACGTGCTGCTATAAAACGTTGACAGACGAGGCAAATTAAGACAACGTTTAAGCCTGCTGGATAATCCAGTGATGGGGTGACATTAATCACGTGACCGTTCGGGGGGGCCAAATGGCGAAATTCTTGAGAGTTCTTGTAGTCCTTATCCTGATCCTATCCATCGCCGCGCTGACGCTCGGGATCATGCTTTTCGTCAAGCGCGAAATCCTGAAAGGGCGCACCCACAAACTGGAAGAAGGCCTCGTAACGCTTGCGCGCACACTGGAAGCCGAACCCCCGAAGGCACCGGAAACGCCTCCCGCCTACCCGGCGCGCGATGTCTCCGGCGTCGCGGCCGAGATCATTGACAATCCCACCACCAGCCCCTTCTGGGGGTCCTACAAGCATGAACTCGAATCTCAGGAACAGCCCGTTGTCGATCTTAATCCTCGCAGGCGGGAACTGATGAGCTATTACAAGATCAACCCGGTGGACTCGAAACCGGAACGTCATCCGATAACCAACCTGAAGATATCGGAGGGGCCGGGGACGACACAGGGAGTGATCGACTACGCCATTGAGCGGGCCAGCGAGCAGTACAATCTCCTCACCGAAACCCGCCAGCAGCTCCTGACCATCCGCACCGAACTGGTTGAGACGATCAGGGAACTCAACCAGCAGAAGCAGACACTGCGCGAACGGCTGGTCCATATCGTTCAATTGAATAATGAAATCGCCCAGCTCAACCGCACGATTGAAGGGCTGCGCCGTGAATTGCAGCAGGCCAATGACCAGATCGCGGAACAGAAACTGCGCATCACCGATCTTGAAGGTGAAATACAGAGGCTGTCGGAAGAAAACGATGGTCTCAAGATCAAGTCGGAAGAGCAGACAAAAATCATCGCGGACCTTCGCGGGCGGATCGAGGATTTCCTCAAAGGCACCCCGCCGGGTGGTGGTACTTTCACCGAGGGTGGCGGGGGCAGCGTCACCGTCGACCGTATCCGCGGCAAGATCGCTGCAGGAAACAAAGGCCGCGTGATTTCCGTGGATCAGAAACACCTCTTCGTGGTCATGGAAGTCGACCAGGTGTTTGTTGATGAGTTGCGTGGTGCCATGACTGACGGAAGCCTACCCATGGTGGAGCTGCTGGTCCAGCGGGATAATCCCGATGGCGGCAAAATGAACTTTATCAGCAAGATTCGCCTTTCGCAGCTCAAGGATGACAAGAGACTGGCCATCTGTGACATCCTGCCGGATTGGCAGCAAGGCACCATCAACGAAGGTGATAGTGTCATCTTCCAGTAAACCAGACGATGCCGCCACTGCTCTGCCCTCGCCAATAGAGGGAGAGCTTCCTCGCGAGCCGTACAGCTAGATGGACCACGGATAAGATGAAGACACGAACATTGACAGCAATTATGCTCATCGCAATCGTGGCCGTATTGGCAGGTGGCTGCGCCACCCCCCGCGACTCCGACATTCCGTGGAATTCGCCGGCAAGCTGGGAAGGCAGCCCCTATATTCCGGGTTTCTCGCAGTAACCGCGATTATACCGATCCCGGGCTTGTCGAGGAATTGCTGATGGAAACATCAGATCAGCGCTTCGGCGATCTGGACCGCGTTCAGAGCGGCACCCTTGCGGATATTGTCGCCAGACACGAACAGGCAAAGCCCGTTCTCCGTGCTGTTGTCCTGACGGATACGCCCGACCAGGCAGTCATCGGTGCCGGACACGGTCAACGGCATCGGATAAACAGCCTTGGCCGTGTCATCGACGACCTGGACGCCTTTGGCACTGCCCAGGATGCGCCGGGCATCGGCCACCGATAGCGGCCGCTCGAACTCAAGGAACAAGGCCTCTGAGTGCCCGTTAAAGACGGGGACACGGACACAGGTGGTGGACACCTTGATCCGGTCATCGCCGAGGATCTTCCGCGTCTCAAACAGCATTTTCGCCTCTTCGCTGGTAAAGCCCGGCATCTCTGCTTTCAATCCGCCGATCTGCGGCAGCACATTCAGCAGGATCTGGTGCGGGTAGGCTTCATGTGAGACTGGCTTTCCGGCCGCATAGTCCTTGAGTTGCTGCTCCAGTTCGAGGATAGCATTGCGGCCTGTCCCGGACACCGCCTGGTACGTGGCTGCGATCATGCGGCGCAGGCCGGCGGCACGATGCAGCGGACCCACGGCCATTAAGGCAATGATCGTGCTGCAGTTAGGATTGGAGATAAAACCCTGATGGTTTTTCAGTGCTTCCGGATTGATTTCGGGCACGACCAGCGGGACCCGCGGATCCATGCGGAAATCGTCGCCATTGTCAATCACGACCACACCACGCTCAACCGCCTGCCAGCCGAATTGCTGCGAGGCACCCTTCGAACCCTCCGTCCCGGCGAAAAAGGCGAAATCAAGCCCGTCAAACGCCTCGGGCGTGGTTTCGACGACACTGAACACTTCCCCGGCGATCTCCTCCTCACGGGCTGTGCGCGCCATGATCCGGATCTCTTCACAAGGGAACTGGCGCTGCCTCAGGACCTTGACCATCTCCGTGCCGACAGCACCAATACCGACAATACCGACTTTATAGGTTTTACTCATGATTAATTTCCAAAGGTGGTTGCCCGACATGGACTCGAACCATGACAAACAGATTCAGAGTCTGTTGTGCTACCATTACACTATCGGGCATCGAATTGAGGTTCCGCTTATACGAAATTCCCGTTGATCAGTCAACCCTCATCGGCATCAGCACGTAAAGAAATGGAATATCGCATTTCATGACGGCCGGGCTGAGATTGTCGGTCAACTCGATGGAAACCTCGTCATTGGACAGGTTCTTGAGCGGGTCCATCATGTAATCAGGATTGAAAGCCACGGTGATTGCCTTGCCACTGTACTTGATCGGAATCGTCTCCCGGGATTCACCGACATCGGGCGTGGTGGTAAGGATAACCAGGCTGTTGTTATCAAAGGTCAGGCGTGTGGCACTGGTCTTGTCCGCGATGATCAGCGAGGCGCGGCGCAACGCCGTCAGCAGGGCCTCGCGTTCCAGCGTCACCCGCTCCTCGCATTGAGCCGGTATTACCTGCCGGAAATTCGGATAGGTCCCGTCAATGAGCTTCGTCGCCAGCACTGTGCCTTCAAAGGCCAATACCACTTGGTTGCCTTTGGGATAGATCCGCAGATTGCCCGTATCCTTGAGGATGTGCAGTAGCTCGCTGACCGCCTTGGAGGGCAGGATCATATCCGCTTCGGATTCCGCCGGGAAATCAATTTCGTTCTCGGCCAGCGCAAGGCGCCGTCCATCCGTCGCCACCGCTGTCAGCTTCGCATCCTTGAAGCTTAACATCACCCCGTTCAGCACATAACGTGTTTCATCGGTCGACGCGGCATACGCGGTCTTGCGCAACATCTCGCGGAATACCCCTTGATCAATCAGATAGGAGAAATCGCCGTCATCCGCCAGAGGCATCGCGGGGAAATCATCCGCCGGCAGACCGACGATCTTGAAGAATGATGAGCCGCTGGTGATCGACATCTGCTCCTTCTCGTCGCTCTCGATTTCCAGTGTGCTCTCCGGAAGTTCACGCACGATCCCGGACAAGCGCCGGACGGGAACGGTCGTGGACCCTTGCGTCTCGATACGTCCCTCGATCTTGCAGCGCACACTGACATCCAGATCGGTGGTTGACAAGGTGATATCATCGTTCTCGGCCGTGATCAGGACATTGGAAAGAACCGGCAGTGTGCTGCGCGAGGCAACCACGTTTTGCACGGCCTGCAAGCCTGCTGCCAGAACCGACTTATCGACACTCATTTTCATACTGTACCTCTCGATCAGAATCCATCCTGCCGCTCATGTTAAGAACATTGGATTGGATTAATACCCTATTTAAATTAATTATTCAATCTATTATAGCTTGTTGACAGTGTTTATAAGTATTTTTTCCACCGTCATCATTGACGATTTGATTGATTTTCCCTGTTCAGCAAATGGTCAGTCCCTTTAAAGTCTTGGAAGATAAACCGTCCGTCTGAATACAACCAGACACTTATCATCAGCCTCTGTCAGGTTATGAACAATCAATTAAACACCGACCGGTTTACCAAGCTTGCGGGATATCTCGTGTACATTGCGCCGCAGATCGGCATCCACATCCATACGTCCCTGCACGGTCTTGTGGGCATGGAGAACCGTGGCATGGGTCTTGTCGAAGGCATGGCCGATATCGGGTAGGGAACAGGGCGTCAGTTCCCTGCATAGATACATGGCCACCTGCCGCGGAACCGCGATCGAGCGGGGACGTTGCGTGCTGCTCATATCGGCAACGCGGATATCGTAATGGGCAGCCACGGCACGCTGGATGGACGAGAGACTGATGTCCTCCTGCTTTTCCTGTTCAAGCGTATCGCGCAGCAGATGCTGAAGGGATTCAAGTGTCAGCGGCTGGCGGGTCAACGAGGCGAATGAGACGGCCCTGACCAGTGCCCCTTCCAGGCGGCGCACATTCGAGCGGACATTCTGGGCGATGAAGGTCATCAGCGGCTGGCCGATATCGACATTCATCTGCTGGCGTTTGGATTGCAGGATAGCCATGCGGGTCTCGAAATCCGGCTCTTCAAGCTCGGTCACAAGCCCCCATTCGAAACGCGAGACCAGGCGCTGTTCAAGGCCGGAGATCTCGGCAGCAGGCCGGTCACTGGTCATGATGATCTGCTTGTGCGCATCAAACAAGGCATTGAAGGTATGGAAGAACTCCTCCTGGATTCGGTCCTTGCCGGCAAGAAAATGGATATCGTCGATCAGCAGCAGGTCGGCGGTGCGGTAACGCTTGCGGAATTCAGGAAGACTGCGTTTCTGCAGGGCGTCGATATAGGCGTTGAGCAGGGCCTCGCAGGTGACATAGCAGATGTTGCGCGCCTTGCCATTGGCAAGCACGGTATGCCCTATGGCCTGCATCAGATGGGTCTTGCCGAGTCCGGTGCCGCCATAGATGAAAAGCGGATTGTAGGCCCGCGCCGGGGCATCGGCAACGGCCATGGCGGCGGCATGGGAGAAATTGTTGGAGGGTCCGACCACAAAGCGGTCCATCGTGAATTTGGGATTCAACGCGGGAACGAAGTCCGGCTTACGGGACGTCAGGCGCTCGCGGATGCTACGCCGTTCCTTTGGCATGGTTATCGGCGTCTCTTCAAACTGCTGAACCTTGACGGTAAATACGATTTTATACTCCGTCCCGGTTACCGTCTGCAGCGATTTCTGGATCAGTGGCAGGTAGTTCTCTTCCAGCCAGGATTGATAGAAATCGTTGTCCACTCCCAGTGTCAGGGTTTCACCATCAAGATCAATGGCATCAATGACGCCGATCCACCGGGAGTAGACATCGGCGTGAAGAGTGGACTGCAGATGGGAGCAGGCTTGGCTCCACAGCAGACTGGCAGACGACTTCTCCACTTGATGAACTCCTTTAAGGGGGTAAAACCATTGATTAGCGGACGCCATAGTTAGCAGTTCGCCGTCGCGAAACAAGAAAAAAAAACATAAACCTTTTAACAGGTTATCAACAGCTTGTCTTAACTCATTCCTAATCGGTATCTTGCATATTGGAAACCGGCTTTTATTGAGGGGCAAAATAAGACCATCGACCACCTAGTCATCCACTGGTTGCGGGAACACGCTCGATCGACGCTCCCAGCCGGCGAAGCTCACGATCCACATGCTCGTAGCCGCGATCAATGACCTCGGCGTTGCCGATGCGGCTCTCCCCGTCGGCACAGAGCGCCGCCAGCAGCAGCGAAACCCCGGCGCGTATGTCCGGGCTCGACAGCCGCGTGGCATGCAGGCGAGACGGCCCGCTGACGATGACGCGATGCGGGTCGCATTGCACGATCCGGGCCCCCATCTCGATCAACCGGTCGACAAAATACATGCGGCTTTCAAACATCTTCTCGAAAAACAGCATGGTGCCTGCCGCCTGGGTGGCCAGGACGATCGATACACTCATCAGGTCTGACGGGAAATTCGGCCAGGTCCCGTCCTCGAGTTTCGGGATGGCGGCCCCGATGTCGTCCTGGATACGCAGCCGTTGACGCGGAGGGACATGCAGCGTGGTCCCGGTCAGGTTCAATTGGATGCCCAGCCGGGCAAAATGCTTACCGATCACCGTGAAATCCGGCGGGGCGATATTCTCGATAAAAAGCTCACCCCCGGTCAGGACGGCGGCGCCGATGAAACTGGCGGCCTCGATGTAGTCAGAAGATATCTTATGAGATACACCATGCAGAGCATCCACGCCTTCCACCTTCAGCCGATTGGTGCCGATACCGTCAATACGTGCCCCCATGCCGCCGAGCAGGCGGCACAAGTCCTGGACATGCGGTTCGCAGGCGGCATTGAAAATCACGCTCTCCCCCGGGGCGAGCACGGCAGCCATCAGGATATTCTCGGTCGCCGTCACGCTGGCTTCATCAAGCAGGATGTCCGCGCCCCTGAACGAAGGGCTGCGGGTGAATACATACCCCGTTTCAGTTTCAACGCTGATGCCAAGCTGTTCAAGCCCGTCGATATGGGTGTCAAGTCGCCGACGGCCGATCACATCCCCGCCGGGGTGCGAGACGGTCACTCGCTCATGCCGCGCGGCCATCGGGCCCGCGAACAGGATAGAGGCCCGCGCCTGACGGCAAAGCGTCTCATCCAGGCGACGCTTGTGGATGCCTTTGCAACAGACCGTGACCGAATGGTTATCCTGTGCGACGCTCGCCCCCAGATCGGCCAGGATGTCGAGCATGGTATGCACGTCCCGGATCAGCGGCAGGTTGTGCAGCGTGACCGGTTCGTCTGTCAGCACACAGGCGGCCAGCATCGGCAGCGCGGCGTTCTTGTTGCCGGGCGTCCGATGGGTGCCGCTGATGGTGCATCCGCCGTTTATAACCAGTTCTGACATGCGGGCATTCTGGTCAGGCAAGCAGTTTGCGAACGGTCTCGACCACGTGCTCGGTGGTGAAGCCGAACTTCTCCGCCAGGACCTTGTACGGACCTGAGGCTCCGAAGCGGTTCATGGCGATGCTGTGGCCATCGGTGCCGATATAGCGCTCCCAGCCCATGGACGCCGCCGCCTCGACAGAGACCTTGATCTTGCAGTCCTGCGGGATCGTCTTCCGCCGGTAGTCTTCCGGCTGGGCATCGAACAGTTCCCACGAGGGCATGCTGACCACGCGGACGCAGCATACCGCCGCTAGTTGCTTGGCTGCATCAAGCGCCAGTTCCACTTCTGATCCGGAAGCCACCAGCAGCACGTCCGGTGCCACGGCCTCGCTCTGCCAGAGGGTATAGCCGCCGCGTTTCACGTTCATGGCGGACGGATAGACGCTGCGGTCGATCACCTTCAGGTTCTGGCGCGTCAGCAGGATCGCCGTCGGCCCATCCTTCTTCTCCAGGGCCGTCAACCAGGCGGCTGCGGTCTCGGTCGGATCCGCCGGACGGATCACGGTCATCCCCGGCATGCAGCGCAGCGAGGCGAGCTGTTCGATCGGTTCGTGGGTCGGACCGTCCTCGCCCACATAGAAACTGTCGTGCGTGAAGACATAGATCACCGGCAGCTTCATGATCGAGGCCAGCCGCACGGCAGGTCGCATGTAGTCGACAAAGACGAAGAACGTCGCGCCGAAGACGCGGAAACCACCGTGCAGGGCCAGTCCGTTGAGGATCGCCCCCATGCCCATCTCGCGCACACCAAAGTGGAAGTTGCGGCCGCCGAACTGCCCCGGCATGATCGCCTCGGCACCATTGATCCAGGTCTTGGTGCTGGGAGCCAGGTCGGCGGAACCGCCGACAAGCTGCGGAATGGCCTTGGCCATGCTCTGGATCACGGTTCCGCCTGCCACCCGCGTGGCGACTGGCTTGGTGATGTCGAAGACCGGCAGCATCGATTCCAGGTCCGCTGGCAACCGTCCCGCCAGCGCATCGTCCCAGGCCGAAGCCTTTTCCGGATGCGCGGCGGCGTAGGCTTTGTGCAGGCGCTTCCAGGCCGACTGCTCGCGCTTGAGCTGCGACAGGCGCTTGGCGAAGATCGCGCTGACCTGCTCCGGCACGAAGAACTTCTCGTTCTCGGGAAGCCCCAGGTTCCGTTTCGACAGCAGCACTTCCGCCTCTCCCAGCGGCTCGCCATGCACCGCGGCGGTGTCGGCCTTGTTCGGACTGCCCTTGCCGATCGTCGTCTTGCAGATGATCAGCGTCGGGCGCTTCTGTTCGCGCTTGGCCTTGCGGATGGCCTTGTCGATCTGCGCGTGGTCATGCGCGTCGATCGTGATCACGTTCCAGTGATACCCCTTGAAACGCGAGGGCACGTCGTCGCTGTAGGCCAGCGAGGTGCGGCCCTCGATCGTGATCCGGTTGTCATCGTAGAAGACGATCAGACGGTTGAGGCCCAAGTGACCGGCTGTGGCGAATACCTCATGGCTGATGCCTTCCATCATGTCGCCGTCCCCGCAGAAGACATAGGTATGGTGATCTACCAATGCGGTTTCCGCCGTATTGAACCGGGCGGCGAGCATGCGCTCGGCGATCGCCATGCCGACGCCATTGCCGCACCCCTGCCCCAGCGGACCGGTCGTGGTTTCCACGCCGGGGGTATCGCCGACCTCGGGATGTCCCGGGGTCATGCTCTCCCACTGGCGGAAACGGCCCAGCTCCCCCTTCGGCAGGGCGTAGCCGGAAAGGTGCAGCAGGCTGTAAAGCAGCATCGAGCCATGACCGCCGGAAAGCACAAACCGGTCACGGTCCGCCCAGGACGGATCCGTCGGGTTATGCTTCAAGTGGTTCAACCACAACACGGCGCCGACATCTGCCATGCCCATCGGCATACCCGGATGACCAGAGTTAGCCGATTGTACGCCGTCCATGGCGAGCCCGCGAATCGTATTGGAAATAAGCTGTAGTTCTTCAGGATTGACTTTCACGGCCATGATCACGATCTCCTTGTCTGTACTGGAAAAGACACCTTGTTTTAAGTAGAAATGATTGAGCTGGAGACTGTCGCATATCGAACCCTGTTTGTCGAGACCGAATCGAACAGAAACGCGCGCGCCGGGTGCCGAATCCATAACCGTTGGAATGCATCGGGAGGGACAGCGGCCCGCTGTCCCCCGCCAGTCTAACCACTGACCAGCTTCTCAGAACAGACACCGGTGGTCGACCTCTCATGCGCAACGACTTACCGAGGACGGTTTGCCCTACCCTGAAAAACAGGTAGGGCGAGATCGTCCCGCCGAGCCGTAAACACTCAAGCGATAATATTAACTAATTGTGAAATCAAAAGGTTCTGAAATAGAACTAGTTATAATTCGCACTTAAATTCAATCACCAAGCTTTACGCCTTATCGCGACACTCAGAACCGCCAGGTCAGACGGTGTAATACCGGAAATGCGCGCAGCCTGTGCCATGGATTCAGGCCGAATCCGGCTGAGCTTTTCACGCGATTCGTAGCTGATGTTATTGATCTGCCAGAAATCGATTCCAGGTGGGATGCGCTGTCCTTCGAGCGACTGCAAGGCGCGGATGTTGGTTTCCTCTCGATCAATATAACCCTGATACTTCGTGAGGATTTCAACTTGTTCAATCACCGCTTCCGGCAGAGTCGCGTTCGCTTTCTCCAACGAGGCGTAGCTGTTTTCCGGACGTCGCAGTAATTGAGCCAGCGAGTATTGCCCTTGGAACGTGGTGTCCAGTCGGGATCGCTCCTGCTCGATCAACTGCGCGAAATGTTCGGTCTCCTTCATGAAAGCAGCCGAGGCAATGCCAAGCGCTTTTGTATGTTCCAGCAATCGGAACCGTGCATTATCCTGCCGCAACACGAGACGATGCTCAGAGCGCGAGGTAAACATCCGGTACGGTTCGTC
>CAZZBA010000050.1:0-16471 GCA_964652765.1 uncultured Victivallales bacterium | reverse complement strand
CACCGGCATACTCCGATTCATACCCGCCCTCCGACGCCATCACATACCCGGTCAGGCGCAACTCACTCTTGCCCAGAAGATCCGCCAGCGCCGCGCCAGCGGGCAGCGCTGACTCACGGGCGTGGCGGCATGAGAGATTGCCAAGGGCGCCAAACAGAAGAAGGGCGATGACAACCGTAGGGCGGCTTGCCTGCGCTAACCGGAAGTGTGTGCGGGTCAGTATACGCATGGCCAGCATCCCTTGTACGTGCCTGTTAGTCATAGAGTTGTCTTTCTTGTCCCGCGCCAGGTTTCATGCGTCTCTCACCGACTCTGTTCGCCCCCATGGGGATTGAACCGAGATCCTGCCTGCGGCCCATCGGACGCGCACCGCGAGACCCGGCCGGCAGCCGGTCTCCCTCGGACGACGCGAACATTAGCAGATCCACCGGGTCGGTCGGTGGAATCAGATATCTGCGGATATCAGCGCGGTCTCCCAATGGCTTTTGTCAAAGGACACAATCACCTTTCGGCTGATTGAATCCTTTTGAATCCCAATCCGAAGACCTGCAAGGCGATTTTCGAGGAAGGTATGTCACAATCGCCTTTCGGCTGACTGAATCATTTTGAGAAGACCATCATCCCGTTTGACCTGTCGCCATACCTGTTCAAGTCACAATCGCCTTTCGGCTGATTGAATCCTTTTGAGTGAGATGATCGGCGGCGGCTGGATGCAGACTCACGAGGTCACAATCACCTTTCGGCTGATTGAATCCTTTTGAGCCGCCCGGTTCGAGGTCAAGGCGATGGCGTGGGACGACGAGTCACAATCGCCTTTCGGCTGGCTGAATCATTCTGAGTTCTGGTCGAGTGCGGATTCGAGGATTTCGCATCGGCGTCACAATCGCCTTTCGGCTGACTGAATCTTTTTGAGCCGAACCTGACACGCTTGTATTCTCGCATATCAGGCAGTTCGTCACAATCGCCTTTCGGCTTACTGAATGAATTTCAGCCCAAGTTCGCGGCCGCCGCCCACCGCAGCGCCCCGGCCGTGTCACAATCGCCTTTCGGCTTACTGAATGAATTTCAGGCTTGACCTGCCTGCGTTCATGGCGGCTACGGACACCAAGTCACAATCGCCTTTCGGCTAACTGAATGAATTTCAGATCCTGTTGGCGAATGATAAGACGGGCGGCAAGGCCATCACGTCACAATCGCCTTTCGGCTTACTGAATGAAATTCAGATCAACGTAAAGGTTACACTATGAAGACCAAGACAAGCGAAAGTCACAATCGCCTTTCGGCTTACTGAATGAATTTCAGTTGAACAGCTTGAGACTATCAACACTCCGGTTTTCAGGTACGTCACAATCGCCTTTCGGCTTACTGAATGAATTTCAGCCCCAAGATCGCCGTCATTGCTACCGAGATGCGGAAACGAGTCACAATCGCCTTTCGGCTGACTGAATCAATTCGAGTTACACCATGAGCAAGCAGAAGAACACCGAAAAGCTGTCACAATCGCCTTTCGGCTGACTGAATCAATTTGAGATGTGCGGACGTATCGCCAAATCTTTGAAGAGGGGATGGCGTCACAATCGCCTTTCGGCTGACTGAATCAATTTGAGTGATCGGCCACAGGCCGTCCGTCCCCGTCGAACGCGCGTCACAATCGCCTTTCGGCTGACTGAATCTTTCTCAGCCAAGTATATCATAAAGCAAGGCTAGGGCAACGCTAGGACATAGTCACGCTAGGACATAGTCGCCTTTCGGCTGACTGAATCCTTTTGAGGCGTGAGTTCTTGTTCACGTACAACAACGGGGTGCAGCCTGTCATAATCGCCTTTCGGCTGACTGAATCAATTTGAGCAGAAGACCGCGGGCTTCTTCTCGGGCGTCGCGGACACGTCACAATCGCCTTTCGGCTGACTGAATTTTTTTGAGGAAGGTGATATGCTGCTTGAAAATATGGGCGATAAGGGCCAATCACAATCGCCTTTCGGCTGACTGAATCAATTTGAGTTTCGGCGAGTGGTTTCAATGCGCGAGCATAAAGGCTTAAGTCACAATCGCCTTTCGGCTGACTGAATCATTTTGAGACGGCTGCGCGGAGGGCTGGTGCATGAATATGCCGGGCGTGTCACAATCGCCTTTCGGCTTACTGAATCAATTTGAGCTATGACGGCGTGAACACGAAGACGGGTCACGCGTGCGCGTCACAATCGCCTTTCGGCTTACTGAATCAATTTGAGGAACGACGGATCGGGGTCGCGACTGGCCTCGACCTGCGCCGTCACAATCGCCTTTCGGCTTACTGAATCAATTTGAGGCGGATAATCCCGCCATTAAGCCCTTGCTTGAGGCGATGTCACAATCGCCTTTCGGCTTACTGAATCAATTTGAGTGACCAGCATCAATATCTATCATGTGATCGCCATAGTCGGTCACAATCGCCTTTCGGCTTACTGAATCAATTTGAGTGTAGCTCACAAATGCATCGGTTTACAAGGCGTTTTGTAGGGTTTTATGAGGGTTTCGGAGGGAAGCGCTTTTTCGGAACATCGAGGGGCTGTTTCTGGGCCATAAGCATTGAGCCAAAGACACGTAAACTGCCGAGGTTTATGGCGTTATGGATGTTCGGAGGCAGATGCCTGGTTTTGTGGTTTTCGAACTACCTCCGACACGTGGTGCGGATGTGTGTGATCCGGACGTTAGAAAAGGTAAACGAGCCGGGCATGGGGTCTTTCTATGACGCCCGCACTGTGAATATCTCGAATGCAGGATTTGCAGATTTTATATGCAATCAGCGAGTCTTCCTCCGGGTCAATAATGGCGTTGAGCGTGCTCCAAAAGACGACGAAGTGAGATTCTTCGAGATCGCATTCAAAAACGCTTTTCTCAATTCGCACGCCGTAGTCCTCGCAGGTTCTGGCCACGAGGCGCAGGCGCTTGGGGGTCGTGATGTCGTAGGCGATGAGTCGAATCATGTGGCGTGCATCCTGTTCGCTGGGAATATACTGAGGCGCCGTCTCGCCGATGCGGTAAGTTGCGAGGTCGCGAGCCGTCTCGTTAATATTATGAGAAAGCGAGGGCATGATTAAGTCGTAAACCGCGGGGCATCCAGACGCTGGCCGACGCGCCAGCGGTCTGGGTCTTGAGTCCTGGGTCTCGGGGTCCAACGGACCGGTCAGGGGAGCAGGAAGAAGTCTTCATCGGCGTTTTGTTCCAGCATGCGGAGATAGATGCAGACGTGATCGTCCAGCACCTTGCGCAGATCGGTGTGGGGCTGGCCTTTGGCCAGCGCAAAGCGCCGGGTCATGGCCTGTTCGTACATCAGGAAGAAGACCTTGCGTCCCGTCTCGGAGAGATAGATGCCGCCGTCTTCGGTGCCGGTCTCGAAGTCGTCGTCCGGCTTGACCATGTTATGGTTGACGAGGTTGAGCACCAGCAGATCGGCAACGACGGGCCGCAGCGGTTCCATGAGATCCAGGGCCAGCGAGGGGGTGTTGGTCCGGTCGCAATGCAGGCAGCCAATTCCTGCATCCAGGCCATGCGCGCGAATGGCGCCTTCCATTTCACCCAGCAGCACGGTGTAGGCGAAAGAGAGCAAGGCGTTTGCCGGGTCGCGCGGCGGGCGCCGGTTCCGGGTGGTGAAGGGAATGGATTCGGAAAAGAAACATCCGAGCCTCTGGAAATACAAGGCGGCGGCCATCCCTTCAAACCCCCGTGCGATATCGATGGTGCTGGCGATGAGGGTTTTGTCCGCCCAAATGCGCATTTCGTCGGACACGCGGATCTGTTCGGGATCGCTCGATAGATCCCGATTGGCGGCCAGCCGTTGCAAAACCCTCCGCGCATTCTTGATCTTGGCGTGTATGAGCTTACGAGAGACACGAAGGGCGAATGCAGCGTCGGTGCCCATTTCATACTGTCGGATGCGCCGGTGCGCGTTCAGATTGTTGTCTGGCAGCAGGCTTCCCCGCCAGCGGCCATGCCGCGTCAGAAAGAAGCACGGAATTCCCTCATCCATCAACCGTGTCAGAACCGGCATGGAAACCGATGGCGTCCCCATGACCACGACACGTTCGACATCAAAGAGCGGAACCTGATGGGTCTCGTGGCGCTCGCCTTGCTCGTCAACGACACGGCAAAGCACTTCGATCCGTTTGGATTGAAGGGTCACGCGCAAAGTGTCGCCATTCAAGATGAGAGATGCCATGGTTTTTGGGGACTCAAGACGTCGGACTTAGGCTCAGGGGGTGTGGTCAAAAATCGTCACTTCGCCGGAGACCGGGCTTGTGTAGGAAAGCGAGCGGACGCGTCCGTGAAGGGCGTGCGCCAATCGCAGGTAGAGCCACACCGGAGCGGGACCGGTGAGCGTGACATCGCCACCGGGGGGGATGGTGGCGCAGGCCGCCGCGACGTAGGCGTCGAGCCGGGCGAGTTTGGCTGAGACATCGGCGGCGTACAGTTGGGAGAGGTCAAGTGTCATCGGGATTATTCCTGGCTGGGCATGGCCTGATCAAAGAGGGTCATGGGAGCAGGCTGGGGCGGGGAACCACGACGTGGCCGGCTCGACTTGCGCGCCGGGACGCGTCGTGCACCGTCCGAAGTCTTGCGGCGCGGTTCAAGGCAAACCGATTCGCGTGGATGAATGGACAGAAAGTCGGCCTGGGAAGCGAGAGCCTTCTGTAACTGCCCGCACGCGACCAGTGACTGATAAAGAGCAACGGCATAGGCCTGGCAATTGATGGAGCGCTTGGGGTTGAACTCAATGTCGGTAAAGCAGGTGAATCCGCTCAATTCGGCTATCAACTCCGGGTGGCGATGCAGGGCTTGGCAATAGATCCAGTCATAGAAGGCGCGGGATGGAGTGATCGGCCAGCGCACTCCGTGCAGATCGAAGGCTTTCACCGGTTTGGCGGCGTGCGGTTTGACCAACTCGCGTGCGTCCATCGCCGGGAGCGCATAACCCTGCGGAAAGGGACCCGCATCGGCGAACACTTTACTGCACTGGTAAAGCGATTCCACGCACACAAACCCGCCCGATCGCGTGCTTTCAATCCCTAGGCTAAAGGCGCTCAACCGAACGCCCCAGGCGACGGGTGATTTGGATGAGACTTCGAGAGGGGCGTGTCCGCCAAACGCCGTCTGCATAGCCTGATGCAGAGTAACGACATTTTTCCTCTTTTGGGAAGGCGCGAACCCTGGCAGCCATTGAAATGAAACCATTTCAATCTTCACTCCGGGAGCGCCGGACAATACCGGGAAAAAAACAGGTCGTAATGCCATAGTCAGCCCTTCCTTTCACCAAACAGATCAGGATCAACCGTCACTCGATCAGATAAAGCGATGGCGGAGGTGCAGCGAAACATTCCCGTGAGCCGTCGTGCGTGCTCCTCGTTTTCAACTGCGAACGAGACAATGCGCATCAGATCAACGGGTGCCGGCAACAATACTTCCGCTTGAATGTCCGTCGGGTACTGACTAGCCAGTACCCCGCGCGCCAACGTGCGTGATCCCTGCATGTTGGCGGAGATCAAGTGCTCGGAGAAAAGGGCCTCAAATCCATCGATTCCCGTCGCTGTGCCATGCTTTCGCACATGCGAGGACGCTGCGTTACCGGTTGTAAAGACAGTTCCTGGGATATCGAGGCACTCGACAGGCAGAGAAAGCACCACCCAGAGATCGCACGGTTTGTGCTGTTCACGGAACCGGCGAAACAAATAGGCGTTGGGATGCTGGATGGAGAGGTTGATGCAATCACGTCGTCCGTCATATCGCAAGGCGTCATTGATGCGAATGTAATCCAGAAGGAACGCATCCTTACGCATTCGGGCGTATGCGAGCAGTTCCTGCTGGGGAAGTATGTTGCCTGTCCCGATCATGCCGATTAGATTTTCGGCTGGTGTAAAATGGATCAGACGGGAGATCCCGCGCTTGCGCGCGGCATCGGCGATGGGAGACGGGCCATTTTGAGCATTCATGTGCTCTGCTTCCAGCGTTGTTTATCTATCTTTTCCGGGGCGATCTCCGCCAGGAAGCGCGAAGGCTCACCGAAGAAAAACAGCTCCACGGTCTGCTGCGCCCGCGTCAGGCCGACATAAAGCAGCTTGCGGGATCGGGAGACCTCATCAGGGTCCTCTTCGCGCCCCCTCGGTGGCAGATCGCCCGCGTTCAACGAACAGAGGAATACATGGTCCGCCTGCAAGCCTTTCGCGGAATTCATGGTGGAGAGAAAGACTGTTCGAGAGGATGCGGCCGCGTTTGAGGCACATGGTCGCTGGCCGGTCTTGAGATTGACCACTCGAAAACCCTGATTTTCCAGTTCTCGGCTGATGGTTTCTGTCATCTTGACGGTAGGGGCTGTCACGAGCGCAGAGTTACCTTCTGGAATGGCCGCGAGTCGCTGGGCGAGGAGATTCTGTTGAACCGCATACGAGGCGCAATGATTCAGGATCGGCTTTATGCCCTCGCGCTCAGGCACTTCGGATTCCGTGAATTCCGTGCGATCCTCCTCATGCGACAGGAGGGAGGTCGCAACGGCAGCGATTTGTTTTGTGTTTCGGTAATTCTTCTTGAATTCACGGCTTCTGGCGCCAGCCACGCGAATGCCTGTCTCTGCCCAAGAGAACCCGCTCTGATAAATCCGTTGGGCGGCGTCACCAACCAGAGTGATGCTGTTGGTTTCGGGAGTCACCAGTTTGGCGATGAGCGCCAACTGGGCAAAGGTGCAATCCTGTGCCTCATCCAAAACGATGTGAGTAAAAGGGGGCTGGAACCCCGGCTGAGAAGCGATATGCAGCCCGCCGAGGATCACATCATCCCAGTCCATGCTGCCAGCGGTGCGCAGATGCCGGTTGTACTCGGTATATACCAGCCACAGCACCTCGCGGTCATCGGCGGTCACGCGGTCGGCGGTGCCGCGTCCGGTTCGTGGAGTATTCCGATAAGCGTCCAGCGTTGCGATGCAGCGCCCCTTGATCCAGGCAATCTCTTTCTGAAAGAAATCCCTGTCTTTCTGCAAAACAGAGCGTTCCCTGCCGCAGGTCTGACGTGCGGCAGCCAATGCCAGGTCAATACATGCAGAGACGGGACTTGTGGGTTTGAGACGCGCCATTTCGGGATGACGCCTAACCAACTGCATGGCCTGCTTATGCAGAGTCATGACCGAAAAGGAGCCGGATGGGAGCAGTTCCTTAATGAAATTGACCAGCGAGTTCGTGAATGAAAAAACTGCGATCCTCCCCGCGCGGAAGAAGTCGCGATAGGATTCATGCAGGTGTTTGGCGCGATAGACCGCAACGGTTGTCTTGCCACTCCCAGCCGCGCCCTTGATGAGCACGGGGTCTTTCGGGGGAAGGGTCAGAACCAAGTTCTGCTCGCCAGTTAGCGTCAGGTGCGTGGACAGTGTCATGTGCGTCTCCGAGGTGTTCTTGAAAACACCTTCAGAATACGCCAAGATCCTGTTGGTGTGGGGCGTGCGGTTATCCGCAGATATCCGCGCCTTCCGGCAAGGCTTCGCATGAGACACGCGCAGCGGCGTCTACTTGATCGCCGCCGACAGCAACTCCTTCAGGCGCGGCAACCCGCCTTGATCAATCACGGTAATCCCTGCCGCTTCGGCACGGTGCTTGTGGTTGTCGCCGACCGGCATGAACGAAACCAGTATCCCCTTGGTTCGGATTCCGCCGGTCTTGCTCAAGGCATCGAGTTTGTAGACCGCCTCGGCAGCAGGGCCGTGGAAATCGTCCGCGTTGCGATCCAGATGCTTGGACTTGCACTCAATGATGAACAACCTATTGCGACACAGAAAGGCCACATCCAGTTCGTTCTTGTTACCTGCGTCGTCGGCGATCTGGAGATTCATGATGGGATCGTGCACGCCCGCGAGACCACGGACGGTTTCGTACACCTGCCACTCGATCCAACCGCCGTTGGCGAATGCGCGGGCCTTGGCACTCTTGAAATGGAGGCGAGTGCGGTCGCAGATAATCTCATTGTAGTAAAGCTGCTCCATCATCTCGTCCCAGTGTGGACCGCCATCGGTGATTCGTTCTTCATTCAGCCGGTTGTAGAACGCGGCATTCATGGCATGCCAGTTCAGCTTCGCCAGCGCCTGTTGCCATTTGGTCGCATGGGCCGTGAGCTCCTTGCAGAACGCGGGCCATTTGTCGGGCATATCGGGTCGATCTGCATTCACCGTGTATCCGTGAATTTGGAAGAAGGTCTTGAGTGGCAGCGACTTCTCCATGCGACAGGCCGGCAGAGATCCGTCCAACCAAACGATCTCGTCATTCGCGATGTTGACATAAAAGACCCGTTTGCCTGCCATGCGGAAAGCCTCCTGGGCGGCGATGGCCATGGGCTTGGTGCCGCCGGTTACATTCAACACCACCGCCTCGCCATCGCGTGGGTCGAGCCAGTTGGTGAATGTCTGCTGAAGCTCCTGCAGATTATAGGGATCGTTCACATCGAGTATCTCGCAGGCGATCTTTCGCGCCGTAAGCGCCTGTTCGAGATAACTCGCCTTCAGGCGCATTTTCCCGGAGACGGCCAGCACCACCCGATCCGGCTTGATGGCGGGATTGGATTCCAAGGCAGGAAGGAGATTTGGGACGGGCTGGTCGGAGACGAGGCAGAGGTGGGTCATAGCTGGTCCTGATCAGTTACGATGGTATGTGCTGGTGTCCGACGTTGCCGTTTGAAGACACCGTGATTCTGCATTCACTGAAGTATCTTCCCGAGAGGTATGCCCAAGTCTGGCTTGCGTTGTTTAAGCAGATTGACGATGCCGGCGAGATCGCCGGGCCGGTTGCCGGTCACACGGTCACGATCATCCCAAATGGCGGTGATATAATACCCACCGCAACCGGGCGAGACGATGCGGAATCTCAGCGGCGACGTCTTACGCCCTTGGGAAATCTTCCCAAGCGGGTGATTCAATTTGGCAAGGTCGTTCTCACCCTCCGCATCATCGCGCCCGCCAAGAGTGTCCGACACGACGCGGCGCGCGTCCTCTGCCGCTGCGTAACGCGTCTCAAGAAGCGCGAACTTTAGCGGTGCCCCGTGGAGGATCTCCCTGCACCTCGACTCATAGATATCAAACGTCGCGGGGTTGCATCCTTCTCCGTCGTCCGTCGACCATGTGAAGCTTCCTGCGGCGCGTGTCGCGCGCAGGCCCAAAGTGCCGAGCAACAGCCAGGCATCCAGACTCCGTTGAAACTGGGTCTGCTGCTGAGGGGTTGAAAAGCCTCCGAGGCGGGTCAACACGTGAAGGTGGAATGACGTGCCCGGGGCAAAAGCCTTTCTTGGCGAAGCCATACCGCCGGCTTTATGCGGCAGCGTCTTGAAATCGGCCGTTTCACCGGCAATGTCGCTCACGCGCAAAACGACCTTGCTGGCGGTGGCACCTTGGTGAACGCCACCGAACACCGCCTTTTCGTCGTCATACCTGCCGCCGAGGGCCCGAAACCACCAGTGAAGTTGGCCTCGAATAGAGGGTGGGCGTATTTCCGGGGTCTCAAGCGCTCCTCGGCTGAACAGGGGCGTCGTGAAGGTGATACGGTATCGGCTCATGGCATGCTTCCCAAGTTGAGTTGTTTGCGAATCGCGTATATAGCGGCGACGATCTTCGCTGGCTCGCCGCCTTTTTCCGCCTTCTTTTTCAGCTCGGTCCAGATCGCAGCCCTCGGACCGCGACAAGCCCGCACCATGGCCTTCTTCTCTTCGTCTGAGGGGGCTCCCTTGGTCTTCATGAAACCGAGCAACCGTGCACGGAAAGCGTCGTCGTTCCAGCCGTCGACCGTTTCCTCGGCGATCTGTTCGGGGGTCATGGCCTTGCGGCGCTCCGCCGTCTCCCTGTTTTGTGCAGCACGCGCGGCCTCAGCGGCGCGCTCCAATCGGACCTTCTCCGCCGCTGCAAACGCCTCCCGCTTGCGCCCTTCCTCGGCGTCGTGTGCCTCCTGTTCAAGCCTGTCCGCTTCGCGTAATTTCTCTAGCCCGTCATCGGGAATAGAGAACCACCCGTACCCGCTCGCTGTCTTGGCTCCGACACCGCGAATGGTTATCGCGCTCTCCAGCCAGCGTCGGGCCGCAGCGAGATCCTTTTCGGGATCGTCCGTCATGCGATTGGCTGTCAGGCAAAATGCGAACCGCGCGCCTTGGGCGACAACAGGGAATGGATTCGGTCGCGGCTTTTCCTTCGACAAATCCTCCGTCCGTCCGCTGCTGTAGTAGTCGGGGTAATGCACAGTCGTCAGATCCACGGTGATAATGGCATGGTTGACAGGATATGCAGGCAGGAAGTCTACGCATCCCTTCACGGTTTGCCCACCCTCTGCAGGGACGAATTTGGCGAAGGCGCAGAGGTCGCCCTGCGATTTCGACCCCGACGAAAAGTTGACTTCCGACGTGCCAAACACTTTTTGGAACAGCATGAATGCCCGCCTTTTCGCTTCCTCCGTGCCGGCGCTCTTCAACTCCTCCAGCGCGGTATGCCTGCAGACTCCCTTAATGGCGCTGCCGGGAATATAAGGAAAGCCGAAGAGGCGGTCGAGGCATATCCCGGCGTTTTGGATGAGGCTGTCGGAGAGGTTGACCGCCATGCGCGCTTCAAGCTGCGCAACCAAGGTGAGGTGCCGACCCGGCAGCGCGCTGGCGAACAAGCCGAGGAACCGGCGCGTATGGCGCGCACGCAGATCCGCTAGTTCACTGTCATCCCATTTTACATTCGCCAATCGGCGGGCGATGCCCGCTTGTGCGCGCAGTCTGTCGGCTTTAAGCGGATCGACATTCCGGCCTCTTGCCTCCTGTTCCTTTTTGGAAGCATCCGCCTGCAGGACGAATTGGGAATCGTTCGCGATACGCATGAAGCTCCATCGCGAAGCATCATCCCACTTCACCGGCTGGTCTCGCTCGTCGGATTCGACCGGCCAGGACTTATGGAACACGAATTTGTCCAGCAGAAGACTTCGGTTTTCAACTTTTTCAGCGAATGCGCCTATGGTGTCGGCGACATCCTTTGTCATTGGAATTGTTACCATGTTACACCTTCTTCACAAACCGGCGAGCATACTCCAGCCATGCCATGGTTTCGGCCGTGGCGATCTTGAGCGTCTCGCTGGTCGTCTCGGCCTTTGTCAGGTGATCGATCAACGTTTTACGGTCTTTCACGGTCTCAGGGACGATCGCGATCTCGCGAGACGCAAGATGCCTGGAGATGCCGTCAAAGACGAGCTGCCAGCCTTCGCGCTCGGTGAATGAATAGGCGAGCGTCGCCAGCAAACCGTGGTTAAGTATGACGGGCGGAATTTTCTTGATGACTTCGCCCCCTTTGTCACCCTTCACCGCCCCCGCGTTCTCATCGGCAAATGCGAGGACATGACGTGCGCGGATTTGTTCGAGATTCTGCATGATGACTCTTCCTTTCTGAGATTAAGCGAGAATTTTCGCGGTGCAATAGCCCAGCCCGGTTGTGCTTTTCCCGCCGAACTGGATAAGTTGCTCTTGCTGGAAATGAGCGATGCAGGCGGCAACATCGTTGTTTTCACGCAGCGTGACGAGTGTCGCGTAGAAGAGGCACTCGGCCGGCACTGTCTCCTCGTTGAACAGTCCGCCGTCTTCCGCCGTTCCCGTCTCATCATCAATCCGCACGTGCTGGGAGACCTGGCAGGCATTCTCCGCAAAATAGGACATATCCGTGTCCGAAATCAGAACGAAACGGCCTTGGGCGCCGCTCAACACGGCATCAGAGAGCAGTCCGGTCAGTTTATCCTCCCATTTCTTTGGGAACGGTTCGGCAACCGAGAATCTGTACTCCTCCAAGACAACCGCTTTGCCATCGATCACCAGTTTCTCGCCGGGCATGCAGGTCATGTCCTTGACGTTCGCTGGGACGGGCACGTCAATGCCAGCGTCCCGAGCAAAACGCTGGAGCGTGAGGGGCGACACCGCAAATGCGAAGGCGCCCTTGGCCGAACGGACCGGGAACGCCAGCAACCGAGCTTCGCCGAACGAGACGCTTCCGGAATAGTCTTGCTGGCCGAAGATTTCCTTTGCGTTGTCACTTGTGGCGTAACTGTCACGCAGCACACCCTTAATGCTGCTGCCGGGGATAACCGGAAAGCGGGTGTGGCGTTCGCGGATGACGGGTTGGTCGACGGCGCCGACGGAGGAGCCTGCGCCGACGTGGAGCGGGGTACGGGTGAAGAGTGTGAGGATGGATTGCTTCATTGTTGTGTTCCTTTGTGGTTAGGTGTGGAGATTACAGGTTGATGGATGAACAGATGCCGAGGCCGAAGCCTTTTTCGCCGTGCATCGTGCTTCGTGGGCGCGGCCACGACAGCGTCGCAGCCAGGGCTTTCGCCTCGGCGGCCGTGCCGCAGTCGAAGACGTAGCAGGAACCGGCTGGCACGGCCAGGAGCGTCGGTTTGGGACCGCCGGTATGGGGTTTAGTGTCGCCGATATGGAGATCCCATCCGGAGAAGGCCAGCGGCTTGCCGATGCGGGCGGCGACAAGCCTGGCGTTGAATCCCCCGGCTTTCGCGGAAACCTCCTTCCACTGCGCGCGCGACATCTGTGGCGTGCGGACGGCGTTAGGCAGCATGACCGCGCCGTCAGGGGCGACCCAGTCGGGCCGCCACCCGGCGTTGAAGAGGGCGGGCGAGAGCAGCGTCCAGCGCACATGGCGTGTCGTGATCGCCGTATCGGGCAGGCGCAATCCGGTGGACTGCGGCCTGAGTCCAGTCACGCCCTGCTGTCCCCCAAAGATCAGGCTCTGCGGCGCATCGGCATGGGCTAAGACGTCCACCAGTAACTGCTGCCCTTTGGGCTTGATGTCGCACTCGGCCTCGAAAGCGAGCGCGACACCGGCCCTGAGGCGCAGGTATTCGGCTTGATAGAGTTTGCCGGCCACGGTCGTACCGGTAACGGAGTCCATGGCGATGCCGATGTTGCGCTCGGTGTCGAACAGTTCGTGTTGCACCGGCGAGACCGGCTCGCCGCCCGATAGGTAACGGCGGTAGTCGGCAAGCGACACCCACCCGGGGAGCGCTAGTTTCCCCTTGGTTCTGGGCAGAAATGCGTGCGTCAGAGGTCCTGGCAGGTTAGTGCCCTCGCAGCGGGCGATGTTCATGTTCCAGTCTAACGGACAGGGAAGGAAGATCTCGCCGTCCTTGGACGGAAACGGGCCGAGGGTCTTGAGCGCGCCGAAGCGGAAGGATGATCCCTTGTTTTCATCTTCCCGCTTGGTGTGCTCCGCGCCTTCCCACGGCTGGCGTTCGGGCCACTGGCGGTGGAAAGCGTTAATGACAGCGTTCCAGAGTTGGTCGGGCCTGGGCCAGTTGGCGCCGAGGCCAGCGTCTGAGGCCGCCATCGGACGACCGTCGCGCAGGAAAAGCAGGTCGCGGGGTTCCAGTGTGTACGTGTGTTTCATAGATCAGCCTTCCCCTCTCTGGCGGTTGATGAAAGTCTCGGCCAGAAACAGGTTTATGAAGTCCTCAAGCCTGTCTTTTGTGGAATCGAGGTACACGTATATGCGCTCGGCCAAGCCGACGGGGAGGTTGTGGCCCTGGCGGGACAGCACGTGGCGGATTTCGGCCTTGAAAACGGGGAGCCTGTGAGGGTTCTTCCCGTGCAGCGCGTCGGGCCGAAGCAGCGTTGCTAGCGCATAAGGGAAGCGACCCGAAAGCTTCCCGCGGCCGGTCAGGCTCGTGACCTCTGCCATGAGTTCCAAGGCGCCCCCCGCCTCCCATTTGCAGCCCCACTCGATGATCTCGCCCGAGCGTTTGTATAGCGACAGGGCGATCGCACCGCGCCCGTAGCGGTCCTTAGCGACATGTTCGGCCTTCAGAGCCTCCCTGACCAGCATCTGGAGCGGGGCGTTCTCATGGCCGATCGCGAGGCCGCAGGAGACTTCGACCTGAGATCCAGGATACAGCCGGTTGCCGTCGTAATCCGTTCGAAAGGCAGCGCGCAGTTCGCTGGCGCAAGCCACGGCGTTCTTTGCCGGCAGGATGGCCAGCACGTCGTCACCTCCCGTATAGATAAGTTCGCCGCCGTGAAACTCCACCACGACGCGGGCTTTATGCATGGCGAAATTTGCGAGCGCCTCGCTGAACTGGAGGTGATAAGAGGGTGTCAGCAGACGGCAGACGCTCCCCGCCTTCGCGTTCAGATAATCACGCGCCTTGGGTGCGAGTTGTTTGAGCAATTGCGGTGTCTTCGCTCCGGAAACCCACTTGCCGATCTCGTCGCCGTCCATAGCCAGTATCGCGACATACTTGTCGTCGCCCGCGACTTCCTGAGTGGAGTCGAAACGGATAGCGCGTCCGTAATCGGCAGTGTCGATGCCCAGACGATCCCGCAGGTACGATACGCAATCGTCGCGACACCACAGACGCTTGATCAGGTTCATCGCGCCGTAGCGGTGGTCCTTGGCCTTCTTGAATAGCGGGTGCTTTGAGAGTTTCACCCAGAACCCTTCGTCCCCGATGCACTCTTCCTTGCCTGAGAGGGAGTCCTTGATGGCGGCTTTCCTGTCAACCGGATCCCATGCCGAGAAATCGCGGGTGTTACGGCGTGCAGCGAGTTTGGCATCGATCAAGGCGTAGTGCGCTGACCAGAGCAGGCCGTCGTTCTTAAGTTTCGATCTTCCTTCGTCCGCATAATAGCGGCTATCTCGGTCCTCTTGCGGCAGGCCCTCCTCGCCGAGCTTGAACATGGCGCGTATCCTGTCGGCGACGCTGGCTACGTCGTCTCGGTCCTTCGGCAGTCCGTCGGCCGCAGCGAGGCACGCCTCGCGGCCGAGCCACGGCTGCACGGCCCATGCGATCTGTGGAAAGGCGGCGATCTGGGCGTCCCAGCGCCCCTTCCATTCCGGGTTTCCGCCGTTCGCCAGCACCCACGCCCACACGGCTTCACCGACGGACTTCAGTTCCCCAACGAGCGCGGTCTGCGCCTGTTCGGCAAGTTCAGCGCCCCGTCCGGGAGGAACGACGGCAAGAAAGCGATTGGGCAGGGTCGGCGTGAGCAGCCAGTCCGCCATCCTGGGCCATCCGCCCTTGTCTTTGAGCAGGCGCTGCCAGGTGGTCTCTGATTCGCCGGCATCGCCGCTCTTCCAAGGGGTGGCGTAATAGGTTTCCCTATGCAAGGCATCGAATATGCCGTTGCCGCGCAGGCTCGGAAAGACGATTGCATCAGGTCCAATCGCGTCGGAGACCGCCTTCATGGCGTGCGCCATCAGCCAGGAGATAAGGTATGACCCCGACCAGAGGTCGCGGGTCGAACGGGCCTGAGCGATGAAATCCTGGACCGGTCCGAGTTGAAAAAGGAGCAATTCCGGCTTGACGGTGCCGTCTGCCGTACAGGGCGCCAACGCGGATGCGACAGACATATGGTTCCAGATCGTGTGGTCGGGAATTCGGGAATCTGCGGGCAGGAACGCCAGCGCGGGATGCTTTAAGGAGGCGTTGGTAAGCCAGCGGCGCCAGTAAAGGAAAAACTTTTCATGCCAGTCCGACGTGACGATGCCACCTACAGCAGCATGGACCGCGTCTGAAAGCGGTGCTATATTCTGCGTAAAATTAGAGGAAAACGGGTAAGGCTCGGACGACAGCGGGTGGAGGAAGAGCGGTTGTGTCTTGAAATCGTGGGAGCACTTGACTTTCGGAAAGACAAAGCGCTCGGCCGACGCGGAGAACCAATCGGCTGGCTTCACCGCAGCTTCGAACTTGGCGCGGTCCTCTTCATCCGTGAATCCCGCGCCCCGCTGCGCGGCCGCCGCGCACGTTTCGTGGCTACCGATATCGAGCGCCTTATCAGGTGCGTCATGCAGATACGCCATCAGCTTCCGTCTCCAAAACATCTGTTCTTCATCATGATTCATGCTTGGGTTCCTTTCGTCGGAGTAAACATTAGCCCATTCCTTCGTTTGGCTGTTGAAATCAGATATCTGCGGATATCCGCAGGATTTCCGGATGCTTGTAGTGTATCCTCTTGGCGGGGTACGTTGACGGTCTGCCGCGCTTGGGAACTAGGGTTTCGGCCAACTCACGTAGAAAGGGATGGCTACAGAGTTTCGCCCGCGCTGAAGAGAGGACCTTGCTGATGTCCATGACGTCTTTGCTCTTTGCCCGCGAACTCTCCCTGAGCCGCACCACCCAGTCGGGCGCTTCGGATGAACTTGCCGGGCATATTGCCGACACTGCAGCGGCCAGCGCCTCCAGTTTGTGGGTCCCCTTCTGGATAAGCAGCACCGCCGCAAACTCCATCGGGCTCACATCCACGGCATGGTCTCCGTTGACGATAAGTGACCCTGTCTGACAATTAAAGCAAAGCTCCGGGTGGTTTTTCGCCGCCGGCATGTCCCGCTGGACGCCTCTGACCAGTGCCGCATAACTCGGGGGTGCGCTCTTGAATGCGCTTTCATACCACCCCCGCATCTTCACGAACGGGACATCAATCAAATCCACTTTCGGTTTGACTGTAACCG
>CAZZBA010000049.1:0-16542 GCA_964652765.1 uncultured Victivallales bacterium | reverse complement strand
ATTCATAGACCACTACATATGGACGTCACCTTACTCAACCCGATAGTCATATATTTGATTGCCCGGAGAGGATGAAGAGGTGCTTGCCGCTCATGTCGTCCGCTTGCTGGGTGTTCTCCGGACCTCCCGCATACGCCACACCGACAACGAAGCCCACGGTAAGCATCAAGACAATACGCTTCTGAACTCCACTCATTTTTATATTCCCTCCATGGGGCGACATCTTACGGGATCGAACCTAATAATAGCATTGCATTATATGCGGCATCTAGTGTATTCCATGCCGCTATTCGTTCATTAAACGGGCACCCGGCATGAGTAAAAAAAGAACGGCTTGTTGGGGCTTCATGTCTTTAGGCGAATGTCATCACCGGTTTCCTCAATCTCAACGAAGACAGGACGCTCCGCAGGAGTATTGTTAGGTCTGTGGAATGTGAGCATGAGGCGACCGTCGAACGTCCGGAAAATCATGCCGTGGCCTCCATCCTCCGCCCACAGGGGTTCTACTTCATGTCTCCAAGGCCCAGTCACATCTCCCGTTTGTGAACGGGCAACCCCCATTGCATATCCTTTGCTGCCCATACTGGACCAAAGGATGATCAACGATCCGCTGGCTAACCGATGGAGAAATGGTCCGTCTGTGACGTAGTCCGGGAAACGACGTGTCGCCCCTTCCTTTGGCCACTCGGGGTGAAGTGCCCAAGCCCCCTCAGATGCGTTGAAGAGAAAGACTGGCCTTCCAACTGCTTGTTTCAGGTCAGGGGACAATCGCAAGGCGTATACAGCTCCATTGTGGACCTGAACCCACTCGTGGCAGAAGACAATCCATGGATGTCCATCTCGATCCACATGGAGCGTACCGTCGAGACACTCCCAATCCGGCGGCGTGATTGGACCATCGGTTAAGGGACTATACGGGCCAGCAATGGAATCGGATACGAGAATCTGAGTCCCGCGATACCGTCTGTCCGCCTTGAAGGAAGCGAACATGTAGTATCGCCCGCAGAAAGGATGTACCTCCGGTGCCCAGAAATTAGTCGTTGCCCAAAATGCCCGGGGAGGGCGGAACGCTGGAATTGGCCCATACCATTCCAAGAGGTCGCTGCTCTTGTAGCAATCGAATCCCGTTCCTTTACCGTGCCAGGCGTTCGTGTCTGTCGTTCCGAAGAGGTAGTATATTCCTTCCGCTTCGATTGGGACAACGAACGGATCTCTGATTTGGATTTCGTTAGTCTTCATGATTTTCCACCCCAACGACAGCCTGAGCGGCGCGGCTTGTCCGCATCTGCTCCAGGCTCTGTTGGCCTTGTCCTATGTTTTCAATTAATTATCAGCAACCCTGCAACATAACACGGACGCAGTCACTCCCCTATTATTTTTACCAATACCCGTGTCCTCCGCTTCCCGTCAAACTCACCGGAAAATATCTGCTCCAAGGGACCAAAATCAAGCCGACCGGATGTGATGCAGCGCCAGGAGCGGAGGACAGGGATCGTCGTGGTGCTATGTCATCCAGATGGAGGTTAAATTGGAGGTCCTTCATGCTCGTGTCGTCATCGCCTTTGGCGGTCATAATAGCTCCTATCAACATACCCAGAAGAATGGCTTTCATCGATTTCCCCCGCTCAGCGCTGAGATTCAGGGGAAGCATCAGGGCGACGATACGCGCCGCGGGGTCCGGCGTCCTTCATGATCTTCACGGCCTCGGCAGGCCATTTCGAATCTTGAACCATCGTGTTATTGGTCACAATGTTTTCCTTAGCGAGTTGTTTAGCCAGCGGGCCATTGTGATAATTCCGATCAAAGGTGTTACTGTAGTTGGGCTTGTTGCCTGAAAAGAATGCCGCCTCCACATTCTCGATGACGTTGTCCTGAACCAGCTTGAAGCAACTGCCATTATCCAAATAGATGCCGCAGATGCCCCAGCCGCCGCTGAACTTGGAGCGCACGATGTTGTGAATGTAATTGTCGTGGATCTTCATGCCGGGGATCTTGCCCAGGGTGTAGATGCCTCCGCCATCGTCGTGCAGCCCCATGGTTTTGTGGATGAGGTTGTAGCCGACATCGTGGTTTTTTGCGGTACCGTCCTTATCATCCCAGGACCACCCGGTACTGATGCCGGTATAACGAACGTGCCGGATCTCATTATGGAGGATGGCGACGTCTGGGGTCCGTGCCACTACAATTCCGCAGCCATCCGAATAGCACATTCCAATGTACTCGACGGTATTATCGGTAACTACATTGCCCGTGGATTTTTCATCGTTGAGCAAAAGGTAGATGCCGCCTGCCGCGGTGTCAGCCACGAGGTTCCCGCTGATGGAACAATTGCTGACCACATCCTTGATGGCGGCGATTCCATGGGCGCCTGTTTGCCTGACCGTGCATGAGCGGATCTCCACCTTGTCGGCATTTGCCAGCTGCACGGCAGCCGGGATCGTTATGCTCGCGTCTAAGGCTGTTGTATCAGAGCCTGTGTAGCAATACCAGGTCGCGGACTGCCATACCTGATAGCCGTGAGTGTTTGGCTTGGTCCAGTTGCTGTGTTGAAAGGTGATTCCTTCAAACAAGAGGTCATGCACCCTATTGGAAGGTGAAGAGCCTCTGATATCGAGCAGGGTTTCGACTGTTGGCACGATCACTTCCACGGAAGACATGCTCTCATCCTTTTTGGGCTTGTAGAACAGGGTGTTGGTCTGTGTATTCAGATAGAATTCACCTTCCGCATCCAGGAACTCATACGCGTTCTCATACCAATGCGGGGTGCCGCCCTGTTCCATATGATTCATCGTTTGAGCTGCGTTCTCGGGCTCCTGAAAATTGATCAGGTTGCCTGCGATGCTAGCGATGCGTGCCCGCTTTTGCTTCCAGTGGGTGACCATCACGACTTCCACCTCGTTCAGATTGCTCCACGTCTCCCAGCCTTGCAGCTCTGCGGGATTGACCTGGAGCTGGTAAGGAGCTTTTCCCGTAACCGTTGCGCCAAGCAGATACCCCTCCAAGGTCACCTCGTTGGTCCGGTTCGGATAGCGGGCGCGTATCCCCCGGACACCATTGACGTAAATTTGGCGAAATTCCAGGTCACCAACGGCAGCCTTGTAGATGTTGTTTGTCTTGTCGTGCACCTCCCAGTTCTTGATTGCCTTTCCGCCACTCACAATCGGTGTTTGGCCGGCAGTGGCCTTGTAAACCACCTTGTGGCCGTTGGTTCCGGAATCGTTGGCATCAAATACGACCGGCTCTGATATCTCATAGGTTCCTCCCCCAACATACACTACGATATCGCCAGTCATCTTGCCATTGATCCTGGCGACGCTGTCGCGCGCATGCGAGATGGTCTGGAAGGGTTTCTCCTTGGTGCCCGGGTTCTTATCGTTGCCCGAGGGCGAGACATAAAAGTCCATACCAACTCCTCCTTGCACCATGGTTAGGAGTGAAACCACCCCAATGGCCATAATCGTGTTCCTGCTATACATGCTTATTCATTTTTGTTTTGCTTTGAGACCGTCAATCCAACTGTTGCGATGCCGTGTGGTGGCATGCCGATTTGGGCACGGCCATTCTTGCATACTACTGTTCCATTCCCTGCGGGTGCCTCCATCATGTCGAGAGATTTTGCTTTGGTGACCTTGCCGATGGATGGGTGTACGCCCAATGTTGCAGTAGTCTTTTTACCCTCCGCCTCATACAGCCGCACCAGCAGAGCCTTCCCATCCTCAGTCTGCTTGATACCAGACACGATCACACCATTGCCCTCCACCGAAAGCAGCTGCTCCATCAAGCCTAGCGTCCCTTTATGAATACCTGTACCGATCACACGCAGCGGGTGGTTAAGTTGCCGCGCACGCGCGGTCGCCTCTGTCACAGACACCTTGCCCGCGTAGGGCAGAAGCGCGAGGTGCACCTCGTGTTTCCCGATCTCCGGCAGCGGGTCAGGATCGTAGCTCGCGCGGAGCAGCGTGAGGCTCATCGCATTCTGATCGAGCGCATAGCCGTATTTGCTGTCGTTCATCACCACCATACCGGCAGGTTTCCCTTTGCACTCCCCTTGTATTCGCGCCCATTGCAGGGCTGGCACTTCCTCGGCATTGCACTGATCACGGTCGATCGCGCCGAACGGGATCTCATACTGCCCCCTACTACTTTCGAGGGCCGTCGGCCAATGCATGCGCAGAACCGGCACGCCGGTTTGCGGTGTTCCACGCTCGAACCATGTGCCATTGATATCGATCAGGAGTCGTGGATCATCCTTGTGAAGGCTGTAGGTCACGGTGAAGGTTGACGACATGAATGCCGCCTCAACCTCAATGCGTGCGACATACGGCCCACGCTCGGTGCAGCGGACAGCCTTGATTTCCGGGACCTTCCAGCCTCCAGTATGCTCGACAAGCCATGCCGTCATCCCGTGCGGGCGTTCAACGCCATATTGCATAAGCGGGGCTTCCTGCACGGGTGTAATCATTTCAATACCGCTCTGCTTGTGCAGCAGTCGAGCCACGCCGCCGGTATGGGGGTCGATCTCCACCCGCAAGAGGTCGTTCTCCAACCCGAACTGTTTTCGCTCCATGTCCGCGTAGAAACAGTGGTGCTTGCGTGAAAGCGACATGTCTGTGCCGTCGATCTGCGGCGGCGCATCGACTTCCTGGATCACGATCGTGGTGAACCCGAAAGCCGGAACATGCACCGGTACAGCCAAGCGCAAATAATTATGCCCCCACTCCGCGCCATGCTTGAGCTTCTGTACAGCGGCAACGCTTCCATCGGCATACTCGACCGCAAATTGACACTGCGCAAGCGGCTTTCCTGACACTTGCGGCGCGTTATCCCAAACAAGGACTTCCACCACTTCAAAACGGCCGGTGCCTGTTGTGTTGAAGATGACATATGGCCGGTGGCCCTGGTCATGACAGACGGCCGCAACACTCAACTTGCCGTCAGACGTCCACATGCCGGCACCGCCGCCTAGCCCCGTCCGCAGATGCAGCGGAGTCCCCTTCCATTCGGGTGGCAGCACATGGCTTGTATCCACCTTTTCGGCCAGCTTACGAAAGGCTTGCGTCTCGATCATGCTGGTGCTCGCCATGATGTCCTGGAACAGACCGTGCGTATAGGTGCGAGTATCATGAACTCCCGAGCCAGGCAGGATATCGTGAAAGTGAGAAAACAGGGTCTTGCGCCAGTTGGCTTCTAGTACGTCGGTTGGATAGGATGTCCCGGTCACGGCACTGCACAACGTGGCGGCATACTCCGAATCCACCAGCCGGTTTTCGCTGAAACGATTCGCCTTCTTTATCAGGGATTGGGACGTGTAGCAGCCGGCGAACTCGGTGTTCAGTTCACCTTTCCACACAGGGAGATCCTTGCCCACGTTCTTTTCCAGCGACTTGAAAAATCGCTGCGCAGTGGAAAAGATGATTCTTGGGAAGATCGGCCAGCTCTGCATATCAACCACCCGAGCCAGATCGCGCCGTGTGGGTCCACCGCCATGGTCGCCCACCCCGTAGACAAAGAGAGCATGCTTGGCATCGGACTTATCCCCCTGCTCAAGGCATTTTGGGCCCAGCTCGCTGCCGATCACCCCATTGTAACCCGAGGCCATATCATTCCTCACCAACACACGGGATCCGTCGGCTCCCTCCCACCAGAAGAACTCCGGCACACGACCATCCGCGAGTTTCGTCTCCGTGCCCGGCCGGTGCAGATACAGATATTTCACGCCGCCGCGGACGAGGTAGTTGGGTACAGTTGCAGCATGTCCGAATGTGTCGGGCGACCAATCGATCTGCACGTCCTCCGGGGCGAGCCCGAAGAGCTGCTTCATGTATTTACGGGTGTAGAGGAGGTGGCGGCACAAGCTCTCCCCACTGGCCATATTCTTGTCGCCCTCGACCCAGTGGCTTGCAGTCACCTCCCAGCGACCTTCTTTGACCCTTTCGGCGATACGCGCCAGAAGCTCCGGGTTGTGCTCTTCGAGAATGGCATAGACGCTTGCCTGACTCTGGGAGAAGCAGAACTCCGGGTATTCATCCATCAGCGCCAGGACCGTGGTGAAAGTGTCGTTCGTTACCGCGACCGTCTCCGGCCAGGACCACATCCAATTCATATCGATATGCGCATGGCCGACACAGTGCATGGTGTAGGATTTGGCTGCTGCGGAGAGCGGCTCCAGAAGCGTTTCAATGTCCGCAACGGTCGCGCCCAAATCGACAGGGCCCTGCTGCAGCGCATCAACAAGACGCTTCTCGCCCTGCGCCACAAGGGCACCCCAATCCGGATGCTCAGCCTGGCATTTCGTTGCGAGCTTCCTTGCAAACTCGAACTCACCTCGAATTCGATAGACCCAATGCTCTGTCTTCTGGCGCGACTGCTCAATGGTCTCGGACACTGTATTCTTGATGTTCATAACGATCTCCTATTCATGATAAAACTGGCTCACTCTAAGAATAGACTCAATCAGCAACTCGGCCTCAGCGGGTGGCGCATCCGGCCACAGAGCCCTGAGCTGTTCTGACAGTTTGACGCTGCCGAAGCTTCGCCTGTAACCCCTCCGATTCGATGTCTGCAGCAGAAACATGAGAAGCATCAAGCTCTGCGCCTACCTCGCCCAGCGTTTTTGCCACCAGAGCCTTGAAGCGCCATGACAATCCGGTTGGGTTCTTCGCAAGCATCTCGGCTGCCTCGGGGAATACATATCCCTTACGCGCCTTCTTGCGACCTATGAGAACATCCATTAGCGGCGTGAAGATCGGAATTTCAACCATTGCCCCACTCTTGCTGGTTCTGACCGTAAGCATGCCATCGCCCAGATTGACAGACTCCCATCGCAACTTGCAAACGTCGCCTCTGCGCATGCCCGTACAGGCTGCAGTGACAACCAGCGGATACAGGAACGGGTCGGCTCGGGCAGCATCCAAAAGCAGTTTTAGCTCCTCAGGTCCAAACGGCTTTCTATGGACAACCTCGCCTTTCGATCTGCGTGCCTTGGCGATGTCCGAGAACGGGGAAAGACGGCTAACACACATGCGGGTTATTCCGTGTTATATTCAATATTTCCTATATAATTAGCGGTTATAATTCTTGTTTACAACCAGGTGGTCTGGGGTTCGAGTCCCTCGCCGCCCACCACTCAAATCAGTCGGGCAGGAGGCCGGAGGCGCGCAACTGGCGCAACTGGTGGTAGAACTCGTACATGATGCTTTCCAGCCCTGGGTAATCGGACTGCCTGACAAACGGGGAGAGGTAGGCCTTGGAGAAAAGCACCTTCGGCAGGCAGGTCACGCTGTCCTCCATCCCCATCTTCAGCAATGTATGGTGGCCAACGGTCATGTCCATCGGGTAAACATCGATCTCGTCCTGGATCAACCCCTGGAACCCGGACTCGGTATCGTAGTAACAGCGGGAATTGAACCGTTCCACGGGAAAGCCGGGCGCATACGAATACCCTTTGTTCAGGCCGACACGCGCGTTGGACTCGATGATGCTCTCATACGAATCACCGTGCCCGTTGCCACCGTTCTTCGACTTGACGAAGAAAGCATAACGGCTCAGCCAGAGATAGTCCGCCGGCAGGCTCCCATCCTTGGCAGCCGCACGCTGCCCATCGGTGTAATACAGGACCTCTTCGCGGTCAGCTTTATAGGAAACCGACAAGACGGCTTCCGCCTGCCCCCGCTCCGCCATCATCCAGGCCCGCGCCCAAGGGTAGCTGCGGATCTCGTACGGCAGTCGCAGGGTGCTCATGATGCGCCCGACCAGGTCCACGTCAATACCCTGCATCCGACCCTCTTTCATGTATTCGAAGGGGGGCCAATCCTCGCAGACAAACACCAGCGGGCGGGCGGAGCGCACGGGGCGCACGGGATCCAGATGCCGGGCGGTAAGCTGTTCAACCTCCCCGCGCTGCCGGGATTCACGCAGGCGATCATAGAACCTCCGCATCAGTGTTTCGGTGCCGGGATAGTCGGATATCCTGGAAAACCCGAGCAGGTACGGCTTCATGAAAAGCGGTTTCGGCAGCCAGGTGATCCGATCCTGCAGACCTTCCTTCTTCAGCAGCGCCCAGGCAGCGGCGCGATCCATCGGATAGAGATCCGCCCCCCCGTCCAGTACAGAACGCAGGCCCTCCACGGATGTACTCCTGGGCATCGTCGCGATACCGGACTGCATGAACGCGTCGTCATAGGAATACTGGTCACTGACCACCACGCGCAAACCGTCGCGCTTGATCTGCTCGTAGGATTCGAACCGGACGGAACCAGCCAACCGGCGATTGACAAGAAAGACATATTCGGTCAGCCACAGGAAGTCGGGCGGGACTTTCTGAGTCTCCACGAACTGCTTCTGCTCATCCGTGAAATACAGGAGCGCCTCGCGCTTCGGATTGTGCGAGACGGAGAGCACTGCATCAGCAGCACCGTTCTCCAGCATCAGCAACACGCGCGCCCAAGGGTAGAAACGAATCTCGCAGGAAATGCCCAGCTCCGTGAAAATCCGCTGGATCACCTCGACGTTGATTCCCGCCGGCTTGCCGTTCTCGTCGAGGTATTCATACGGGGGAAGTTCCTCGCCCACGATCACAAATGGCCGCACAGGGACATCAGCCCGCACACGTCCTCCTGCAAGCAATACCAGTGCCGTGATGATCGTGACGGTCAATTTCATCGCGATTGTCCTCCCTCTTGTGGTACCAATGTATGCATAACGCATAAATCTGGCAAGCGGCGAATGTACAGGCTTGTCATCTTTCGCTCCATACGGCAGGATAACACCAGGTGGGCAAGATCGCCCGGGGGGAACAATCATGCAGCACAGTCGCTGGCGGCTATCCAATGAACTGATACTATGGCATTCGATTGCCTTGGCCGTTGTCTGCCTCGGTGTCGGCCTGTTCAGCTACCATATACTGCTGCGCCCGCTTGAGGAGGTGTTGCCAAGCCAGGCCAATCGCTTCGCCACCGGATTTGCCAGCGAAGTCAGCACCGCGCTATGGAACCTGAATGGGGACGCGGTACGGGAACAACTGGCCAGGCAGCACCTGAATCCCTCGCTGCTCGGCATCCGGGTGGAAAACCAGTTCGACGACGTGCTGGGCGAATGGACATCACCGGAAGCGGAGGACACACCGGGGATCACCGCCTTCCATCCGGTATTCTGGAACGGGGAATTGATCGGTGACGTGCATGTCTCCTGGTCGCGCAAGCCGGTATTGACACTTCGCAAGGGGCTCTGGCCCGCTATCCTGGGTATCACCGGCGGAGGTATTGTCGTGCAGTTCTTCCTGACCTGGTTCCTGACGCGACGATTCCTGCGGCATCCGTTGCACGCGATTGTGCGAAGCATGCGTAATACCGCCAGTGGGAGATATGATGTCGTGGTGCCGACCGCGCGACACCAGGAACTCTACCTGCTGCACAAGGAAGCCAACCTGATGGCCGACCGGATACGCGAGCGCACCGAGGCCCTGCAAGCCGAGATCGCCGAGCGCCGGCAGATCGCTTCCGAACTGGACCTCCATCGCCAGAAGCTGGAAGAACTGGTACGCCAGCGGACACAGGAACTGGACCAGGCCAACATTTCCCTGCGACAGGAAATGCAGCAGCGCAAGGTCGCGCAGAAGACGATCATCCAGGTCAGCACGCACGAGCAGCAGCGGATCGGACAGGATCTGCACGACACGCTCGGGCAGGAGATCGTCGGAGCCCGCTACCTGCTCTCCTCCCTGCAACGGGCCATGGCGGCGGCCGCTCCGCATTACCAGGAACGCCTGCGGCAGCTTGCCGCCATGCTGCATGATATCATGGAACATGCCCGGATGCTGGCACACGGGCTGATGGTGGTGGACCTGAAGGAGGGAGGGCTGGCGGCCGCCCTGGAATCACAGGCGCAGAAATCCACGCAACTGTTTGAGATCAAATGCCGTTTGCGGCAGCAGGACCCACCTTGGCCGGAACTCGACCAGGCGACCTCGGTACAGCTCTACTATATTGCACAAGAAGCCGTCGTCAATGCCATCCGACACGGGCGTGCATCCAAGATCCATATCAAGCTGGGTTGGAAAGACGGCAACCCCTGCATGCAAGTCAGCGATAACGGTAACGGACTCATCCGCAAAGACAGTGGTGGAACCGGGCTGATCATCATGCGCAGCCGTTCGGAATCCATCGGATGGACCCTGACGGTCTGGAGCCACCCGGGAATCGGTTCCTGCATCCGATGCCGCTTATGAGCTGACGCCTTCAGGCGGTGCCGGCGTGGAACTTGTAGCCGACGCCATGGACCGTGTGGATATGCACGGGTTGATGCGGGTCCTTCTCTATCTTCTTGCGCAGATTGGCGACAAAACTGTCAAGCGAGCGCTGCGTGCCGTAATACTCCATGCCCCAGACATCGTTCATCACCGTCTCGCGCGAAAGCGCCTTGCCCTCGTTCTCGACAAAATACACCAGTAGGTCGAACTCCGTCCGAGTGACCACCACGTCCTTGCCGCCGCGGGTCATGGTTCGTGCATCCAGGTCCAGCTCCACATCAGCGAAGGCAAGCCTGCTCGGCTTGACTGCCTGGCGTTCACCGCGCAACAGCACCGCCTTCAGGCGCGCCAGAAGCTCATCCAGGCTGAACGGTTTGGTGACGTAGTCATCCGCCCCCATCTCGAAACCGTGCAGCTTGTCGAACACGTCACCACGCGCGGTCAGCATGATCACGGGCATCTGCAGGCCCTTCTCGCGCAGCTTGCGACAGACCTCGAAACCGCTCAGGCCCGGCAGCATGATATCCAGCAACATGGCGTCCGGACGCTCGCGCAGCGCCGTCTCGTAGCCTCCGGGGCCATCTTCCGCCTGCAGCACATCATAGCCGGCAAACTTCAAGTTCTCGACCAGCCCCAGCAGCAGGGTCGCTTCGTCTTCCACCACCAACACCCGTTTGCGGCCTGTCATGCCCGCTCCTTTCCCGGCGCTTCCACGTCCGCGACATTCACGCTCCGAAACCCGATCTCGAAAACCGCGCCCCCGTCGGGCGCATTCGTTACCCGGATCCAGCCCCGGTGCGCCTTGACTATATCGGCCACCATTGACAAACCCAGCCCGAAACCACCCCGGTGCGCATGCCCCCCGGCATGTGCGCGATAGAAACGCCCGAAAATCCGCCGCTGTTCACCGGCAGCAATGCCGTCACCATGGTCACGCACCGCCAGCACCGTCCAGGTCCGGCGGCCCTCGCGGCGCACCGCCGCGCGCACCGTGATATCCACCCCGTCATCCGGTCCGGCACCGCCTCCCCTGTCCTGACGCTGGCCGTATTTCACAGCGTTGTCGATCAGGTTAGTTAACGCCTTTTCCACCGCGTTCGCATCGGCACGCACAGGCGGGACCGGCCCGTCGCAAATGAACTCGATCCGTACCCGGCCAGGATGCTGGCGGCGGAAGCGATCCGCCACTGTCGCGGCGATCGCCTCTGCCGCCACGATCCGCATCTCGTAGCGCGGCATCCCCTGCTCCTGCCGGAAATAGAACATGATCCGCTCGATCAGGTCACCCAGGCGGTCGCATTCGGTGACAATCGCCTCGAGGAATTCAAGGCGGCGCGCGGCATCCGCCACCCGCCCGGCCCGCAGGCTTTCGGCCATCATGCGCATGGCCGCCACCGGTGTCCGCAAATCGTGGGACATTCCAGCCATGAACTCGCTGCGCCGACGGGCCTTCTGCGCCTGCCAGCGCGCGCCCGTGATCAGGGCCAGCGCACTCCCCAGGATCATCACGACCAGCAGCAGGATACCCCAGACAACCAGCCGTGCCTGGAGCGCATGCGACCGTCGCATGTCGCCGCCATTCACCACAAACGCGCCAATTTCGACAGGGCCCATCCCCTTTAATCGCCGCACGGCAATGGCATCCCGACGCGAACGGAAAGCGGGCAGGGAAAACGACGTCGCGGCACCAAGACTGTCGCTGACGACAATGGACCCGCCGTCCTCCTGCCCGTCGCCAGCAGCATCCGGCAGATCAGCGCCATCACCGGCCGCCAGCAGCGCCAACCGCAGGACCGGCGTCGACTGCGCCTCCAGAAGCCCTTCCAGGAACCGCTGCATCCCGGACTGGTCGATCTCGATACCGGCATACAAGTCGCGATAGCCGGTGACCGGAATGAAAAGGCAATCGCAGTCCGCGTGGCTGATTGCCAGCCGCGACGGCTCGGCAGGCCCGCCACCCGCCAACAAACGGATCAACTCGGGCTGCAACCGCGAGGCGACGATAGCCACCGCGCCAGTGGCCTCCGGATAGATGAAACCCATCGGATTCATGAACAGGTAAGCCCGCCGCACCGTCTGTTCCGGAACCGCCTGCATGATGCGGGCCTCATCGAGCCGGCGCACATCGCTACCGGCAAGCACCGTCTCGCGGAACATCCGCGTGATCCCCGCCAGCGCCTCGTCAAGCCGTTGATCGACCTGCACCGCCACCGCCTCCAGGCGCACGGCGGCATCGTCCCGCAGTTGGCGTTCCAGGATCAATTCCCGCGCCTGGATGCTGCGACCGGCCAGCAAGCTCAGCAGTGCCGTCGGCAACACCATCAGCAACAAGACTATGATCACCAGGCGCATGAGCCGGGATACTCCCGATCAGGGGTTGGGACGCAGGCGGACATCAGCGCTGCGCCTGCATCTCAAGCCTCATCAGCCAATTGCGGATCTGGTCGGCATCCGGGCCGTGCGGGTTGAGCTGTAGGTAACGGCGGTAATGCACCATTGCCTTCTCAGGCTGCTTCATCTCGTCATCGTAGAGAATGCCGAGATTGTAATGCACATCGGCATCGGTCGGGTCGATCCGCAAGGCCTGCAGGTATTCATTCTCGGCTTCCGCGAACTTCCCGTCGCGCGCATAGACGGACGCCATGTTGTAGTGCATGTTGAGTTTCTCGCTGTCGCCGGTACGCAGAACCTCGGTACGGGCCTTTTCCAGCACATCGGCGACCCGTTCCGCCTTTGCCAGCCGGTGCTCCCGCCGTTCCAGCTCCACTTTCAGCGACTGCAGGTCCTCGTCGCGCTGCAGCAGCCTGTTGGTCAGATCCTGCCGTTCCTGCGTCAAAGCCGTGATCTGCTGCTCAAGCGCCTCTACCTGCGGCACCACCCGTTCGATCAATTCCTTGTATTCATCCTCACGCGCCTGGGCGTCGGTCAAGGCCTTGTCCATCTCGGCCAGCCGGGCGGTATGCGTCTCGATGGTCTTGACCTGCGCGGACTCTGTATTGGCGGCATTCTCGGCCAGCTTCGCCAACCGTTGCCGATCCGCCTCCACCTCGATCATCTTCTCGCGCAACATGGAATTGACCTGCTCAAGTTCCTTGAACAGGTCCGATTCCCGCACATCGGTATTGCGGCTCTCAAGCTCCTTGACGCGGGCCGTCAGCTCCAGGGCGCTCTGCTGCGCCTGGGCCAGATCCCGCGTCATCGTCTCGATGCGTTCGGCATCCTGGGCCGCCGTGCCACGCAGTTCGCTCAATTGCGTCTCGAGCCGCTGCTTGTCCTGCTGCCAGCCAGCCTGCTCCACCGGTGCCAGGACCGCCGCCACATCAGCACCAGCGGCGGGAGGGATGGATTCCGTTACAACCGCCGAAGCATCGCGGGCCTCCTGTAAATTCTTTTCCAGCTTCGCGACCCGAGCCTTCAATGCCGAGTTCTCGTTGCGCACCTGCTCCGCCAGATCGGACGCCTGGGCATCCGGGACGCTGCCTTTCAACGCCACGGTATCCGTCAGGCGCTGCACCTCCAGTGCCAGGCGCGTCTTGTCCTGCTCAAGCATGGCCGTATCCAGCAACACCTGGTCCATGGCCTTGCGCCGCTGGGCATCAACCGCCGTTAGCCTTGCCACCTGCGCTTCAAGGTCAACCACGTTCGCATCGCCGGCCTTCAGCGTGTTCCGCAGCTCGGTAGCTTGAGCCAGTGTGGCATCCCGGTCGGCCTCCGCCGCCTTCACATCGCGCTCCATCCGGGCAACCTCGCCCTCCAGCAGCGCGTTCCTAGTCGTCAGCATCGCCACCTTGGCCGCTGAATCCTCAGCGGATGCCGTATGCTGCGCCCGTGCCTCATCCATTTCCCTGACCAGGGTCGCGATGCGCTGTTCGGAGGTCGCCAGCGACACCAGGGTCTCGTCCAGCGTCTTGCGGCGCTGGGCGTCGACGAGCTTGACCTGGTCGAGTTCGCCGCGCAAGCCCTGCAGGTCCGTCTCGCGGGCCGCCAGGGTGGCCGCGGTAGACTCCGCCTGGCGGCGCACATCGGCCAGCGCTTTCTCCTGTGTTTCCAGTTCCTGCTGCCGCGCGGTCAATGTCGTCTGGCTGGCCGCGATCGCCTCCTCGAGGGAGGCCAGCCTGAGGTCGCGCTCCGTCACCAGCGCCTTTTCGGCATCCAGTTCCGTCTGCTTCGCCGTCCGAGCTTCATCCAACTCGGCGTTCAGCCTCGTGACGCGCTGCTCGGCCGTCGCCAGCGATGCCAGCGTCTCGTCCAGCGTCTTGCGGCGCTGGGCGTCGATGAGCTTGATCTCGTCGAGTTCGCGGCGCAAGGCCTGCAGGTCCGTCTCGCGCCCCCCCAGAGTGGCCGCCGCCGCATCCGCCTGACGTCGGGCCTCGGTCAGCGCTCTCTCCTGTGCTTCCAGTTCCTGCTGCCGCTCGGTCAATGCCGTCCGTCCGGCAACAATCGCCTCGTCGCGGGATGCCAGATCGCGGTCGCGTTCCGCTACACGGGCCTTCTCGGCATCCAGTTCCGCCTGTTTTTCCGCCAGCATCTGGTCACGGGCGCCAAGGTCTTTCTTCTGTGCCGCCAACTGCTTGAAAAGATCATCCATCGCCGCCTTGCGCTGGGCGTCGATGTTTTTCATTTCCTCGACGGACGCCTCCAGTTCGCGAACGCGCGCCGAATCGCCACCGGCCGCCGGCGCGGGCTTGTTTGAACGTTCGTCCTCAAGCGTCTTGCCAAGGGCCTCGCTAGCCGTCAGGGCCACCGCCAGCTCGCCCTTCAACCGCTCGATCTCGGCGGCCTGGCGCGCACTCTCGGCACCAAGGTCGCCTGCCTTGGTTTCATCCTTGAACAACCGCTCGAAATCCGCCTTCGCCTGGCTCCGTTCGGCTTCCGCCTTCTCGATCCGGTGATGCTGATTCTCGATCTCCTCTTTCAGGATCTGGTTCTCATCCTGCAGGTTCTTCAACCGTGCCGCCGCTTCAGCCAGCGCAGCGGCGGACGTCTCCAATTCCTTGTCGCGGCTCGACAGGTCTCCCTGCAGACTCTGGAATTTCGCCTGCAGCCCGGACAATTCCGAACGCACGTCGGGCGGAACGTTGTTCGAGGCTCCCGCCGTGCCCAGCAGCGAATCAAGCTGATCCAGTGCCTCCTGCATCTCGGAGCCTGCCGGCACTGTCGGCTCATCGGCACGGACATCCATGGAGGGAACTACCCGCATTGACACGATGACCACGACGGCAAGAGACAAACGTATTAGTGTTTTCATGTGCGCAACCCGTCTTCCTTATTCGATTTTATACGCGCGACCCACCATTACCGTGACCGAGAACTCCACAATTGCCGATGCTTTTAGCACAGATTCCACGCCACGGCTAATATTTTTTTACACCTTTCGTTTATTTCCGTTTCCCCAGGAAATGCGTGGCGTGTCCCGACGCGTCCTCGGCGGCCTCCATGATCGTCTCGCCCAGGGTCGGATGGGCGTGGATCGTCTGCGCCAGATCCTCCGCCACGGCCCCCATCTCGATGGCCAGCGTACCCTCGCCGATCAGCTCCCCGGCGCCGGGTCCGGTAATGCCGACGCCCAGCACGCGCCCGTCCCCCTTGGCGCAGACGAGCTTGGTCAGCCCGTCGCTCCCACCCAGCGTCGTCGCCCGCCCGGACGCCGCCCAAGGGAAGGTGGCGATAGTGACCGCCAGCCCCTGCTCCGCCGCCTCGCGCTCGGTCAGCCCCGCCCAGGCGATTTCCGGGCAGGTGAAGACCACCGCCGGAATCGCCTGCGGCTCGTAGACACGCTTCCTGCCGGCGATGACATCCACGGCGACCTTGCCCTCGTAGGTCGCCTTGTGCGCCAGCATCGGCTGGCCGGCGATATCCCCGATGGCAAAAATCGACGGTTCCGCCGTGCGACGCTGCGCATCGACCGTGACAAAACCTTTCCCGGCCACCTGAACACGGGTATTCTCCAGCCCCAGGTCGCGCGTGTTGGGTTTGCGGCCGACCGAGATCAGCACCCGGTCGTAGGTCCGGGAGGTCTCCTTGCCATCCTTGTCCGCCATGCGTACCGTGACCTCGCGCTCGGTCGCCTCGATCGCCAGTACACGCGTCTCGACCATGATCGACTCGAACTGGCTCTTGAGCTGCTTGAGCAGCGGGCGTACCAGGTCGGGGTCCGCCCCGGTCATCAGCGCGGGCAGCATCTCCACCACCGACACCTTGGAGCCGAACGCGGCATAGGCCTGCCCCAGCTCCAGGCCGATATAGCCGCCGCCGATCACCAGCAGCCGTGCCGGCACATCCGCCAGCTCCAGCGC
>CAZZBA010000048.1:0-16620 GCA_964652765.1 uncultured Victivallales bacterium | reverse complement strand
TGTCCAGTGCCAGGATGAGAAATCGCAGCACCGCAACCGCGAGAAGGCGATGATGGTGCTGAAGGCACGGCTGCTGGACCACAAGCTGCGCGAGGAGGCCGAGAAGCAGGGGGCGGCGAGGCGCCTGCAGATCGGCAGCGGCGACCGCAGCGAGCGCATCAGAACCTACAATTTCCCGCAGAACCGCCTGACCGACCACCGGATCAACCTGACAATCTACAGCCTCGACCGCATTATCGAGGGATTTCTGGACGATGTCGTCGGTCCGCTGCGCGAGCACGCGGTGGAAGCACGCATGAAAGCCGAACTCGGCGGGTGATCAGCAATCAGTGCTGCTGCCAGGCCGGCTTGTTGTCGTACACCCAGCGGTAGTAATCGGCCTTGGCCAGGTTTGCCGCCGAGGCGTCGTCCAGGATCACATGCGCGCGCGGATGGAATTGCAGGACCGATGCCGGCATCATGGCGCAGACCGGACCCTCGACCGACCGGGCGACCGCGTCGGCCTTGTTCGCGCCGAACGCCAGCATGACCACCTGCCAGCTCTCCATGATCGTGCCGATGCCCATGGTGATCACGTGATGCGGCTGCCCGGACGGATCCGTGAAATGCCGGGCATTGTCCGACAGCGTCTGCTGCGTGAGCGTCTTGATGCGGGTACGCGACGCCAGCGAGGAGCTCGGCTCGTTGAACCCAACGTGCCCGTCGGTCCCGATCCCCAGCACCTGCAGGTCGATGCCGCCAGCCTCGCGGATCGACTGCTCGTAGGCCGCGCAGAACGCCGGCACATCCGCCGTCATGCCGTCGGGAACATGGATGCGGTCAGGCGCCATGTTGATGTGGTTGAAAAGGTTCTCGAACATGAACCGATGGTAGGACTGCGGATGATCCGGCGCCAGCCCGATATACTCATCGAGGTTGAAGGAGGTAACCCTGCTGAAATCGAGCCCTTCCTCCCGGTGCATCCGCACCAGCTCGCGATACAGCCCCAGCGGCGTGCTGCCGGTGGCCAGCCCCAGGACCGCGTCCGGTTTGCGCCGGATCAGGCCGGCAATCATGCGGGCGGCGACCTTGTCGCCAGCCTTCGAATCGGATTGAATAATGATTTCCATATTTTAACTCCTTTTTTTAACAAAACCGCCGCAGCCGGCTGGAGACATCGTCCCGGAACCGTTCCAGCAGCGCCTGGATGAACGTCTCGACCGGCGGGGCGTCATCCTGCACCATCGGCGTCAGGTCCAGTGCATACCAGGCCTGCTCCATCGCATCCGTGGCGTGCGATTCGAAGAACACGGCATTGGCGCGCCGCCGCCCCATCACCGCCAGGTCATAGCGCTTGCCGCCGGCGATCTGGGAATCGAAGACCCCGTTCAGGGCGAACCCCAGGTTCTCGCGGCCGCCGACATCCAGCACGACCTTCTCCGCATCCGGCAGCCAGTCCAGATCGCGCCACACCTCGCAGCCCAGCACGCGGGCGGGCCGCTCGGCAGCTGGCAGGCTCCGGATCGCGCGCAGCAGCGCGGCCATGACGGCGACATGTGTATCGTGCTTGTCCGCGGGATTGTGCGTGTAGACCACCTCGGGACGCGTTGCCGCCAGGATTGACCGCAGATCGGCCTCGACCGCCGCCGCCGGGGGGGTCTTCACCACCACGCTCGGATAATCAAGCTGCGCCATGAAGCTGTACTGCCCGATCACGGCGGCTGTATCCTGCTCACGGCGACGGACCTGGCGCATCTGCGCATCGGTGAAAGCGGAATACGCGCCGCCGCGGGCACTGCCACCACCGTCGGTCACCGTGACCCCGCCGAACCAGCGGTCCTGCCGCTGGAAGCCGGCCAGGATTCCATGCAGGGCCATGAATTCCAGATCATCCTGGTGGGCACCCACCCCGAGATGCGTGGTGCGCGACAAGGCCGACTCCAACGGTTGCCCGTCCGGCACAAAGATCCCTGCCGTCTGCTGATTCAATTTCATCATGGATTTCGACTTTCTGCTTTACCTGGCTTTCCCCATCGCCGGCAGGCTTGCCGCGGCGACTGCCTGACCGTGCCGTTTCATCTTTTCATCGGGCATGGTGATCGAGAACGCTTCCGCCAGCGTCGGGAATTCCGCCTCCAGCACCCGGTCCGCGTTGCGGATGATCAGATCGCCAGCCTCGCCGGAAGTCACGCGTCCGAGAATCAGCACATGCCGCAACTCGTAGAACTCGGCGTAATGCGCCAGCGCATACCCGAAACAGGTCCCGATCGTCTCGAACACCTGCCGTGCCGCCGCGTCACCTTTGGCCAGCCGCTCCTGCACCTTTACCAGCCGCTCCGCCAGCGGCATTGCCGAAGGGAACTCGATACCGGCAACCGCAGCCAGCCGCGCGACACCCTGCTGCGAGAAGTACTGGACACCGCAGCCGCCATCGCCAGACCACTCATCGACTGGTGCCCCGGCACGATAATCAACCGGCGCAAACGCCAGCTCGTTGAGCCAACTGGTGATGCGCCCCTGCGCATCGCAATAGCCGGAGGCCAGGCTCGTGCCCATGGAGATGCCCAGCAGCGCCCCGTCGCGCAGCGACATCGCCCCCGCCAGCGCCGTCACCTCGCCATCGTTGACCACATCGAAAGGCACGTTTCCCCATTCCGCCCGAAGCTCGCGAAAGAGCCTGCGCACCGAGCGCTCGAAGTCCGCAGGCGACACCCCGCGGAACAGCGACGCCACCCGCACCTCGTTGTTGACATACACCCCGGCCGCGCTGCCGCCGATGGCATCCACGTGTGGCAGATGCGCGGCTGCCCGCTTCAGGCTGTCCTGGATGCCCTCGCGATGATAACGGGGATCCGTCTCGAAATAGGGACTCCAGGGGATCTCCTCGGAAAACACCACCTTACCGTCAATCAACGCCGCGCACTTACGATCACTGCCGCCCAGATCGAAACCGATGCGGCAGCCATCCAGATGCCCGCCCAGCTCGACAGCGGGGGCCTGTTCAGGCGGCAGATCCTCGCGATTGGCATATTCGATCGATAGCGGTTCCGGAAATATCCTGCCACCGAAGATATCGGCATCGAACCCGCGCGCCCCATCCGGGCAATAGACGGAGGCGAGCCAGTCGGCAATCGCCCGGTTGCTGACCAGGACGCGCGAAGCCCCCTTCTGCCAGAGCAGGAATTTGAGCAGCCGCTCGGTGTAGGCACGGGTAAGGCCATGGAACGGTTCCCGAGGCGGAAGCACGACCGTATGATGACGGTAGCAGACGCCGTCCGGACGCACCAACGCCATGTCGAGTGGTTCCGAATCAGGAGTCTGCGCCACACGTTGACGGTAGGCCCGGTTCCAAAGTACCGCAGGCACAAATTCCGGATCCAACACCGGCTTTATCGCCACCTCCACCTGCATCACCTGTCTCCTGAAACACTCTCTGCCGACGAAGAGTAAGGCTGATAAATGGTGGGCGATACAGAACTCGAATCTGTGAATTCGCCTTTTTCGTTAACTCACCAATCCGCCTAAAAAACCCCAGTAATCAAGCACTTTAGCCTTTGTTTGCAGTGCTGTTAGTGAATATTACCTGTTCGAACCTGCCCTCACCTGTTCGCACCAGCTTCGACTGCGGTTGGCTTAGTTAAGCAACCATAAGCAACCACATCTGAGGGATACAGGCATAAACAATGTATCACTGAGCCTACGCATTATTGACTGCAAAAGCAACCAGAAATAGAATTCCCAAAAGATTACCGGAACCTTCAAAACCTCGCTCTTCCTGCAGCCACCGTTTGCTTCGATTCCCCTAGACCGCCCCAACTACAGCACAATCCTACCACCCCCTTGTTCATACGGTCACTCCACCCCATAACGGTCGCAGTTTTCGCCGATCATGGTTACTCGACCGCATTTGCCCGCAACGTTTCCAGATCCACCCAATCCAAGGCGGAGACGTGCGTGGCCGACAAATCCACTTTCGGAGCACAACCCGCCTGCAGAGCCTCGATCCAGCGCTGCACGCACAGACACCAGCGGTCACCCGGCTTAAGCCCTGGAAAGTCATGCTCCGGCACAGACGCCGATATCGCGTCTGCGACCTTGCTTGTTGTAGCGACCTGTTCATGAGTGAGTGTCGAATGCCAGCCACCAGACATTACAATCAGCCAGCATCACGCCGCCAGCGGCTGCACAAGTTCGGGTCCGTCGTTTCCAGGCTTATTGACAGCGTCAGACACGGGGTACCAAGCCATAGCCTCATCGGGGTAAGGCTTCAGGTGGTGACACCCCGTACGGCTGATTATCGCGAGCTTTAGTGCCATTGCCTTTTTTCTAGCCATTTTAAAATCACGGACTATGCTGGAGCCATGATTGATAGCCAGAAATCAGAATCAAGCGCTAGCCTGCACGCAAAGATCAGGCATTTCGCTGATGCATGCAGGAAACTCCGGGGCAATACCGACCCCACCCTTTTTCTCGACACGGTTCTCAGTTTGTTTTTCCTTCGTGTATTGTCTGCGCGCAAAAGAACGGGTCGGAAGATCCCTTTAGGCTGCGCGTATACCGATCTGCTTGCGCTTGCGCGGACGCAAGGTTCCCTGCAGTTGCTTGGGGACCGTGTTTTCATTAAACTTTTCGAGGCGAACTCCATGGTTCCGTTCAAGGCTCTTTGCCAGTTCGACGAATGGGAGCGTTCCAAACTTCGGGCGCTGATCAGATTTTTTGCCGGTGGGGACGTGGACTGGTCGTGCACACATCTGACTGGCAGAGTATATGAAATCCTGTGGCTGATGCTAAGTGAGCGTGACAGGAAGGAGACAGGGGTATTCACAAACGACCTTGTCTACAACACGATTACCAGCGAGCTGATCAAGTATCATGCCCCCGACCAACCCAAGATTATTACTGTTTATGATCCGATATGCGGCAACGGTGCTTTGTTGCTGGGAGTGGCCAACGCACTCGGCGATAATCGCTCTATGCGCTTAAGGGGACACGCGTCTGACTCCTGGGATCGCACACACGCCATACTTGCACACGTGATTTGCGGGTACTACCACTCCAAGATCGAGGTCGGCAATCCGATCCAGCTGGAAAGCGGGGATAGGCCAGAACCGCTGTACGATTTATTCGAGGACCATCGCCCACAGCCGGGATTCGACATTGTCATTGCAAATCTGATGCGCCACGAAATGGTGAGGAACCGATTTAAGGGCGGCAAGTTTGCTTTATACTGGAGTGCTCTTGATTACCTGATAAACCGCATCAAGCCTGATGGCACGGGCGTCTGTATAATCCCGGAACCTGTTTTCAAGTCTGGGGGCATGGAAGGCGGCCATTTGACACAGCACTTCCGAGGGGGGCGGATTTCCGAGTTCATCAAGCTTCCGACCCCGGTGCCGAGCTTTGCCGTTGTGCTTCGAGGCCGGCATCAGCTTGGCGCGAGAGAGACGGGTGAGCAATGACGACAACGAAGGCGATGCCCCAGCCCGCGGTGCCGGCCTCGGTGTTTGGCGAAGGTGTTTATGCCAAGGTCGGAGAAGCTGTCGCCGCACACTTGAAAGAAGTTCAACGTGATTATCCGGATGCTGATAGTATTACGGTATGGAATGCTTTAATTGATCTCCTTACGAAAGATCTGGAAGAATTTCCAGACATGCGAGGATTCAAAAAATACGGCCGCATCTTGGCGAACGAAGGCATCACAATAGTCATCTTCCGCGAAAAATTTGAATTGGCGGAGAACGAATACCCTCACTTGATCATAAAGCATCTGTGCGAGCACTTTGACGATACCGCTCCCGTTACTTATGATGAATTATTTTTTGCCGTTTCAAATGCGAGGCCCAAAGCTGACCGTCCGACACACAATAAGTGGCGCGTCGATCAGAGTATCACGAAAACAAAGCATTACCGGCTTTGGGATTGTATCGAAGTCTCTTCTGTTACTCTTGAAGAGAAGCGTAAAACTCAGGCGTTTCGAATTCGCACCTAACAACCGGATGATAGCGCCGTAAATAGCGCACATTAGTGATATTCTTCACTAATAATTGCGCACGAGACGTCCAGAAAGCAAGTTTTCTGAACTTTTTTGACCCTTTTTTGACGGGCCACTCCCATCACGCTCCCACCGACTTCTTTTTGCGCACTCCCAACTCGCTCCCAAATGCACGACGGCGACTTCCGCCTCTGGATTCGTCTCAAAAGATGTATTTGGATACTTATTTCTCCCAGAATACTCCCTTAATCAGAAAACGCACACTCCCACTACACTCCAACGTATGTGCTTCTCCTTTAACGGTTTATGACTATTTCTTTGATTGACGCGATTGTCGGCTGGCTGTAGATTAGTCTCGCAATCGGAAATAGGCGCGAACGTTTCGCGAGCAATTTCCGCAATCGCCGGCGTAGGCTGGCAGGAGGAGGCAGAGATGAGAATGTGGACTAAGGCCATGAGCCGTAAGTCAGGAAAACGCGGCGCGGTGCCGCAAATGCGGGTTCGAATCGTTTCCGAACCGAGTAGCGAAGGACGTAGCGAGGGCACAAGCGCCCCTCGCTACGAGTTAATTTACCCCGTCAACCACGGCGGTTTAACGACCAATCGGCGTTTACCCCTCGGGCCGTTGAACGATGGCGAATTATCCACGATCGAGGGTTGTGTCGCGGGCATCGCGGCGAGGTCCGCGGGATTCGGCGGTGCAGTTAACTCACGCCTTGGGGCCGTTATCGAGTGGAACCGCAGAATCGCGGCGCAGTCCGAAAGTTGTGACGAACTTGCAGGCGTTGTCGGGCTTCACATGCGCGACGGGCGGTACTGCCGAATAACGGGCAACACTGTTGATCAGCGATTCAGGCATGCGGACAGTGTGGATATGTTCGCGCTGCGAATTGGAATGGCCGAGTCCGTGATGAACGTACAGCTCGCAGGCGCGCTAACGTGTGCTATCCGGCATCTGGCCGCTTTGGCTATCCACAGTTCATACGACAGGCAGACTCGTGCGGCGATGCTGGAAGCGTGCGAAACACTTGTGCCTGACCGGCTGAGCGACTGGCGTAATTTCGTCGCGAACTCGCAGATCGTTAGCGACCAGATCGACCGGCTTCGCCGCTACTTCGAGGAGGAGCTGAGCAATGCGCGTTGAGCAATTAATAGGCGAGATTTTAAGCGCCCCCGCGGAGCGGCACAACGACATACTGAAGGCAGCCCGCGGGGCTGCCGACCGCAAGCCACAGCCCCTTACGGCGAAGCAGGCGTGCGCCATTTTAGGCTGTTGCACCGCGACGTTGCGCCGCATGGAGAAGCGCGGGGTGATCACCCCGCGCCGATTGTCGAAGCGGATGTTGCGCTACGAACGGGCCGAGGTTGAAGCCCTGCTCGAAAAAGCTAGCACATGATGCAAGAGGCCATATTGAGCTGCGACCGAGACACCATAGGCACCGAACCACCAGCCGTTGATCCGTCGGCACCTGGGAGCCTGTTTGCAGTGTTCGATTCGGACGCCATGACGGTGGCGCCGACTGCAACAACCGACGCGGTTAACAACCTACCGGTGATCAATGCTGCAGATTGGCTAACCACCGAGCCACCTCCCGCAAATCCTGTGCTGGACGGCGTCTTCGATCTCGGGGACAAGGTTTGCCTGATCGCCGGAAGCAAGATGCGTAAGTCGTTCTTCCTCTTGCAGTGTTGCGTCTGCATGGCGGCTGGTGTCGAATTCCTGCACTGGCACGTTTCGCGTAAATTCAAGGTACTGCTAGTACAGATTGAAATCAAACCGGACCATTACCACCGGCGCGTACGTCGTATGCACGAAGCATTACACAGGCCGGATATCGGAAACCGGCTTAATGTAATTAACGCCCGCGGCTGCGATGCGCTTTCTATTGAAGCTGTTGCTCGGGTTGCGCAACAGATCCAAGCCGAGGTTATCGCCTTTGATCCGCTGTACAAACTGGCAACAGGCGATGAGAACAGCGCTGAGGACATGAAGCCGGTTCTTGCAGCCTTCGACAGGCTCGCACAGGGGACGGGAGCGGCGGTGCTCTATGTACACCACGACCCCAAGGGCGACGCGTCAGAGCGCAACATACGCGACCGGGGGGCGGGTTCTGGCGTGCTGGCTCGTGATTACGACGCTTGCATCACCTTGACGGCGCAACGGGATAACCCGGACACAGCGGTTATAAACACCCTGCTACGGAACTACCCCCCGCGAGATCCGTTTTGCGCAACATTCGATCAAGGATGTTTTTCCTACAACTACGACGCGGCGGTAGTGACTGGCAAGCCGGGCAAATATGACGATTCTTTCCGGCGGTACATCACCGGGACCCCGGCGGCCTCACTTCTGGAAATCGCCGTTGCTATCGGTTGCGACAAGTCCACCGCCTCCAGACTAAAGAAACGCATGGGGGTTGCATGAATAAATTATCCCATACTTCGGGGGGTGGTGGGGTTGCGTCTTATATAGACGCAACGCAACCCCCGCAACCCCTGTTGCGCAACGGTTGCGCAACCCCTACGCAACCCCTGATAGAAAGATATGAAAACGCACTCCGAACCATACCGGCACCCGGCACCGGATGTCATAGCGCGTTGCTGGGGGTTGCTAATCTGGGGATCTTGGCCGGAGTCAGGGAGCGCGATCTACTGGCGGACATTCGCGCGGCTATACCAGCCACGGGCCGCACGGTGCCGGATTCTGAAATCATGGACGCAATACGCAAAGCGGCGGCGGATGTTGTCCCTGCTGGCGAGTGCACCCGCCGTGAATTCCGGAAACCAGCCCCCGCACCGAAACCGCCATTTGATGGCATGACGTACCGGCAGCGGCTTATCCATCAGGGCGACGGTGCATTGGAGTGTGACTTTATGGAAATGTCAGGCGGTACTTTACCGGGGGATCCTGTTGACGATACCGTGCACCTGCTCAACGCACTGTACAGCCCGAGTGACGTCCTTTTCATCGGTGAGACCATGGACACGGCAGTTGACACCGTAGAGCGCATTCTGGCGCGTCTGGCAAAAGGGAAGCCGGTGCCCCCGCATATTATCCCGAACCCCATGACCGGCACGCTGGGATTGAATAAGGAAGGCAAGCCATCCCGCCGGTGTGATGCCACCGTTGCGCGATATCGGTTTGCCGTTGTCGAGTTTGACGAGATGGCCAAGGGCGATCAATTGGCATTCTGGCATTCGGTAATCACCAGGCGGCTGTTGCCTGTTGCCGTGCTTATCGATTCCGGCGGGAAGTCCATCCATTCTTGGCTTGAAGTCAACTTGCCAAACGCTGACGCATGGAAGCGAGAAATCAGGTCCGGGTTGTACCATCCCATCACCGGACGCATGGCTTTGATGGGGGCCGACCGGGCTTGTCAAAACCCTTCCCGATTGTCGCGGCTGCCGGGACACAAGCGTGGGGGAAGCTTCCAGCGTTTGATCTACATGAACACCATGTTGCTAAAGCCATAAGCCAGGACGTTTCTTGAATCAATGACCAATGACAAGGAATAATGGAGGACACTGAATATGCACGACATTTACACGGACGAAGACTCGGACATGACGCACAGATACCTTCGATCTGGCAACAGCTACCTGCGGGCTATGAACCAACCCGAGCAAATTGATGTTATCGCAAAAGGGTGGGATTTTTACCGGGAATTCAGAGCGTTTTTATCACAAGATAAACAGGAGCCTAATGACATCGAGAACATTCGATATAGACTCGATGAAATGGGCAGGTCAATTCTGGCCAATATTGTCCCGCAGAACCCTCTATTTGTCAGGCTGCTTTTTCAACTCAAGGAGATCAGCGCCATTATCCCGGACGCACTGGGAGTTCTCTATACGTACAATATTGAGTTGGAGTTCCCAAAGAAGCATTTCACACGGCGTAAATCAAAAGTGAATTATTACACATCAATTGCCGAACAGGTGATCAAAGCGGTCTTCAAATATGCGGTTAATCAACCGTTGCATGTGAACAGACAAGATCATGACAAGCTCATGCTGCAGGAATGGGCAATCGGGGTTTTCGATAAATTCAGACCAAGATTCCCCTCCTTCAACAACCGCGTAACCTATATGCACGCAAAGCTCCTGTGCAATGCTCAGCGATTTGACGAAGCCCGGACTGTGCTCGAAGACATAGTTGATCATGATCGTCGCTAGGGCGCTCTGTTGTTAAAAATGGTATTATTGAGCCGCGTCGGCGCTGAATTGAACGGCCTACATGTATAAGTTCCGGGGTGTCTATGTCCGGCGTTAACGGCAGTCGATAAGTGGTAAGTGGCGCGGCATAAAGCTATGACATGATCACGTTAAGTGGTTGTTGAAAAGATAGATAACGCATATTAAGCCCAGGTGGTAGCCGCCGTAGGCAACACCCGTTAAGCAAGAGTGCCGATTCGTCAAATACTGCGCCACTTTCTGAAACTTGATCAAACACCACACGTGTGCGAGGTAAAAAATGGCCAAAACATTTCGTAGATTACCACTACCGCGGCGAAGTCGAGCGCGGTACTGGCAGGCGAAAATAACCATGCCGTTGGCACTCATCGGTGGCGGCTGATGCCGTGTAAAGCAAGGGTAATACCGGTGCAAGCGCTCGCCGTTTTGATGGCGTGCACGGGTTAATTTTGCCCGGTTTCAAGTTATAACTAATTGTAGAGGATATTTACCATCCGGTCATCATCGCCCGGAGATACTTCTACCCCCGGCAGTGACAATGACGTCCCTGCCCCGGTCCCCACCACCACCCCATAACCCCCAGGAGGCCCCATGTCCCGAATCCACATAACCCTGATTTGCACCATCGCCATGCTGCTGTGCGCCGGCTGTAGTCAGGAAAGCAGCGACGCCACGGCGTACCGCCGACATGCCGAGCAGCTAGCGCATCAGAACCGACGATTGCAGAATAGCTACGATGGCGCAAGCACTCTACTCACGGTGTCCAACATCGCACTGGTCATCACGGGCGGCGGTCTTGCCGTTTGCTTGTGGAACCTGCTTCGCCGGAAATCGCTGTGAACCGCGCGCCAGACAGGCACTATAACCGTAATCCCCACGGCGCCTGGCTGCTAGCCGGTGCCTGCAGTATCATCGGCTTTGTTGCCGGGCATGCCATGGGCTCGCGCCTCTCACGCGGCCTGCTCCAGACCGCAATCGAGTCATCGACGGCAGCAGCCCTGGCGGCCTCGGCTGGCAACACCGTCACGGCGCTGGCAATACAGGCCGGCACCGCCGTGCTTTGCGCCGTCATCATACCCGGCATCGTCGTCATCACGCTGCTACACCATGAAAGGACCCACGCTAACCATGATTATTCTATCACGCACGGAAAACCGCCTTCAAGCCCTGGCGATGCTCGCCTCCGGAGCGGCGGCAGGAACCCTGCTGACGGCGACCGGTATCCCGATAATCCCGATACTGCTCGCATCAGCCATGACCGCGGCCTACGCCCTGGGCTGGAGACTCTCGATCAAGAGAACCCGCGACTAGCCCGGACTGCCACCCACTGAAGTACCCCTACCAAAAGAAAACCATACAGAAGGAGCCATCATGCAAATCACACTACCGACCCGCGAAGTCAAAGAGGCCCTGACAGGACTCGCACGCATCATCAATAACCGGACAACCCTGCCGATCCTGCACGGCGTCCGGATCAGCGCCAGCCCGAGTGGCCAGGTCAGGGCCGAAGCGACCGACCTCGACAGCTCGGCGAGTTACACGTTCAACAGCGCGTCATGCGAGGGTAACGGGGCCTTCATCCTAGGCCTCGACCTGCTGAAGCCGTTTGCCCAAGGCAATGGCCCAGGCACGCTGACCTTCGACAGTGCTGACGATAACCGGCAGGTCAACGTCACGACCTTCGTCGGCGGTCAGGCGCTGCGCCGCACGCTGGCTGCCTTCGATCCGGAGGACTGGCCGGAACTGCGCCCAGTCGATATGAAGACATCACCTGTGACGGGTTTCATCGACGCCTACCGCAAGTTGGTTCCGTTCGCGTCAACGGATGAAACTCGCTACGTTTTGAACAGCGTCAACCTCGACGTCTCGGAAAAGCAGGCTGACGGTTCGGTGATGGTCGCAACCGACGGACGCCGCTTGGCGTGTAGGAACCACATGACGCTACCGATCGACGAGAGCTGCGTGCTGCGAACCTCGAAGTTCTTGGCATGGCCTCGCCTCCCCGCAGACGCCGAGATCGGTCTGGCAAAGAGCAAAGCCGGCGCGACCATCGGCGTCAAGGCCGGTCCTTGGCAGTTCACAACGAAAGCCATTGACGGGAATTATCCGAGCTGGAGGCAGGTTGTTCCTCATTACACCGATGTGGAGAACCACATCGTGATGAGCGACAGCGATTGTGACCTGCTGCTCAAGGCGCTGCCGACGCTGCCTGGCGACAGCAGTGTGACGCTGGTCGGACGTGACGGGAAGTTCGCGATCTGGGCACGCGGCGTGGAGGACAAAGAGTGGACGGTGCTGCAGATTCCTGGAGCCACGTACCAAGGATCGGCCGTCGCCTACACGACGGTTGACCGGACGTTTCTGAGGCAGGCTCTCGAGTCGGGCATGATGCGCGACATCCGGTTCCGCGACGAAATGAGCCCGATCCTGTCGCAGGACGGCAATGGCGGAACGCATATTTTGATGCCGCTTAGCGGGTGCAATGCGCCAGAGGAGATCGCCGAAGAAGTGGGAAAACTCCGGCAGGAAGCAGCCAACGTGGAAGTGGCCGATGAGACTGCCGTGCCTGCCGTGGCAGAGGTGGCCGATGAGACTGCCATTGCTGACGACAAGCATGAGGACGTACCGGAGGCAGCCACACCGGCAGCCGCCGTGGACGATGAACAAATCAAGGGTGAGCCCGAAGGCGAACCTGCAAACGAGAAGAAACACAAGAAAGGGAAAGTGACCATGAACGACCATGACCAGAAACCCGCAACGCAGCCCGAGGACAAACCGGCGATCGAGCGTGCGCTGGAGGCGTTCGAGCTCGCCAAGGCGGCCGTGCGCGACGCGAACGCGCTGCTCGTCACGCTGGCGACGGAGCTGCGCAATGTGTTGCGCGATCAGAAGGCCCAGGCCGCCGACCTCGACAAGGCGCGTGGCACGCTGGCGAAGCTGCAGGCAATGAGCCTGTAGCCGAGCGAGAGATCACTGACTTTTCCACCACCGGGAACTGTGACCCGGTGGTGGTCTTGTCATTTACAGGAACATGAACAACAAACAACGAGAGAGGTGAATATGATGGGACTTTACGAAGTTCTGCTGGGCGTCGACCGCGCAGCAAAAGACTCGGGGCGTCGGATGACGATGACGGTTTGCGAGAAGGATCCGTTATCGGCAGCCATTACGGCAGAAGCGGTTGCCGACGGCGAATTGGACACACCGCTCGAATATGCTCACGCTATGCATGTCGAGTGCCTGCGCCAGCCCGACGTTGCCGCGACACGACCGTCGCGCATGCGTATGGTGGCGTAGCCACACATAGAAGAAAGGAGGTAAACCGTGCTCAAGGCATGTGTTTCATACTCGAAGAAAGTGCCTGTTGACGGCCAGGACTACAGTTCGCAGGGCTACTCCTTGACGCTCGAAACCGAGATCCCGGAGAGCGATCCGGGAGCGATTCAAGCGCGGCTGCATTCCACGTTCGACCTGGTCAAGTCCACTGTCGAACAGGAATTGGCCAACGGCAATGGACGGCAGGCTGATGCACCGGTTCCGCAGCAACCACAACCGACCGTGGTCAAAGGCAAAGCGCCTGCAGCAGACCGAGCGAGCAACAAGCAAATCAAGTTCCTGACTGACCTGTGGACCCAGGGCGGCGGAACGGTTGCCGACCTGAATGCTCGGATCCGGAGTCAGTTCCAGCTTGGTGGGCTCTACGAGCTCAGCCGTAAACAGGCCAGTTCGCTGCTGGACGAGCTGCAGGGAGAGTTCCGCAAAGCCGCGTAACAGCAAGGCTGACGGCGAGGGTCCGACCCCCTCCCGCAGCCGAACGGAGATTACAATGACAAATTCCATCAAGCGCGATGACCGCGTGCGTATCAAACCGGAGTGGCAGGACCACGGTGACGACGAATTGACGTGGATCGCCCTTGAGGACGAAGACGGCGGCAGAGTGCGTATAGCACCGGTGATGCCTGACATGAGCTACCCGCCTAACTATATCGTAACCACCGATATGATCGAACGGGTGGACTGACCACCACCCTGTGCCCCGCCCCATGCTGTTCTAACCCAATGTCCCGCCGGAGTCCCAGAGGGCCTAGGCGGATGTGCCAATAGAGCGATCAACCGAAAGGATTGCCAAATGTTGACTCTATCAGAAATGCGATCCGAAATAGGCCGCTACTGGTCACAAAGCCGGATCGGACAGTTCCAGATGTGCTCGCTGAAATACGCGTTCAGCTACGTCTACAAGATCAAACCCGAATTCACGCCGGTTGCCCTGTCATTCGGCTCGGCCGTGCACCGTACGCTTGAGGCCATAGCGCATGCCCGCAAGGACGACGTACCCATGTCGCTTGATGAAAGCCGGAATCTGTTTACTGAGGTCTGGCAGCGACAGGTACAGGAAGACAATGACATCCGCTACGCGGAAGATGAGAGTGCGGAGACGCTGCTCGACACCGGACTGGGGATCATAACCATCTTCCACGCCAACACGGATCCCGAGGAAGAAGTCGTGGCAATCAGCCAGGCGCTGGCAGTGCCCTTGATTACACCGGACGGGCGCTTGCTTGAAGATCCGCTTATTTGCGAGCTGGACCTGGTGGTACGCGATCGTGAAGGCGAGGTTGTGATCGTTGACTGGAAGACGGCGGCAAAGCGGTGGAGCAAGGGCAAGTCCGATACTGAAATCCAGCCTACAGCCTTCTGCTATGCCTACTTCCAGCAATACGGCGTGATCCCCAAGTTCCGGTACGATATTGCAATCAAGACCAAGACGCCCGCCTTCCAGCAGGAGCATACAACCCGCTGCGAGGAAGACTTTGCCCGCCTGGGCTGGCTGGTTGAATCCGTCGATAAGGCCGTACAAGCCCAGGCATTCGTGCCGCAACCAGGGTTCATGTGCGCAAGCTGCCAGTACCAGAGAACCTGCAGAGCTGCGCATCAACATCAACTGCAACTGCTACAGATGGCCGCATAACATTTCCCGGAACTTCCGACAACTTCCGACAACTTCCCATAACTTCACAACGCGGCAATGCCGCACTAGCCACCAAGGAGAACAATGAGCGTATCAACGAAAATGGCCGAACTCGTGGAACAGATCAGCAAGCACCTCGAAGCCAACGATTCCTGCAATCTATCGACCTGCGACTGCGCCTATTATGGCTGGGACGCCGAAAAACACCACGCCATGCACGCGCTCGCCCGCCACGGTGTGCCCGGCAAGCAGTGGCGCATCCAGCATGCCGTCAAGCACGAGGTGACGGATTGGACGATCATCGACGAAGGCAAACTGGCCGAGGCGCTGGCGGCAATCGGCAATTCTTGAAGCATCAACAACCAAAAGAAAGGTAAAACATGACCAAGAACGAAATCATCAGCCTAGCCTTCAGCGGCTACCCCGGCGAAGCCAACACCGCTGGCGACTCGCTGGCCCTGTTCATCGACCGGGAGCTATCGGACACGTATGAGCCCAACCGCCCCGAGGCAATCCAGCTCTCGATCGCAGCCCATGCCCTGCAGCGCGGCGTCGAGGATCTTCAGGCGGCGCTTTTGCCGATCTGCAAGCGGCTAACGGCCAGGACTGCCATGAGGCTGGCGGCATGATCACGCTGGCCGAGTTCAGCCGCGAGACGTACGGTCACGACGCCCGGTCGATCAACAAGCATGCCGAGCGCTGGTACAGGGACGTCAACGGACAGCAATATGTTCTGTCACGCACACTGGACGGCATCCCGCCCTTTTTTGAGGCGTACGGACCGTTTAAGCAAGACCATGAGGGACTTCTGCCCCGGCTCAGGGTGCAGGGCAACGTTTACTGGGGCAGCGACTGGAGCTGGCGGCAGGCCGAGACGGCGTTCTGCCATGAACTGAAGGCCGTGATCGCCCCGCGAAAGACACGATAGCGATGAGTAAACCAACAGAGAAAACGAACAAACCAAGGAGAAGAAAAATGTACAATGACAACCCGATTCTCGATGCACTGACCCGTAACGGCGTCTTGCTCAATGTCAGCATCCGCTTCTGGCGTGCTCACAAAAAACTGCAGGCCTCCGACCTCGGACTCGACGCCGGCGACATCACCGACCGGCTGATATCGCTGGGGCACAAGAAGCTGCTGCCCAAGGAACACCTGGCCGGCTTCGCGCTGATCGAGAGCCGCGCCCATTCCATGGTCGAGGCCGCGACGTTCCCGTTTTTGGGCGGTATCGCCCGCTTCCTTCCCAACGCCAAGCTGCCGGAAGTGACGGCACGGCTGGCAAGTCTGGAACGCGAGTTTGCCAATGAGCTCGATCGCTTCAAACTGCGTTACGGCAACCTGCGCACGGAAGCGTTGCAGGAGTGGCGACAGGCCGCGTACAAGCTCGACAGCGATGCCGAGACCGTCGTCGCCAATGTCGAGGCAGGGTTCCCGGCCCCCGACGGCCTGGACCGGTACTTCGGGTTCCAGAGTCATCTTTTCC
>CAZZBA010000047.1:4684-16713 GCA_964652765.1 uncultured Victivallales bacterium | reverse complement strand
GTGGTCGTTGTCTCCAAGTTCGACTGCGCGATACCCATCATCGGGCCACCGGAGATGATCTTGGCGGCATTGCTGGAGAGACCGCCGCAGAAAGCCAGCAGGTCGGCGTAGGAGGTACCGATGCGCGCCAGCACGTTTTTCGGTTCCTTGACGGGATGACCGGTGACGGTGGTGACACGCTCGATCAGCGGATTGCCGTTGATGACCGCATCCCAGATCGCGTAGGTCGTGCCGACGTTCTCGACCACGCAGCCGACATCCATCGGCAGCTTGCCGGAGGGGACTTCGCGCCCGATGGTCGCGAAGATCTGCTGCTTCTCGGCCCCTTGCGGGTATTCCGTCTTGAGGATGCAGACGGCCACGTCGCCCTCGGCCTTTTCGATCGCCTTCCCGATGGCGGCGATGGCCTCGGGTTTGTTGTCCTCGATGGCGATGCGCACGGTCTTGACGCCGAGGATGTGGCGCATGATCTCGCAGCCCTGCCAGATCTGCCCGGCGCGCTCGAGCATGACGCGGTGGTCGGCGGTGAGATAGGGTTCGCATTCCGCCCCGTTGAGGATCAGCGTGTCGATCGGCTTGTCAGGCGGAGGGGCGAGCTTGACGCGGGTCGGGAACCCGGCGCCGCCCATGCCGGCGATGCCCGCGTCGGCAATCCGCTGCAGGATGGCGTCCTTGCCTGCCGAACGCCAGTCCGGCATAGGCGGCAGCGCGTTGGCGGGGGTGTCCTGCCCGTCGGGCTCGATCACCACCCGCAGGGCCGACGTGCCCTGGACGGTCGGGCCGTCCTCGACGGCGGTGACCGTGCCGGAGGTCGGTGCGTGTACATGCGCGGAGATGAATCCGACGGCTTCGCCGATGCGCTGGCCCTTGAGGACCTTGTCGCCCTTGGCCACGACCGGCTTGGCGGGGGCACCCAGGTGCTGGGCCATCGAGACGCTCAGGCGTGCGGGCAGCGGCATGGCCGTGATGGCCTTCTCTCTCGCCAGTCCCTTGAAGTATTCTGGATGGATGCTGCCGCGCAGCTTGAACAGTGCGGATGTCGTCCTCATGCGTTGCTCCCGGATGATTCCCCGCCGGCGGCGGGTGCGGCCGCCGGTGCTTCAAATGTTTCAGAGGCTCCTGTCTTGATAATGCAATGCCCAGGGCATTTCTCGATCACGTCCTCGTTGGCGGCGGGGAAATCGTAATTGCGTTTGGCCAGGAATCCATCCATCTCGAAGGCCTCGCCGCCGAGCTTGACGCACAGGCGGCAGCCGATGCAGGCGACCTTGCAGGCCTTCTTGGCCACGGGTCCCTTGTCCTTCGAGCTGCAGAGCACATGTATGCCGCGGCTTTCGGGCACCATGCGGATGATCCCGCGCGGGCAGGCCTTGACGCAGGCCTTGCAGCCGATGCACAGATCGGGATGGACGGTGGCCAGGTTGTCCTTGATCTCGATCGCGCCGACCGGGCAGACGAACGCGCATGAACCGTAGCCGAGGCAGCCGTAGCTGCAGAGCATGTCGCCGCCGGCGACCATGGCGGCGGCGTTGCAATCGGCCACGCCGTTGTAGGAGTGCTTGTGGACGGCGTTCTGCTCGGTGCCCTGGCACAGGACGATGGCGACCTGTTTCTCGCCCACGACCGCGGTCTGGCCCATCGCGGCCGCCAGGCGCGTGAGCACATCCGCCCCGCCCGGGGCACAGAGGTCGAAGGAAGCCGCACCGGTGGCGATGGCCTTGGCGTAATCGGCACAGCCGGCAAAGCCGCAGCCGCCGCAATTGACGCCTGGCAGGATACCCGCGATCTCGGCGACCTTGGGGTTTTCCTCGACGGACAGGTACTTGGCGGCCAGCGCCAGGGCGGCGCCGCAGACGAGACCGACACCGCCGATGGTGCCTGAGGTAAGAAGTATCGGGGTCCAATCCATTATTTCACCATATTCGCGAAGCCCATGAATGCAAGACTGAGCAGTCCGGCCGTGATCAGACTGATGGCTACTCCCTGGAAGGCGCGCGGCGGGTTGGCCCGGTCGATCTTCTCGCGCAGACCGGTAAAGATGATCAGCGCCAGCGAGAACCCGAGCGCGCCGGCAAACCCGAAGAGGACCGACTTCATCAAGTTGTACTGCAACTGGATGTTGAGCACGGCAACGCCCAAAACCGCGCAGTTGGTCGTGATCAGGGGCAGGAAGATGCCGAGCGCCCCATGCAATGCCGGCAGGAACTTCCTCATGATGATATCGACGAGCTGCACGAACGCGGCGATCACCAGGATAAAGGCGATGGTCTGGAGGTAGCCAAGCCCCAGTGGAATGAGGAGCTTATGCTGCAGGACCCAGGTGACGGCGGAGCCGGAGGCCATCACGAAGATCACCGCGCCGCACATGCCGAGGGCGGTGGAGAGATTCTTGGACACCCCCAGGAACGGGCAGATCCCGAGAAAGCGGGTCAGCACGAAATTGTTGACAAGGATGGCACCGATCACGATCAGGATATATTCGGCCACAGGGCACCTCCGTTGCAGAAAAAAAGTCAAACGGCTGGCAACTATAACGCCTGCGTGGCCAAAAAAAAGCATTTTTTTTGGCCTCGCGTGTTACAACGCGTGTTCAGGTGTGTTCTGGCCGCATTCGCCCCTTGCTTTCATAACCCGCAGCCAGTACGTTTCGTTTCATGGAAACCTCCATTAAACACGAAACGGCAACGGAACAGCATGTAAAGGAGCGGGGACATTCCTGTCCCCCGGTTCCTGTGAGCGACCGGGGACAGGAAAGTCCCCGCTCCGTTGTTCTCGAAAGTTCCCGCTCCTTTTTTGATCCGGGTGCGGGGATCGATGTCACGAGGAACCGGTTGCCCCACTGGCAACAGGGTGAGGCATGGGTATTCGTTACCTGGCGGTTGGACGATTCCCTCCCGAAGGCGAAGCTGGATCAGTGGAAGGAGGAACGGGCGGTCTGGCTTTCGCACCACCCGGAACCCTGGACCGAGCAGACCGAGACCGACTATCACGACCGTTTTTCCCGGCAGATCGACGAGTGGCTCGATCAGGGTAGCGGATCATGCGTGCTCAAGGAGGCCGCGAACGCGAAGATCGTGGCGGATGCGCTGCTGCACTTTGACGGGACTCGTTATGAAATCGCGACGTTTGTGGTGATGCCGAGCCATGTGCATGTGTTGTTCCGGTCCCTGGGCGAGCATGCTCTGCCGGCGATTGTGAAGTCGCTGAAGGGGTTTACGGCGCGGGAGATCAACAAGCGCATCGGGAAGGCGGGGACGCTGTGGCAGGCTGAGTATTGGGACCGGCTGATCCGAAGCGAGCGACATTTTCTCAAGGTGGCGGAATACATCCGTGAGAATCCGGTTAAAGCGAAGTTGCAGGCGGGCGCGTTTGTCTTTTGGGAGCGGGGACATTCCTGTCCCCACTAAATAATTTTGCTACCGGGGACTGGAAAGTCCCCGCTCCGTTTTTAACCGCCTCCGTCGGGATGCGGGATTGACCTGATGAGGGTTTAAGGCTAGTTTTGTGCCGTTCGGGTCACGATGCGCCGGTAGCGAAACGAGGGCTTATGAAACTTCAGGATGCTCAATCAAGGGTAACGCAGATGCGCCGGGTGGCGTCTTTTCTTAACCGGGATGTCTGGGACCTGGATGTGTCGGCGCTCTCCTGGATCCGCTCGCTGGGGGTCCGTTCCCTGCGCGTGGTCATCCTGGTCTTCCGCGGGTTCAAGGACGACGAGTGCTCGATGCACGCCTCCGCGCTGACCTTCAGTACCCTGATGGCGATCGTGCCCATTCTGGCACTGTGTCTCTCGATGGCACGCGGCCTGGGCGATGCCGAAACAGCCAAACTCTGGCTGCAGGGGCGGGTGCAGTCCTGGACGCAGACGTTCAAGGCGATGCCTGTCGAGGACGCCTGGCTGGACGATGCTGGCGGGGCGGAGGGGGGGGCCGATAGCGCCTTGACGGATGCCGTCGTGCAGAACGAACTGGCCATGCGGATCAATCTGCTGGTCGAAAAAGGCTTCGAGAAGGTGGAAAACATCAATTTCGCCAAACTGGGCACCTTGGGCCTGGTCCTGCTGATCTGGATGGTGATCGGGGTGCTCGGGCGCGTGGAAAGCTCGTTCAACCGGGTGTGGGGCGTCGCGGTCGGCCGTACCGTCTGGCGACGCTTTACCGATTACCTCAGTGTCCTGCTGATCCTCCCGATCCTGATCGTGGCGGCCGCCTCGCTGCCGGTGATGGATATTGTCCTCCGTTTCATGCCGGCGGACAGCGCGGCATTCGTGCAGCGGCTGGTGGCCTCGGGGTTGTTCAAGAACGCGGTGGTCGTGGTGATGACCACGCTGGCGTTCACGTTCGTGATCATGTTCATGCCGAACACGAGCATGAAGGTCAGATCCGGACTCACGGGCGGACTGGTCTCGGCGGTGCTTTTCCTGCTATGGCTGGGGATATGCGCCATGCTGCAGGTGGGGGCGGCGAGGTACGGCAAGATCTACGGCAGTTTCGCGGTGGCCCCGATCGTGCTGGCCTGGGTGCATGTGAGCTGGCAGATCGTGCTCTTCGGGGCGGAAGTGGCTTTCTCGGTCGAGAACTGCGACACCTTCCGCATGGAGCAGAACGCGGCGGACGCCAATGTGCGGGCGCGCCTGACGCTGGCGCTTTCCGTGGTGGCGGAAGCGGCGCGGCGCATGGAGACGGGCGAGTCCCCGTTTGATCTGGCAGAATACGGGCACCAGCGCCGGATCCCGGTGCGTCTGCTCAATGCCGTGACCGATGAACTGGTGCGGGGTGGCTATATGGTGCCGGTGACGGAGCATCCTGGGGTATACGTGCTGCTGCGCTCGCCTGGCTCGTTCCCGGTGCAGGATATCGTGAACGTGGTGATGAATGCGGGCAGCGGCGTCAAGGAGCTGGGCCTGGTGCGCGTGGACACCGGGGTCCTGGCGGTGGTCAAGCAGGCGTTCGACGGGATGAACGGTACGCTGGCGGATCTGACTGTGGAGAGCCTGCTGGCCAAGGCCGGGCACCACGCCGCCGTCAAAGGGGGAGCGAGTGTCTAGGGGCTAGGGGTTAGGCGTTAGTTATTAGGAATTAGGGGTTAGGTGCCAGATCCTGTTTGGCATGCGGTGCTAACTCCTAGTGCCTAGCACCTAGCTCCTAGGGGAGAATGAGCGATTTGTTACAAGATATGCAACCGGAACTAGTGATTGGCAGAACGGGCCGAAGGGGAACACGGCGATGGATGTGAATTTCGAGGGGGAACTGAATTCGGAGCAGTTGGCGGCGGCGACGGCCGGTGACGGGCCGATGCTGATCCTGGCGGCGGCGGGCACGGGCAAGACCCGCACCCTGGTCTATCGCGTGGCGTATCTGGTCTCGCAGGGGATCGAGCCGGACCGGATACTGCTGCTGACCTTTACCAACCGGGCGGCGAAGGAGATGCTGGAGCGGGCCTCGCTACTGGTGCGCAGCGCCACCGGCATCCCCTGGAGCGGGACCTTCCACCACATCGCCAACCGCCTGCTGCGACGCCATGCGTCGCTGCTCGGATACCAATCCGGCTTTACCATCCTCGACCAGGATGACTCCCGCAAGCTGATGTCGGACGCGATCAAGGAACTCGGCCTGAAAAGCAAGGAGTTCCCGAAGCGCGAGGTGCTGCTGCACGTGCTCTCGCAGGCCCGCAACCGGCAGCGTCCGCTGGACGAGACGGTAGAGGATCATTTCGACGGTTTCGAGGTTGATCCGGCACCCGTGCTGGCGGCGATCAAACGCTACGAGAAGCGCAAAGTCGAACTCGGGGCGATGGATTTCGACGATCTGCTGGTCAACTGCCTGCGGCTGCTGGACGAGCATCCCGAGATCCGGCAGCGCTATGCCCGCCAGTTCCAGCATGTGCTGGTGGATGAGTACCAGGACACCAACACGATCCAGTCGCAACTGGTCGATGCGCTGTCCTCGGAATTCCATAACCTGTTCGTGGTCGGAGACGATTTCCAGAGCATCTACGGCTGGCGAGGGGCCGATACGCGCAATATCCTGGAATTCCGCAAGCGCTATCCGTCCGCTCAGATCTACAAGCTCGAGACAAACTACCGCAGTGTCCCGGAAGTGCTGAACCTGGCGAACGTGACCGTCGGCTGCTCGGATCATCCTGAGGAATACCGCAAGACGCTGCGGGCGACGCGCGAGCCCTACCGCTGCCCGACCGTGGCCCGGCTGCGCGATGGCGACCACCAGGCGCGCTATGTGGTGGAACTGCTGCGCAATTTCAGGCGCGACGGCTACCGCCCGCGGGATATCGTCGTGCTGTACCGGGCGCATTTCCACGCGATGGAGCTTCAGATGGCGCTGACGCGGGCGCGTATCCCGCACAATATCACCTCCGGGATGCGCTTCTTCGAGCAGGCGCATGTCAAGGATGTCCTGGCCCTGCTGCGGGTGCTTTCCTGCGCCACCGACGCGCTGGCGTTCGAGCGGCTGCTCTGCCTGCTGCCCGGGATCGGCGAGGTGTCCGTACGCAAGCTCTGGATCAAGATGGGCGAGCGGTTCGACGCCTCGGACCCTGCCGCCCGGGCGGCACTGGCCGAGGCGCTGCGCCCGGCGGCGCGGGCGCGCTGGGCGGTGATCGTACCGGTCGTCGAGGCCTATTACCGCTCCGGCCTCAGTGTCAACGGCGGCGAGGTGGTCCAGCGCTTCCTCGATGCCTTCTACGCCAGCCATGCGGCGACGGCCTTCGACAACCCCGAGTCGCGCGTCGACGATATCCGTGAATTGAGCCTGCACTTCGGCAAGTTCGAGAATGTCGAGCAGTGTCTCAGCGATATCGCCCTGCTGACCAACCTCGATGCCGAGGCCGACGCGTCGGGCGCTGGCGATGCGGAATCGATCCGCCTGAGTACCGTGCACCAGGCCAAGGGGCTGGAGTGGCCCGTGGTGATCGTGCTGTGGATGGTCGAGGGGATGTTCCCCTCCCAGCGCTCTCTCGACGAATCGAGCGATGGCGACGCCGAGGAACGGCGTCTGTTCTATGTGGCGGCCACCCGTGCGAAGGACGAGCTGGTGCTTTGCGTGCCCGAGGTGCGGCGCAGCCGCGACGGCGGGGTGTTCTATTGCAAGCCGTCCCGTTTCATCGATGAGCTGCCGAACGAGATTGCACAGACCCGCCGCATCGGCTTCATTGGCTGACAACGCGACGTTCAAAAGGAGGATGAAATGACAGAATCGAAGCACATCGTGATCAGGCACAAGGCATCGCCGGGTTCCGGCGGGGCCGGCCGGCCGAAGATCGTGCACACGCGCCCGACTGTTCCCCCTGTGTTGCGCAGGCGGAAAAGCAGGGGGCCGGCCATGGCCGTCGGCATCGTGTGCGCACTCGTGGCGCTTGGGGCGGGCGGCTTGCTGCTGAACGTCTACAAGCAGCAGCAGCGCGAAGTCCGCCTGGAGGCAATGGCGGTACAGGAACTGAGGTCGAAGGCCGAATCCCTGTATGGTTCACTGCCGGAGACTATCGCCAGGATGGATGGCTACCTTGATCAGGCGGAAAAACGGGTCGAGGGCGTGGATGCGCTTGCGGGCTTCGTCACCAATAATGCCGCCAGCGGTTCGTCCGGGACCGCCGATGCCGCCCCGGCACATCATGCCGCGCTGGCGGGAATCGTGCGGGAAGTCGCCGCCGACCGGGATACGGTAGCAACGTTGCGTGAACAGTTCATGGAGCGGCAGCCGACCCTGGATGAGAAGCGGGATGACGTGTTGAAAACACAGACCCGTGCTGTGGCCGCAGCCGCTGTGGCCGAGATCGAGGTTCAACTAAAGGCGAATGATGTGCTGCTCGGCGAGGCGAGGGATGTCCTCCAGCGGATGGAAGCGAAGGAGGCGGAGGCCGGGCGCCTGAAGCAAGAGGAAGTCCGCATACGCGAGGCGCGCGCAGAGGCGGAACGCCTTCGGCTCGAGGCGGAAGACTTGAAACGGCGCACCGAAAGTGAAGTCGCAAAGGCGGCGGAACTGGTGAAATTGTCGAAAGAGCCGACTCTCCGGTATGCCTTCGGCGAGGCGCTGGAACCGATGGCGGCGGCGCTGGCTGCGGCCACGACCGAGCCTGGCCGCGCGGCGCTGGTGCTGCCTGTGGAGCGGTTGCAGCGGCTCCAGGCGTTCAAGACCCACCTGATCAATGGCCTGAACAAGAGGCCCTACCCCTGGGGCTGGGGCATGACCGCCGCCGACAGCCAGGATATCACCGGTGCCGACGAGACCAGTGTGAAAGTCACACGCGGGACCGTGGAATGGAAGAAGGTGCCGCTTCCCCAGTTGATGAAGATCATCGACCACCTTGGCAAGACCGAGAGGCGTCTTTCGAGCGAGCGGGCCGAGGACTGCATCGCCACCGCCATCCTGCTGGAGGAGCTGGGCATGAAGGACGAGGCGTGCGTGCGCGTGCGCGAGGCGATTGAAATCAACCAGATTATCGGTGCCGATGCCCGTCGGCTGCTGCCCGGCTGCAAGTAGCGGCGTGGTCCAGATGATGAGAAGTGTATCGAACAACCCGATGTTTCGTCCGCCCGCCGAGGCGTGGAGCCTGATCCTGCAGATTGATGAGGGCTGTCCGTGGAACCGTTGCACGTTCTGCGGCATGTACAAGGGGGTGTCGCATCGCCGCCGGTCACTGGATGAGGTTTGCGCGTTGATCCGGCGGGAAGCCGTGCAGGAGCCCGGCGCCAGCCGGGTGTTCCTGGCGGATGGCGATGTCATGCGCAGGCCGTTCGCTGAACTCTGTCAGATCCTGCGGATGCTGGGCGAGTGCTTCCCGCACCTGGCCCGGGTGAGCCTGTATGCCAATGGATCCTCCATCGCGGCCAAGTCCGGGGCGGAACTGACCGAATTGCGCGCGCTGAAGCTGCATACGCTTTACATGGGACTCGAAAGCGGTGATGAGACGATCCTGCAGCGCTGCTGCAAGGGCGAGACGGCGGCGGGGATGGTCGAGGCCGGCAGGGCCGCCCAGGCGGCGGGCTTGCGCATGTCCGTGATGGTGCTGCTGGGGCTCGGTGGCGTCGAGCACAGCCTGTCGCATGTCGCGCATACGGCCGATGCCCTCAACCGCATGCAGCCCCGGTTGCTGTCGGCGCTGCGCGTGATCCCGGTGGAAGGGACCCGGCTGCATGCCGAGTCCGCCAGCGGCGCGTTCCGCCTGCCGACCGAGTTCGAGGTTGTGCGGGAACTGCGCGAACTGATTGCCCGGCTGGAGCTGCCAGCCACGGTATTCCGGGCCAACCACACCTCCAACATCATCCCGGTGGAGGCCCGCCTGCCGCACGACAAGCCACGTCTGCTGGCCGAGCTTGATGCCTTGCTGGCCACCGGCACGCTTGACCGCCAGACTCCCGGCCATCTGCCATTATGGCTATGAGCCCAGCAACCCGGTCAGCGTCGCCAGCGAGACCCCGGCAAGACTGTCGACGATGAGGTCCGCCTCGCCCAGGCGTGAGGCGTCAAAGGAGTTGGTAACCGCGATGCATTTCGCTCCGGCGGCCTTTGCCGCCCGCACGCCGCTTGGGGCGTCCTCGATGACGACGCATTGTGATGGTTCAACGCCCAGCCTGTCTGCCGCCGCGAGGAACATGTCGGGGGCCGGTTTGCGGGCATGTGGTTCGGAACCGGTGATCACCACCATTTGCGCATACGGTACTTGCGCGGACTTGATCACGGCATCGGCTATCTCCTGCGTGCTGCCGGTCGCGATCGCGACGGCCCAGTCCGGCGAAGCCAGCGCGGCCTGCATCAGCGCCAGCACGCCGGGAAACGCTGGCAGCGGTTCGCTGGCGAGCATCGCGAGCAGGAACACCTGCCGGGCGTCCACCGCGCGCCTGACGTCGTCATCCGACATCGCCAGCCCGTTCGCCTCGGCAGCCGCGCGTGTGTAGGCTTCTGCCCCCCTCCCGATGCCGGCATCGAAATCCTTGCGCTTGACGCCAGGCAGGTTGAAAAGCTCGGCAAACGCGCGGATCGAGGCGTGTGCGTTGAGTCCCTCGGTGTCGGCGATGACGCCGTCCATATCGAAGATGAGTCCGTAGCGGGTTGTGTTCATGGTGATTATCATGGTAGGCAGCGCGCATGAATATGGCGAGCCTGATTTTCGCATTGGCGGCGACCTTCCAGGTGCGACAGGGTGTCGCAGCCTCGTGCCGTGTTGTCGCGCGGGCGGGGACTTTCTTTTCCGGTTGACGATAGCGGGCGACGAGAACGGATTACGAGGTGAGAATATCCCAATCGTCCACCGCTCTCGTCGCCCGTTCTCGTCCACCGATTCCCCTACTCAAGCAATCGATTAGGGCGAAAGATTAAGGTTGCTTATACTCCATCCCTAATCTTTTGCCCTAATCTTTCGCCTTAATCTTCCCCTCCCTGCGGCTACCAACCGGTATTCGCCCAGCTTTGCATCATGGCATGGAACTTGCGATTGATTCCTGCATGAACGCGGAACGGATACATCATCGTTGGCTGGAGCGCACGCTGTTGCTCGCCGTGCTCGTCATGCAGGTGGCGGTGTTCTGGCAGTTGCGGGCGGTGATGCGGGCCGGGCGACCGGCAGAGCCACTGGCCGGGAACGCGGTGGCCGAGGTGGCCGCACCCGAGCCAGCGGAGCGGCTGTTGCCCGAGCGGGCCGAAATACCGGATGAGGCGGTGCCCCCTTTCCCGTCGGCGCAGGTGATGGCGATGGACGCCATGATGGAAAGCATGGCACGGCTGCATTCGGCTGTGCAGTTCAACCGGGGCTGGGACCGGCTGCAGGCGTCACCCACGCTGGATATGCGCGATACGGCGAGCGGTTATCTGGTGACCTTCAGCATACCCGGGGTTGCTGCCGATGATCTTGGCGTCCTGCTCGACGGGCGTGTACTGACCGTGCGGGCCTGGTGTCCGGCGGAGGGTGCTGGCGGTGGCGGCCATCGCTACGAGCGGCGCATCCTGCTTCCGGGACCTGTCGGCGAGGCCGGGGAGGCGCAGGCGCACCTGACCAACGGCGTGTTGCGGGTGCATGTGCCCAAGGGGGCCGGGCTAGAACCCCGGCGGGTAGTCCTGCGGCTTTTCTGATCCAGCATTCCCGATCAAGGCTTCCCGTTCGTCGGGACGGGATGCGACAGGGTATTTTCCAGGATTGCGCTCGCGACGCGTTTCCCGAGGACGAGCTGGCCATTCTCAAGAAAATGGACTCCATCCTTGGAGAACAGTTCCGGTTGATCGACCACTTCGGCAAACAAGTCGTTCACGCGGATGCCGCGGTCGGCGGCCAGGGTTGCCGCCAGCTTGTTCCTCTGCCGGACTCGTTCGGTCTTCGCGTCCAGTATGCGTTCGTCCCCCTTTTGCCAGACAGGTGTGGTGCTGCCCCAGATCAGGCGTGGTGCGTCGCCATGCGCCAGAAGCAGGTCAAATGCCTTTGCCAGGCCGGAGGCATAGGCGCTCTCGTCATAATCCCAGCCGTGAAGGCCGTTGTTGAAGTGAATCACGGAGAACGCGTATTCCTCAAGCACCAGTTCCAATTCCCTGAAGAATGCCGGATCGGCAACGCACTTGGACGTGGCAATGCGAGCACAGGCGTAATGTTCCGCAATCTGTTGTTGGACATGAGGGTAATACGAGCGCACGATGGAGTCACCGATGAGCAGGACGCGGGAACGCGAGTTGTCGCCTGCAGCCGTCACCCAGATATCACACCATTCTATGTGTTCACGATGGATCATATGTCTCTCCCTGTTACCGGACTGGTTGAAGCTTACCAATAACTTCAATACGCCGTTTGCGGCAAATTGCGTTCTAACTGTTTTCCGGAAAAAGAGACATGAGTGTACGAGTAGGTGTACGAGTACGCCATCAAAAACGGCATTCCCTTACTCGTACACCTACTCGTACACGTATATCTCTCCCGCTTTCATCCTCTCCAGTTACCCACTCGTTTTCGCCCACCGCAGTGGGTGGTCGGCTGACATCCGACTTCACACGCACTGCGAGGGATCCATCAACCTGCCATCAGCGTTGAAACAG
>CAZZBA010000047.1:0-4674 GCA_964652765.1 uncultured Victivallales bacterium | reverse complement strand
CTCGGGCTTGAGGCGATAGAGCTCGCCGTGACACACCATGCACAGCACGAAGAGGCCGGCGGCGGAGACGAGGCGTATCAAACCGCCGATATCGCGTCCGATCTGAAGCAGCGAGTTGTCGTCGGATACCGCTCGGCCACCTCGCGGATGCGTGCCAGTGACTCGTCGGGACTGGCATCGTTGATCGCGACAACATCAAGCAGACGCGTGGGCCAGGCCGTGAAAATACTACGCAAGGTATCGCCTACGGTATCGGCGTCCTTGTAGCAGGATGATCGGTGGTGTCCGTTAGCATTGAGTGATGGCCGTGTGAAATTTAGATTAACCGTGGCTAACAGACCGCGGTTTTTTCACGGACGTATTCGTCGGCATGGTGGCGGATGATCCGTCCTTCGGTCAGGTAGATCAGGTCCTCGGCGATGTTGGTGGCGTGGTCGGCAATACGTTCCAGGTCGCGGGACACCCGCAGTAACGCGACCAGCACGTCGATGGCGTCCTTTTCTGATTCCTCCGCCATCCGCTTCTTGAGTATCCGGTCGATATCGTGCTTCATGTTGTCGATGGAGTCGTCGTTCCGGCAGACCGAGGCGGCCGTACTCGTATCCAGGTTCACCAGGGCGTCGATGCTTTCGCGCAGCATGCTTTCCACGGCTTTCGACATCTGCGCCAGGTCGACCGGCATGGCCTGGTGCGCCTTGCGGTTCAGCACCAGCGCCCGCTCGGCAATGTTGACCGCCAGGTCGCCGATGCGCTCAAGGTCGTTGTTGATCTTCAGCGTGGCCACCAGGAAACGCAGGTCGACGGCGACGGGCTGGTGCAGGGCCAGGATCTTGAGCAGCTCCTCCTCGATCTCCACTTCCATGTCATCGACGTCCGTGTCCTTGGCGATCACCTCGTTTGCCAGCTCCGCATCACGGTTGATCACGGACTCCACCGCCTTGTGCAGGCGCTCCTCGACCATCGTGCCCAGCGCCAGGATGTCGGTCTTGATCCGCCCCATTTCCGTGAAGAAGAAAACGCTCATGCTGCTCCTTTGTGTCGTCCTGTCCGGTTTGAAATCAAAGACTACCCTGCACTATAGGCATAAGTCTTTGGCCATAGCCAGTGAAAATCAAGTATGCGTCCCCGCGGTTCCAGCTCGGTCGTCCACTTCTCCAGCGTCGCGTTGCAGATACGCTGGTGCTCCTCCTGGATGCCGGTCTCCCAGAGGAAATCGCCGTCGGTCGCCCGGATGAGCCGATAGCGCTCAAGCGGATGCAGGGTAAGGGGCGCGCCATCCCGCTGGACCGTGACCGGGCATAGCACTTCGACTTCCCGGCGCTTCACCAGACCGGACAGCAGTTCGATAACGGTATCACGCTCGATATTCAACTGTCCCAGGATCGCCTGCAGGTCAATTGCCTGGTTGTTGGCGAGGCAGCTTTTCAACATGTTGTGCATAACGGCAGGATCGGCAACCGCTTTTGTCGTGATGGTCATGCGTTCCCTTTCTATATCAGGTGGTTTGATAAACCCTTGAAGATGATGGATCCATTGGAATGCATAGTCGTTAGCATCGCGTGAGGACTGGATTGGAGTTCTGTTAATCTTACCTGGTTGTTGAGCGTTGCCTTCGGGTAGCGCAGCGTGTATGGTGGCGCGGATGATCGGGAAAAAACAACAGGGCATGACGATTCGGCTTCGACTGCCTGTCGACAGGATCGTGGCGGCGGGGGGGCAGGCGGGCCGGTGGTTGCGGGAGCGGGCGGTGTCGGCGCTGGACGTCTGCTATCCGCGTCGCTGCGAGGGCTGTGGCCGTCCGGCCGAGCCGGACGGGGGGCATTTGTGCTGGACTTGCCTTGCCGGGGCGCATTACATCGCAGACCCGATTTGCGCCCGCTGCGGCGATCCGGTCGACGGGCAGGTCGAGCATGCGTTCGAATGCGGCTGGTGCCGGCGGACGCAGCCGGCGTTCGACCGGGCCCGTTCCGCCTTGCGTTTCCGTGGCGAGGTGCGCGAGGCCATACACCGCTTCAAGTACAACCGGGCGACGCACCTGAGTGCGGATCTAGGCCTGCTGCTGGCCGGTTGCGTGCGGGCGCATTTCGCCGGTGAGCGGTTCGATTCGATTGCCTGTGTGCCGCTGCACCCGGTCAAGGCGCGCGCGCGCAGTTACAACCAGTCCCGTCTGCTGGCCGCCGAAGTGTGTCGGCAATTGGGTTTGCCGGTCGCGCACCGGGTCCTGGAACGGCAGCGATTCACGCGCACCCAGACGCGGCTCGATGCCGAGGAACGCAAGCAAAACGTCCGCGGCGCGTTCCGGGCGGCCATGCCCGAATGGATCGACGGGCGCCGCTGGCTGCTGGTCGATGACGTCATGACCACGGGGGCGACCGTGGACGAGTGCGCGCGTGTCCTGAAGGCGGCGGGGGCCGTCTCCGTGTCGGTCGTCACGCTGGCGCGTGGGTAGGCCGGGCGTTTGCTACCAGGCGCGCAAGGTGCGCTCGATGCGTCGGGCATTTGTGAGGAGATAGCCCAGACCGGCGAACGAGATCATCGTGTAGAGCGGGAAGTAGATCAGCGAGAAGGGCACGATCAGCAGCAGCAGGGCGCTGTCGCGCCATCGCGAGATCAGCGGGACGACATAGACCGTCGAGAGCAGCGTGAAGCAGATCGTCAGCCGCAGGCTGCCAGCAAAGGAAGTCCCGAGCTGCGCCTCGAGGATGTCGATGAGCTGGCTGACGGGAATCAGGCTGGCCAGCGGGGCGATGTGGTCGTAGAGCCGGTCCAGTTGCACGGTCTGCTGGATCAGCGTGCCGAAGGCATTCAGGGACAGAAAGGAATACAGCGCGATCAGCACGACCTGCAGCGGGTTGCGCAGCCACACGGACGGGTGGCGGAACTGGCACTGGAAGCCGCCGGCTGTCCAGCGGATCTTCTGGCGGATCCAGGTTCGGATGGTGTCGGGTACGTGGCTGGCGACGGGAATCAGGCTCTGCTCGACCCGCCAGCCGGCGCGATTGAGGGTGTAGGCGAGGTTGACGTCCTCGGTGATTGCCGATAGGGAGAAACAGCCCGCCTCCTGGAATGCCACCTTGCGCACGGCGATACAGCCGCCCCAGAGCGCCAGCCCCGAGAAGATGTTGTACGCGCCCTGGAGCAGGGCGATCATGCTGTAGTCGATCGATTGCAGACGGGGCAGCCAGCCCCGGTTGGCCGGGTGGTACGGGCAACTGACGGCACCCAGCCGCGGGTCGTGCGCGAGGCGGGCGGTCATGTCATTGATGGCAAGGATGCTAAGACTGGTGTCGGCATCCACGAAGACGATTACTTCATGGGCCGCCAGCCCGGCGATGCGGTTGAGCGTTTCAGCCTTACCCAGGTTCGCCGGGTTGTGCTCGACGCGGATGGGGAACCGGGTCTTGAGCCGTTCCAGTGTGGCGGCGGAATCATCGGTACTGGCGTCATTGGCCACGATGACCTCGAAACGGTCGCCGTGCCAGGAATCGAAGATGCTGCGTATGGTTTGCTCGATGGTGTTGGCATCGTTGTAGCAGGGGATGATGAACGAGATACTCTCCAGGAATGGGGACTGACGGCGTCGCCGGTGATCAAAGAAACAGGCTAGGCTTGCGCCCAGCAGCATCAGCGACACGACAAAAAACGATATCCAGATATACATGGTCAACCCTTGTTAAATTCCATTCCGGCAAAACAAAGGCTCCATCCTAGCACATTGCCATTCAGGAAATACATCCAAAAATTCTGGCGGACGCGGTCGCCGGATTCTCGGATTCGGCTCGCCAACGGGTGGAAGGCGGGGTAGGGTGTCCCGTATGAACGATCCGACACTTGAGATTTGCGAGGTGTTCACCTCGCTGCAGGGTGAGTCGAGCTATGCCGGCATGGGGTGCTTCTTCATCCGGCTGGCGGGCTGCAACCTGCGCTGCACGTACTGCGACTCTCGCTATGCGTTCGAGGGTCGGGGGCGTACGGTTCCGGTCGACTCGCTGCTGGCGGAGGCGCAGGCCGCGCAGGTGCCGCTGATCGAGGTGACCGGGGGCGAGCCGCTGCTACAGGCGGCGGCGCCGTTGCTGCTGCAGGGGTTGTCGCGGATTCCGGGAAAGACCGTGCTGGTGGAGACGAACGGTTCGCTGGATATCGCCTGCATTCCGGAGGGAGTCGTGGCGATCGTGGACGTCAAGTGCCCGGACAGCGGGGCGGCGGACTCGTTCGATATGGCCAATCTCGGGCGGCTGCGGCCGCGTGACGAGCTGAAGTTCGCCATCGCCAGCCGGGCGGATTACGAATGGGCCTGCCGGTTTGTGCGGGCGCACGATGATGTCTGGCGCGCGGCGGCGGTGCATTTCAGCCCGGTGGTGACGACGGGGTTCCGGGCGGAGGACCTGGCGGCCTGGATCGTCGAGGATGCCCTGCCGGTACGCCTGCAACTCCAGCTTCACCGCCTCCTGCAGATGCCCTAGGGCGGGGTGGGCTCCCGAGCAAGAGGGTTGTCTTTCGGCCCAGGAACGGCTATGCTCCGTGACTTTGAAACAAGGAAATCGCAAAACGGGGTGATTTTTGGACGCGGCGGGAACGTTTGAGATCGGGGCTGTGGATACACACAGCCAGGCGCGCACAGGGGTGCTGCATACCGCGCACGGTACGGTGGAAACCCCTGTTTTCATGCCGGTC
>CAZZBA010000046.1:3948-16888 GCA_964652765.1 uncultured Victivallales bacterium | reverse complement strand
GCGTGCCCGGGCAATCTCCAGCGCCCGCTCCGCCAGCGCCACGCTGTCCCCGCTGGCCGCCAGCAGCTCGCGGGCATGCACCAGCGAGAGGTACGCCTGCCTTACCTCCAGTATCACCGCCTGCCGCGCCGCCTCGTACTCGGCCTCGCGCTGCTCATAGGCAAGACGCTTCTGTCGCACGGTCTGCCGCGTCAGGTTGCCATCCCAGATATTCCATGACATCGTCAGCCCGGTATTCCAATGCCATTCCCAGTCATCCTCGTACGACACGAACTGGTATGCATTCGCCCCGTTATAAGTGAAGAACGCCCGCAGCGAGGGACGCCCCTCGCTGCGTGCACTGGCGATATCCTCGCGCCCCAGGCCGACGCGGATACTGCTGCCTCGCAGTTCCTGGCGCTGGTCCAGCGCCAGTTGCGTCATCTCCTCCTGGCTCAGATCCAGCGACACCTGCTCGAGCAGCCCGGTCACCGCAACCGGTCCCGGATGGTTCAGCAGCGTCGCGAAGGCCGCCCGCGCCAGCTCGCGCTGGTTACGCGCCTCGATCAGCTTCGGCTGCTCGTTGGCCAGCCGCACCTGCGCCGTCAGCAACTCGAACTCCGAGACCGCGCCATGCTGCTGACGCGACTCCGTCTGCTGCGCATAGGAGCGAAGCTGCTCGACCGACGCCGCCTGCACCGCGACCCGTTCATCCGCCAGCAGCAGCCCGTAGAACTGCACCGTGATATCGCGCACCAGTCCCGCATCCGTCGCCCGACGGGCCGCATCCGCGTGCTCGCGCGCCAGTCGCGCACCCCGCAGCGCCGCCCCGACCTGCCCGCCACCGTAAAGCAATTGCGACACCCCGGCGGTGACCTCGTAATTATCCAGACTGCCAAGCGGTGCCGACCCTTCGCCCAGATCGATCTGCTGTACCTCGTCCAGCCGCCGGTAGGCCGCGTCCAGCGTCACCTGCGGCAGCGCCAGCGAGCCCGCTTGACCGACCCGCGTCCGGGCGATATCCTCATCCAGCCGCGCCAGCTTAGCCGCCGTGCTGTGCTCCAGCCCGTACTGGACACTCGCCTCCAGCGACAGTGCCGCAGCCGCCTGATCGCCCGCTTCCCCCGCCGAAGCCATCGCGGCCAACAAAACCGATATCATCAGAAAAATACGCATCCCGCCACGCTCCTAACCAGGCATTCCGAAATCCTCTCCACAAACGTGAAATCCTAACACACCCATCCGCCACCTGCACAATAAAAAATTCACCATTTGCGACCATTTGGAAATCCCGTTTGAATTTTGGTGGTGACACTGCCGCCCAGCCTGCTAGACTACCGCCGTTGTCCAAAAGCCCGAAACCGCACTGGAAAGGAAACCCGCATGAAGACACTCAAGTACCTGGCCCTGATCGCACTGGTTCCCGTCTATATAGCCGCGGCAGGCGATACGGCCCCCGCCGACGCCGAAACCTGGATGAAGCAGGCCATTGCCAGGGAATGCCAGCGGGCAGAAGACGCCCGGCAGCAGCATGCCGACACCGAGCGTCTCGAGCAGAAATACGGCGGGGCCAAGGAAAAGCATCCCGACCTTTACGCGGCCATGATGAGCGCCAACCAGAAGGCTGCCGATGCCTGGAGCGCCGTGGCCCGTCAGGGCGAATCCGCGACCCACCCCGAAACCATGTCCGAAGCCAAGCAGGCAGCCGCAGCCGCCACCGCCGACGCCCACCTGGCCGAGCTGACGATCAATCTTACCGCCGCCGCGAGCGAGCGCAGCCAAATGGCCGAAAAGGCAGGCAGCGCCGAGGTCAGAGCCCTGGCCGCGCAACTGGATGCGAACGAGAAGGCACAGCTTGCCGCCAACCGGGCCCGCAACGAGATATCCGCCACGGCCGAGAAGCTACAGAACGAGAACCGTGCGCTCAAGAAGGCATTCTATGATGCCTACAAGCAGGCCCGCTCCGCCGGCAAACCGGTAACAAAGATGCCCCCGGAAAAGAGCGGCAGCGAGCAGAACAAGCAGGAATAGAGATGGCATTCTTACAGGAGGAGTTGATATGAAAAGGGCTGTAATCCTAGTAGCTGTAATCATGTGCACGGGAATTGTCATCGCCAGCGAAACGCTTGCATTCAAGGGACGCTTCACCTGGAACTCCCGCAAGGACCAGGAACATGACGTGACAGCTGTCGTGGAGCAGCTGGATGATGGCACCATGTCCATCACCTACACGGCAATGTGGAAAGAGAAGCCGCACCTTTATGTCGGTACGCTCACAGGCGATCTCCAGAATGGCACGATCAGCGGAACCGCCGTGACAAAAGGCGGTAATCGCAACTGGGTTGTCCGCGGCAAGGCCGAGAAAGGCATCATCACCTGCGAACACTTCGAGATCAAAGGCACCGGCGAGGCAAAGAAGGAAGTTTATACCGGCACCGTAACGCTGCAACGCCAGTAGCCCGCCTTGGCAATAGATCGACTTCATGGACTACGAAAACGAGTTGCGTTCACTGCTGTTTCTCTGCACGGGGAACTACTACCGTTCGCGCTTCGCTCACACGCTCTTCAACCACCTTGCCGAGCGACGCGGCCTCGGCTGGCGCGCGGATTCGGCCGGCCTGGCGATCGAGCGGCTCGAAGGTGCACCGGGCCTGCTCTCGGTCCATGCGGAAGCCCGCCTGCGGGCGTTGAACCTGCCGATCGACCGCGACCGCGCGCCGCGCCCGGCGACGGCGGCGATTCTGGCGGATGCCGACCGCGTGATCGCCATCCACGAGAAGGAGCACCGCCCGCTGGTAGAGTCCCGGCACGCCGCGTTCGCCGGCAAGGTGGAGTACTGGCACGTACCGGATCTCGACGGTGCCACGCCGGACACCGCGCTCGATGCAATCGCGCGGCACGTGGAAGCACTCATCGATTCCTTGGATCGTTCATCGTAAAAAGTAGGTCGTGGCACCTTGCCCGACCGCCGAGCATAAGCCGGCCTGGCCACCAAGGAACCGTTGCCCTGACATCTTGGTCTGCAGTCTGTAGTCTGTAGTCTGCAGTCTGTATTTCCCCGCTCTCCATTAATCAATAGCGCAGGTTCCATTGCAAGCGCGACTCCGCCGCCTTGATAATCGAGCGTTTATCCGGCAGGGCGGCATAAACAAGACCCGGCGACTCGGGCCGGATTGACTTGAGCACCTTTTCAACGGCGGCAAGGGGATCGCGCATCACCTGGCACTCCCAGAGCACGATCACCTTCCAGCCTGCCCGCTTCAGATCGCGCAGATTGCGTTTATCGCGCGCCACATTCGCCGCGAACTTCGCCTGCCAGAATTCCATACGCGTCTTGGGCGTTGTGGCCACCTTGCAGCCATTGTGCCGGTGCCAGAAGCAGCCGTGGACAAAGACCACCGCGCCATACTTCGGCAGCACGATATCCGGCTTGCCCGGCAGATCCTTGCGCCGCAGCGAGAAACGAACCCCAGCCCGATGCAGCAAAGACCGCACAATCAGCTCCGGCTTCGTATCCCGGCCCCGAATCCGCGCCATCACCGCCGACCGTTTCTCTGCACTCCAGATGTCCATGTATACCCCTAAATGGCCTAGCCCCCAGGTTTACCCCTACGCCGGGGGCGTTGGCGGACGTTCTGCAGGCGTTCGATATCAGCGGGCGGATAGAATGACAGCGCCTTCTGCAACAGGATCTGCAATGGATCAAGAAACGCATAGCGCGGGTTAAACGCATACATGCGGGTCCGTCCAACGCTACGACTGACCAGCACACCGCCAATCTCGAACTTATCAAGCTGCTTTTGAATGCCGAAGAGATCGGTATCAAAGAAGCGCGCGATCTCAGAGGCATAGCCCTCCGAGCGTGTCAGGATAAAGATCAGGCAGCGTTCGGCATTCACAGACCCCAGCAATGGCTCAAGCATAATCCCCTCCTCCAATCAGAAAACCAATAACATTGGTCTTACAACCAATAGTGTTGGTATAATGATTACCACAGGACAAGATTGCAAGCCATTTTCAACCTTGGTCAGATCCTCCAACTACCTTTCGACTTTCCCGATTCTTGTCCGCCGAAGCTTTAGCGAAGGTGGATCGACTTTACCGCCCTCATCCCCCCGCGCCTCACTACCGCCTCTTCCGGCGGATACGCCATCCGGTCGCACACGCCAGCCCAGGCGGCATCCGCCGGATACAGCTCCTCATCCGCCAGCTCCCCCACCCCCGCCCGCCGCCACGCCTCCCCCGCCACCCCCCGCAACGCCTCCGGCCACCCGCTATCCGGAACAAGGCGGTGGCGAAGCCAATTACCTCGTTTTCTCGGTGAAGCGGCTTGAATCTAATAATGTCCTGAATGGTTACACATGGAATTTGGGCGAACTACCAGCATTCAAGACCGGCCATCAGGCGGGGTGGCCGCAAGTTTTCCGGCTTGCGGATCTGATGAAGGCTGCACACCCAATTCATTCGGAATGCGCTGGCCCTCGCCCTGGTGCTGGAGGGCGGACACAAGTCCCGCCCGAACGGGACGGGCGGCTGGGGTTCTGATGCGTGGGAGGAGGACTGTCCGGCAAAGGATGGTCCATATTTGATGTGGATTTACCTCGCCGCGAACGGTTCAAGCTGTTTGCATATATCTATCCTCTGCACCTGCCCCCTCAAGCTCTTTGAATATCGTCTTTCGCCATGAGACAGGAATGTGACTAATCACCTTTGCGAGAATAGCCGTGTCCCGCCTGGCCAGGAGCAAATTTAGCAATTCAACCGCTACCTCGATGTCACGCGTTCGCTTGGCTTCCTCCTTGCGTCGTGGAGCCACCAGCAACTTATGAAGGGAAAAACTGGCGGGATGTGGAACGCTCAATGGAATACCCTCGAAGGTAAGCTGTATCGTGTGCATAGTCGCCATATCCATGTAGCGCAGAGGCTGAGCGTTCATGCCCAGCTGTGGCAATGGATGGGCATGATTCGATTCACGGCCTCGCTGCGGCACGAGAAACTCCAGCATCAGTTCCGGGTGAACCAGCTGCATGAACCCTTCATTCCCTTTGTAGTCAATTACGAACCCCAGATCTTCAAGCATTAGCGGAACATCAACCTTGTCTTTTATCGAGACCGGCAGAGGAACAAGAAAATCAATGTCGCGTGTCCGTAGAGTTGCGAAAATGGCGGTTTTCCCGAAATATTGCCGATAAAGCAGCAAACACCAGCTTCCAGTCAGAATCAGATGTGGCAGCACCTTTTCGGACTGGAGGCGACGGAGCACTTCGCGACAAAGATCATACTGCTGCTTTTGCACGCAATGCCCTCCTGATAAACCGGATTTGAGCTCGGACCTTCGCGCGCAGCTTCCGGTATTGCGCCCGTTTCTCCTTGGTCAGTTGGTAAAACTTTTGCTCGGCAGCATCCACTTGCCCTTTGTAAACAAGCTTGACCTTGCCTTGCTCATCCCGCATGACGATATAGTAATAGGCATGCCCATTCACGGTTTTGCGTACCATGCTGCCCCTAGGGAGTTTTTCCAGTTCCTCCGTATACCGCTGCTCCATGCGTAGGGAGTTTTCCAACTCTTCCTCTAGTAGTTCACGAATCGCCATACCCTCACCCCGATTACCATACTTTCATCAGATTTATCGATCTTGTATGACAAACCTTGCCTGCCGTCAAGACTTATCATACATCTTATACGCATATCGATTTTGTATGCCAAACCTGCAAGGACAGTGAGTCTCGCCTTTAGCCCATGGGCTGAGTGAGGAGCTGGGGTGGTAAGCAGAAAGCTGAAACATAGACTGAAGACCGGGATAAAGTTGCCATACCAGGTTTCGGCGGAGCGTCTGGCGGCGGCACTGGCCGGCGGCATGATTGGACGGAGGCTGGGGCGGCGGCGGTGGTCGCGCTGGCGGCGGACTATGGCTCGTTCATGCTGCGGAATGCGCTGGCCCTCGCCCTGGCACTGGATGTCGAGGACGGGCGGCTGGGGTTCTGATGGCACTAAGTCAGGCATCCAGATGGTCGAGAATGAGAACAGCAATCCCGACGGCGGCGGATTCAACAATCGCCCAATCGTGCCACTTGGGTGCCAGATTCTTGTATTCATCCAATCTGGTCGCCTCAAGGTCGTACGGCAATGGCTTTGCCAACTGCACCTGGAGCTGCAGCAGCGCAGATTCCCCATTCGGTTGAGGATAATAATCGTCAAATCGTTCGAGCGCAGCGAGAACTCCCGCTTCTTCCATCCCATCGGCCAAAGCGACAAAATCCAGATAATCACGCGTCGCGTTGCGTTTCAGGATCAGCACAGCTTTGATGCGTAAGATTTCCGCCAAAGTTGGAACTGTAACGATTTGGCCATTACAATCCACCTGCATGGTTTCAAGCGGTCGCTCCCGGATCAACTGACGAATCCCCGTCTCGATGCCGTCCAAGCTGCCGAGTATAATAACGGGGCGACGGATACGGGCAGTTTTCCAGCCAACCACTTGCTCCAGATCGGCAAGAATTTCGTCAAAACGGTCACGAAGGTTTGTCAACACATGGTCAGCGTTACTCGAAAAACGATGGTTCTGGTTCGCATGCAACGAAGCCGCTGTACCGCCCACCAGCACCGCTGACGGAAGGATACGCTACAGTCGTGCCGCAGAGGAAAGCAAAAGATCCCATTCAGGCTGCAGTTGGTCTGACATAGCACCTCCAGAGATGATATCGCTGGGCGTAAGGATCACCCGCATGGGCGCTGCAAACACAAACGACCTTCGCTACAACGGCGGCATCCGCCGTTGCATCTCGCAACTTAACCCAATCCAAGCGACCTCCACGAGCGATAATGTCGTCGATTGCGGCAAGCGTCAAATTCTCGTGATTTAGATGCCGATGTTTCATGCGAGAGAAATTATGAAAGGGATTCGACATAATCAACACAAATCCCGTCCCGATGCAGGGTTTCGCGCACGGAATGAGAGGCGGCACGTCTTCTCATTTCGCAGCTAGACGGCTTATGCTCGGCGGTCGGGCAAGGTGCCACGACCTACTTACTAACGCGGTACTACGGAATAATAGCCATGTTACAGGTCGAAAACTGCAATACATGGCTTCGGCGGAGCGTTCGACACCGGCGCTGGCCATGCGTGAATGCGTCGCAGCTAATCCGCTGCCCCCCCTGCCGCCCTTGCTCCCGCCACTCGAAACAGCCTCCGCATGGTTTCCCGATTAAAAATGGTCCTTGCGGTGGCGGAGGTGCGTGAACTCGACGGCATTGGCGACCTGCAGGAAAGGGTTGGTGCGTTTCTCTTCGGCCAGCGACACGAAAATGGCACCGGGCTGGTCGATGCGATAGCGTTCGAACCGGGCGCGGGCGGCGGTGCAGGCGGGATTCTCGGTCAGGGCAAAGCGCATATTATCCTCCAGGTAGTCGTGTCCTCCGAGGACGAGGGTATCGCCGGGCAAGGCGGCGAGACGTTGCAGGCTTTGGTGGAGCAGCGCCGCGGCATCGCGGGACGGTACGCGTCCGCAAGCACCGTTGATGAGGGCATCGCCGGTGAAGACGACCCCCACCTCGGGCAGGTGGAAGGCAAGGTCGTCGGGCGTGTGGCCGGGAACCGCGATGGTATTGACGATTGTGATTGCTTCCGTATTGCAGACAAGCGGCTGCAACGCGGACAGTCCGGCGGTGTGGTCGCCATGGTGGTGGGTAATCAGGATGTCGGCCAGTTTGAGCCGTTTATGCTGGAGTATGGCTTTAACAGGGGCGGCTTCGCCGGCATCCACCAACAGTGCCGTATCCCCACGGCAGACAAGATAAACAAGGTTGTCTCCCAGTACCGGGATGGCGTGAATGGTGATGGCACCACGTTGCAGGGTTGCTGTTGTATCCATTTTTCCACCTCACAGGCACGGGGGGCCATACATCGTAACAACGGCTTTTCGCTAATGGTTCACGCCCCAGTTTCTGATAATGGTAGATCATGCCTGAATCGCGGGCTCGGGGCAAGTGGCGAAAAGATTCAGTGGCGAAAAGATTAGGGGTTGTTTGGTTATGGTACTCTGCTACAATTAAATATCGAAGCGTTGTGCGGATGGTCTGTCATGACGTGTAAAACTAGATTAGGAGGAAGAATGAAGCGTGTTGCAACGATGTGTGCAGTGGTCACGATGGTGACAGCGGTTGGTTTGTTGAGTTCTGGTTGCTCCACATTGTGTGGTGGCAAGAAGAGTGGCCAGGGGCAGGGCTCCTGTGGTGCCAAGATGGAAAAGGCTTGTTGCGGAACCTGCAAGACGGCAGAGAAGCCTGCTGGCGAGGCGACGGCTGCTGGCGAGGTGAAGCCTGCTGGCGAGGCGAAGGCTGCATGCCCGGCAGATTGCTCGAAGCCTTGCTGTGCCAAGAAGTAAGCTGTAGAGACTTCTAAAGAGTGATTGAGCACCAGTGCTGCCGAGCAGGTAGCACTGGTGCTTTTTATTGTTTGCAGCAAGCCCCGCGGCTAAGCCGCATCAACCCATTATTCCGTGCATCCGCTTCGCATTGATGAGTTGCCTATGCACTGCTTTATTTGATGCGTCCGCCCTGGATTGGCGTGGATTGGCGTTGCGATGGCATGCGGCGACGACTATGATCTGTTCAAGCATTGAAAACAGGAAACGGCTAACGCGATTAGGCACGTGATGAAAGAACTGAATATCTTTATCCTGATGGGGCAATCCAACATGTCCGGACGCGGAGACCTGAGCGAGGTCCCTCCCCTGAGGCATCCCGACGTGTTCATGTGGCGTGACGGGCAGTGGATGACGGCAGAGGAGCCGTTACACACGGACAAGCCGCGGATGGTCGGCGCTGGCCTGGGAATGAGCTTTGCCATCGAGGTCATGAAGAGAACGGGCTTGTCGCCGATAGGACTTGTCCCCTGCGCGGTGGGCGGATCTCCACTCAGGCGCTGGATGCCGGGGGAAGATCTCCACGAGACAGCGGTCAAGGAGGCTACCGAGGCCTTGAAACACGGGAAGCTGGCCGGTCTTCTCTGGCATCAGGGGGAGCATGACGCCTGCGAAGCCGAGCTGGCCACAACCTACGGCGAGCGGATGGTCACCATGATCGCGCGCCTGCGGACGGAGCTGGAGTGCCCCGATGTGCCCTTCATTGCCGGGGAAATCGGATACTTTCTCAAGGCGTTTGAGAAAACAACCCACTATGAGTTGATCAACCGTACGCTCCAGGATCTTGGCAAGCGCGTCCCCGGCTACCTGTGCGTCAGCGCTGACGGCTTGACTGACAAGGGCGATTCCCTTCACTTCAATGCCGCCTCGCTTCGCGAATTCGGCATCCGATACGCCAGGGCCTTCGAGCGTCTGGTTGCCTATTAGCCGCGGCCCCGTGGCCCCCGGATGATGCATGGAGAAACTTGGGGGAAGGTGTGTGGGAGCGGGAGAAGATTAGGGCGAAAGATCAAGGCAAAAGATTAGGGGAGGAGCATAAGCAACCTTCATCTTTCGCCTTAATCTGACTTAGAATAGGTGAAGTTACAACCTAGCCGACCTTGGCGGTGAGGCGGATCCGCTTGGCGCTGTCCTCGCGCTGGACGGTGCGGGCGTAGTTGACTTTCGGCACACCGAAGAGCATGGCGTAGTAGGCTTGTGCGCCGGTGAGGTTGAACCGGTCTTTCAGCGAAGGCGCTGCAGCAAGGGCCATGTTGAACATGCCGCACCAGGTGGTACCAAGTCCTGCCGCGGCAGCCAGGATCTCGAAGGTCGCAAGGGCAATGGCGACATCCTGTTCGGGACAGAGCGCCCCGGCCTCGGCAGAAACGAGCAGGAGGTGTGGCGCGCCCCGGAAGATGAGGTCGGCACGGTACTTGAAGTAGGCGGGTACGGCCGCGTGCAGGTAGGCGAGATGTTCCGGTATGGTGCCCGCCTCTGCTGCATCCTGGAGTGCTTCCATGACCTGCTGCCGGATGGCCTTCATGTCATCACGGTTGTCGATGACGGAAAAAACCAGCTTCCGCCTGTTGGCCCCGGTGGGCGCATAACTGGCACCATCAAGCAGTCGCCGGATCAATTCAAGATCGACGTTCTCCGGCTTGTAACGACGGGTTGTGCGTCTGCTTCTCGCCAGCCGGTCCACGGCATCGAGCCCCGGCAGCAGGGCGGGATCGATCGGGAGGCTTTTTCCCGGGTTCTTCCCGAAAATGGAGATGGCACCGGTTGGGCAGATGGCCAGACAGTGCTGGCAGCGGATGCAGTTGCGCTCGGCCTCGGGACTCAACTCGGGAATACCGTCATCGCGCAGGACAATGACCCGAGAAGGGCAGTCGCGTACGCATTCCTTGCATTGGATACAGAGGGCTTCGTCCAGTTTGAAATCCAGCATGTTGTTCTCCTCTTGCGTTGGTACGTTATTAGAATATCCGTGTTAATAAATCGTGGATGATGGGGATGTCGGCGGGTGTCCATTGAAGCGATTGCCAATCGGACGGATCGATCCATTTGGCATCGATATGCTCGGTCAGGGTCAAGCGCGGGCGGGTGGCACAGGAGGACTTGAAGGGCAGCAGGCGAATGGTGCCGAATTCGTAAACGTGCGCGACGGCAGGCATGGGTTGCAACGCCCCTACCCCAATGCCCAGTTCCTCCTGAATCTCGCGCCGTAACGCGCATTCCGGTGATTCACCTTCCTCGACCTTGCCACCTGGGAATTCCCAGAACAAGCCAAGGTGTTTACCGGCCGGTCGCTGCGTCGCCAGGAAAGACCCATGCTTGTCGATCAGCACTAAGCAGACAACGGTCATGATCTTGGATGAGGTAATAATCGGATCTTTCCTATCGAGTTGCGTAATGGCGTGAACCTGAGCATTACCACACTATTGCACATCAAGCGGGCAACCTCAAGCCTTCAGACCCTGCCAGCAACCTGGTATAAGCACCTACAATCCCGTATTCACCGCAATTTGATTTTGCTTTGACATTTCACTTATTGTGTATATTATCCTTGTGAACATTTTTGCAGCCAAGTGGATTTGACAGCATTTCAGTAAACATAATGACAGGTGGAAACATGGCAAACAAAACCGTTGGACTGTTCGAACAGATTACTCAGGAGCAATGGGATCGCTACCTGGAACAAGGCTATCTACACATCGAGGGGATCGTTTCAGAGGATATTCTCAGGCTTGTCGAACAGCCCCTGCTCCGATGGGCTGATGCAACGATTCTGGAGTGGAAAGCGCAAGGCAAGCTGGATGACCTCCATGAGAACCTGCCTTTCGACCAGCGCTTGAATGCCGCCTGGTTCGCCGCCGGCAAACCAACCTATCAACGCAGCCCGCGACGAAGTATCGTCAGCCCGGAAGTGTTTGAGTTTATGCGGCACCCAGCCTTCATCGGACTTGCCCGCGACCTGATCGGATCGCCAAATATTGCCGCACACGGTATCTTCAACGCGCGCCCGAAATTGCAGCAGCAACATTTCACCAACACGCCCTGGCACCAGGATGCCCAGTACTTTCGCCAATCAGCCAACTCGAACATAATCACCATGTGGGTGCCTTTGGTCGACGTTGACGAGAACAATTCCTGCCTGCAGGTTGCCCCCGGTCACCACCTCGACCCGCTTTACGATAACTACGACGACCCTGAAACCAAGTTTATTGGATTATCCCCTGCCGACCGGGCCAGATTGCAGGGCCTCCCGATCCCCATGCGCCGCGGCGATGTGCTTTGCTTCAATCAACTCATGCCCCATGCCGCCTTGCCGAACTTGACCGACAGGGTTCGCTGGTCCATGGATATCCGCTTCGAGGAAGTCGATGCTCCACACAGCTGTGCGCTCCAGAACGGCTTCATTTGCGCACACGAGAATCCCAGCCGCGTCGAGACACGATTCGAGCACTGGTTCGCGCAGAAGTGGCAGAATGCCCAAGGTGCCTACTGAGAGGATCACTCGACGATCTTCGGCACGGCAAACAGGCCGTTGGCCTCGCTGGGGGCATTGGCCATCACCCGGTCGTGGTCCAGGCCGGGACGCGCACGGTCCTCGCGCAGTATATTGGTCACCGCCACCGCGTGGGAGGTCGGCTCCACGCCGCTGACATCGAGTGAATCGATCTGCTTGACATAACCGACGATATGCTCCATCTGCGGCTGGAAGGTCTTTACCTCTTCCGCCGTCAAATGCAGCCGTGCCAGGTGCGCGACGTAACCGACATCCAGTTCCCTGCCCTTTTGTTCCTGTTGCATGATGCGTATTCCCCGAAAAGTTTCAAACGTAAGGTCGGCATCCTAGCCTCAAACGCGCGCCCTGTAAAGCCGCGACTGACGCAACAGCAGCAGGAAGGCCGCGAAGAGCACGACAGGCGGCCAGAGGCGGCTGGCGGCCGAGGCGACACCCCCGCGCACGACACGGAATTCGACACTGAGGCCCGCCTCGGGATCCACCAGCAGCTTGCGGTAGAACCGCAGTGCACGCCCGTGCTCCGGCATCGTCACCCGGATCGCGCTGACCGCCGCCTTGGCGGCATCCTGCTGCCCGACCATGCGGTCGGCCACGATGTCCAGCGCGCTGTTGTCGCGGACCGACAACGACTGCTCGATCTTCGCGAACTGTTCGGTGGTAAACTGGCCATCCTCCATGTTGTCGACCTGCACGGCAGCGTCCGGTGCCAGCACGATATTCTGGGCGTTGCGCAGCGAATTGCGCCGGTTATAGAGACCGACCTTGACCTGCTGCATCTGCAGGTTGCGGAACTGCACACGGGCATCCTCGTTCAGGTCCGCCTCGCCCTGGGAATAATTCATCGCCGTGCGCAGCACGTCGCGCGCCTCCTTCTGCTTGCCCGCACGCTGCAGCTCGGCACCCTGGTCAAGCAGGCGCCCGGCCTGCTCGAGGGTCTCCTCGCGCCGGGTGCGGTTGCCTTCGAGGTAGCGACGGACGTCGAAACGATAGGCCTGCACGCCTTCGTCCGCCAGTTCCATGCTGCCG
>CAZZBA010000046.1:0-3938 GCA_964652765.1 uncultured Victivallales bacterium | reverse complement strand
GGGCGCATACATCACCCACTCGATATCGCGCAGCGGCAGGCCCTCGAACCGCGGGGCCTCGTAGCGCCGCTGACCACGCCAGTCGCTCGAGACCGGGGCTCCGGCATACATGAACTCGACGTCGATGCCGTGGGCGCCATCCTCGACGTCCAGCGGGATGCAGTACAGGTCGCCATCGCGCGAGACGGGGGCATCCTGCCCGTTGACCAGTGCCGTCCACACGGGGTCAGTCCTGTCTGGCAGCTTCACCTTGAGCAGACGCAACCGCCCGGCGTTCATGCGCAGGACCACCCGCATCAACTGCCGCCCATCGGCCGCCATGACGGAGGTGATGCGCGTCTGCTCGATCCCGGCGGGCAGGACATCGGCGGCATCGTGCCGCACAACGGAGAGCGGCAGCACGAAGGCCGGATCCAGAACCTCGTAGCACTTGACGGCCGAGGAAAGATCACCCGCCCCGAACTCGGCGGGAATATTGCGCGGGTCCATCACCCGCAGCCCGTCCGGACGATCCGCGTCGTCGACCTGCACCCGCCCGGCCCCCGTCACCACGAGGAACCCGCGCGCGGCTTCCGTGCCCAGGGTCATCAGCGGGCGGATCTCGGCAAGCTGACCGGTGCGCTGCCAACGGTGCTGGAAAGTCGCGAGAAGCTGGTAGGCGTTGTCAACCTTGTTGTGCAGATCGACCTGCCAGATACCCTTCTCGCGATCAATCGCCTGCACGCGGGCAATGCCAGCGCCATTGACGGTCAGGGTCGCCTCCGGATCCGGGGATTGCAGCAGGAAGGTTTTCACCCCTGCATTCTCGATCCGGTAACGCACATAGGCCTTGATCCGCATCAGGCCATCCGCCAGTTCCACCACCTGCAGGATCTGCGGCTTGATCACCGGATCGAGCTTGTCGGCCCGCAGCACGATGCTCCAGTCGGGGCGGTGGATATCGAAGACCAGCACACCGGCCTGGCGGATACCGGCCTCGCTGGCCTTCTTCATATCCACGCCGACCTGTTGATCGACCATCATGCGGATACCGCGCTCGCCCGCCAGTGTCAGGCGTCCGCGATGCGTGCGCGCCCCGGTCACCTTCACCCGCGGCACCCGCATCTGCGACTCGAAACCACCCGTGCCGATACGCGCCATGACCAGATTGATCTCCGTCTGGCCAAGCACCGGACGATTGAAATGCACCACCACCCGGTTCCAGGCTTCCTCCACGGCAACCGCCGCGTTTGTCGCCGTGCCGGCATCACCCCAGAGACTGACATCGCCACCCGTCAACGCCTCGATCCCGAAACCGCCAGCCACCTCGAATGCCACCGAGAAGACGGCGGCCTTGGCCACGTCCAGTTGCAGGCGCGTGGCCAGCGCGATGCGTTCATCGGCAACGGTCAGCGCCCCGCTTTCCTCGACACGCAACTCGGGCATCACCGGTTCGGCCGTGATATGCGCGATCGCCTCCGCCGCCTGGTGATACCGGAAGGCCCGCCGCAATGCTGGCAACGCCACGCTGCCGCCCTCCTTGCGCACGGCTGCCAGCGCCATGGCCGATGCGGCGAAGTCCTCGATATTGATCGGCGTCAGGCCGTCGGCGCGATCCACACGGACCTGGACGGTATCCGGCGCGGCCAGCGCCAGGGAACCGCGCTGCCGGGCGGCACCAATGACCTCCAGCGCTCCGATTCGCGCCTCATAAGGCAGCCCCTCGCACGCTACCTGAGTACGGACATGCAGGGTCAGCTCGCCGGTGACCGGACGCTCGAAAATGGTCTCCAGCATACGGTTCACGGGGTCGAAGCTCCAGGTCGCCACACCGGCCGTCTCCACGGCTGTAACGGTCATTCCCTCCGGTACACGGATCTTCATCTCGCGCACTTCCCCCTGGGCAATGCGGTATTGAATCTGGTGACTGACATCCACCACGCCTGCATACAGGGCCGCGAAGGCATTGACCTCGCTGTAGAAGACTGTTTTCTCAAGCTGGGTACGGCGCACCCGCGGACGCCACAAGAAGGCGATGCGCTCGGCGGCACCGAATACCGCCTCGACCTCGGTGGCTTCCGCCTGCTCACGCAGATCCAGGAGCACGGCCTCGTCGCACTGCACGTCGAGCCCGGACTCGGGAATCCGCAGGATCACCCGGTTGCGCAGGCTTTGCGGCAACATGAGCTCCAGCCGCCGGAAGCCCTGCTGCTCGACGACAGGGGACTGGACGGTAAAGGTCACCTCATGCATGCCCGGACGGTTGATGTCCAGGCGATACCCCTCCGCCGTCGTCACCAGAGCCATCGCCTCGGGATCGAACCGGTAACCCTTGAGCACATGCCCCGCCGGGGCGATGATCATCGAGGCCGGTTCGTCAGTACGGAACGCCAGTGTGGTGCGGATCTCGGCACTGCCCTCGATACCGACGCCCGTCGCGGGACCATCGATCTCCAGGCGGACATCGTCCATCACCGGAACCATGCGCACGGGTGCCACTTCATCCGCGATGACCGGCATGACACAGCACGACAGGGCCGCGACGGAAGACAGGAACAGCAGCGGCAACGCGATGCGCCCCTGCCGTGCGGGATCGACGCCGTCCACCGGGCAAAGCGGAGCGAACGGATCCAGACCGGCATTACCACCTTCACAGGCCGCCTCGCCACCATCGTCCGATACCGTTGCCTTCGGCTTCCGGCGACGCCGGAGCAGGCTGATCACATACCGGAACCCGGCCGCGATGACGTGCCAGCCCCAGGCCAGCAACCGCCAGAACGGACGCCATCCGCCTCTAAAGACAAAAAGACCGGCCAGTGAGAGCAACAGCAATACCGCCAGCGCACTGCGCCCCAGGGCCGCCTGCGAAAGCCCCGCCGCCAGGACGGTCATACCAAGGGACGCCGAAACGAGGCCTCGCCTCCGCAACCCGTAGGCGAGCAGCACCATCCCGACCAGCACCCCGGCAAGCAAGCCACGCGCACTGCTGCGGGCACCCATCCACGCCGGCACGACCTGCAGCGCCAACTGCGGCGGCTGACTGGTCGCGAGTTCCACCGCGCGGACGATCTCCGCCGTCTCACCACCACCCCACCCCTGCCGCAAGACCGCCAGCGGCGACCGGCCACGCCCCAGCAGCGCACGCACCAGGGCAACGGCCTTGCCCGCCGCCGCCGGCAACCCGCTGCGTCCCTGATCGGTTAACGTTGTCTCTGCACCGCCAACCCCGGCGATCGAGAAGCCTGCCGGAGCCATCAAGCGCCAGCGCACGAATGCAGCATGCGTGTCAGGCATCAGCGGCCCCGCCAGCATCAGGCGGCCGACACCGCTGCGCCAGAATCCGGGCTCGCCATGCGTGAGCGCGTAGACCACCTCGACCTGGAGCGCCGTATTCGGGTCACGCAGCCGCCCCACCGGCACCAGGATCACATCCCCGTCGCGCTGCGAGAGCGCATCCTGCTTCTGCCCCTGCTCGTCCACCATGCGGACCGACCATAGCGCGGCCGCTTCAGGCAAGCGGATGCGCAGGTGCTGACGCGAGGCGTTCTTGAGATAATAGTTGACCGTCGTCACGGACTCCCCGTCGCGGGTAAGCTGCGTGTCCAGCTCGACATAATCGGCAATCTGCCCCAGCAATGGTTCCGACGGGTAACGGTGGATCCGAACCACCGCCGGATGCGGGGCGTGCGTGTACTTGAACGCGGCCAGGACCGGATCGGACACCAGCGCCGCATACTCCGGCGGGATCTCGGCCCGGTCGATCGCGAACATGGATGCCGGCAGAGGCTGCGCCTCGGTCACGCTCAGGCTGGCCGAACTGGCGATGACCACGTAGCCGACCTCGCTTTCCGTTTCCAGCGTTTCAATCCCGGCGACCGCCATTTCGGCATTCTCGCCCGCATAGGCGCGTTCATACGTCACAGCAGGGTTTAGTCCCCCAGGATGCGCGACTGCAACCG
>CAZZBA010000045.1:0-16978 GCA_964652765.1 uncultured Victivallales bacterium | reverse complement strand
CGGGGGAAACGGATGACCATGGAAAACTATGGCCCCCCTATAACTGACCCATTACTTCATGTATTTGTTATCTGTTGACCCATGATCCAGAAACCGGTAGCCTATCGCAAAAAAACACTAAGGGAAAATAGAGATGCCTGAAATAAGCAGATTCCTGGGAATCATCGTACGGATGTTTGCTGAACCGCAGGCAAAGCACCATGCCCCGCATTTCCATGTATACTACCATGATTTTGATGCCGTTTTCGGGATCGATCCGGTTGGATTGTTGGCGGGCGAACTGCCAGACAGACAACGACGATTGGTCGAGGGGTGGGCAGAACTGCATCAACACGAAATCTACAGAATCACATCAGTTTCCGTTGTTGGTCCTCATTCTCTACATCTGGGGTTCAACGACGGCACATCACAAACCGTCAACCTCGAACCCGTTCTTATGGGCGAGTTGTACGAGCCATTGCGTGACCCCGAGGTGTTCCGGCAAGTCAGCCTCGACACCGACGTTCATACTGTGGTATGGCCTAACGGCGCCGACTTCGATCCGGCGACGCTTCATGACTGGCATGTCATTGAAGAGGAGTGGAAATCTCAAGCGAAGCAGCTGGATAGGGTTGCCGAGGAACGCGCCTCATACGGTAATCCTGTAAGCGACATACACAATCCGGGATTGTAAATAGAAGCAGATATGTGGATACTGGATGACCATGCGTGGAGAGCGAAAGAAGATTGCATTCTTGCACCGGTACGGGCTGGGTGGCTGGCTGTGCTGCGGCGGGCACGCCGTGCCGCGTCTGGCTGAACTGTTGTCCGAGTCCCATGAATTGCATTTCTTTGGCCCGAAATCGCCGGAGCCAGTGCCAGAGGAAACGGAGAAACGCTTCAGCTTTCATCGTCTGCCCTGGCAGTTTGATCGGGCAAATCCCAAGGACAAATGGACCAAGACCCTGCGGTTTTATCTGGCATTGCCGGGTATCGGCTGGCACTGCCGACGGCTAAAGATTGATTTCATCTATTGGGAAGAGACACTACCCCTCGGGGCGTTGATTCTCCAGATCTTCTATGGCCACAACGTCGCCATCATGGTGATGGACTTCTTCGCCCGGATCTACACCGAAAAGCGTCTCTGGCTGCATTGGTTGCGCGATCTTGTCGAACGGATCGATTGCTGGAGCTGGAGACGATTGCCGCTCATCTTCACGCACGTCGAGGCCGCTAAGACATTCCTCGTTGAGCGTGGTGTTGCGCCAGAAAAGGTAATTGTGGTACCCAACCCCTGCCATCACCAGATATTCCATCCCGTCGACGGCCAGACGCGAGCAGCCACACGCCAGACATTCGGATTTGCCGACGCCGATGTGGTCATGACCCATCACGGGATCCTGCATCCCAACAAAGGCAATGATTGGATCCTGGAGCGTATGGAAGAACTGAAGGAAGCATTACCCAGCCTGAAGTTCCTGCTGATCGGCGATGGTTCCGAGATGGGGAACTTAAAGCAATTGACCAAGACGCTCGGTATAGAAGGACGGGTGGTATTCACCGGCTGGCTACCATCTGAAGAGGCGCTCAATCAGGCATTAGCCTCGATGGATATCGGGCTAGTCATGCGGGTCGGCCAGGAAACCGATCATTTCCACATGACCGAGACACTCAATCACGAGATGGCCTGCGGTAAACCGATCCTGGCGGTCAACCTGCGTGGCATTGCCGAGTTTATCGAAGACGACCGCAACGGCTACCTATTCCCGGTCGATCAAGGCGAAACCTTCTGCCGACGCCTCCGCCAACTGGCCACCGATGCTGCCCAAAGACAGAAGCTTGGCGCTGCGGCCTTATCCAAAAGTCGTACCGTAAGTTCGATTCCCGGATGTGCAGAACGCATGGCCACCGCGATTAACATGAAAATATGAAAGACCTCTGCTGAAATCGGGATATGAGCAGGATCGACAAGTGTGCCGAATAAGAAGTATCTTTCCCGGGGTGATTTAATGACATGCATTTGTTACGAGGTGTCGGATGGGGTATGAAGCCAGTTACAATAGGCACTCTCGGCTTGAGACCGAACAAGCGACAGATACCGAGCTACCTTCATGTTATTCTGCGCCCGAATCCGTAGATGCTTGGCGCCACCAGCGTATGCTTGAAATGCTGGATCCGCTGATTAGGACGTTGCTCCATCTTTATGCAGGATGTCGCATGCTTTCTGCGCCTGAATGTAATGATATAGATCCGATTCCTGTAGTTGGTGCCAAATGCGGGAGGGCATTTTGAAGAAATTGTTTGTGGTTTTGGGAATGGTTTTGAAAAACCCGCTAAATAAACCAAACAGGCTAATGGCATTGATTCGATTTGTTAAGTGGCAGTTCGGTAGTCGGCTGGTACCTGGTAAAGTTTTAGTTCCGTGGGTTAACGATAGTCGCATTTTCTCTGAGTTTATGATGCCCGGTTCAGCGGGTTGCGCTTATAGCGGGCTACATGAATTTGAGGAAATGGCATTCTGTCTGCACTTCTTGCGAAAAGAAGATCTTTTTGTTGATGTAGGCGCTAACGTTGGGGTATTTACAGTGCTAGCAGGAAAAGCAATCGGCGCACGTTGCGTATCCGTTGAGCCTGGAGATGAAGCGTTTGCTTGCCTTCAAGACAATATTAGTATCAATGAAATGGACGATAGCGTAGATGCAATACATGCATGCATATCAGACAAGAATGCGTCATGTTTCTTTGTTAAATCAAAAGAATCGACTCTAAGCCACATTGCCACCGCAGCAGAGGAGGGAAATTCATCAAGAATTGAAACCAAGCGACTTGACTCAATATTGTTGGAGCAAACGCCAGCTTTAATGAAGATTGATGTGGAAGGACATGAGAAACAAGCGCTTAGAGGAGCATCAGAGACCCTCAAGTCCGAAAAGTTGAAAGCTATTATTATTGAAGTGGGTGCGCATAGCTGGCGATACAACATCGATCCTGCCGAAATACATGAACTATTAGCGCAAAATGGTTTTCAGTCGCATCGTTATGATCCCTTTACACGGAAACTTGCAAAGACAGAAATTGATGAGGTGCAGGATAACAGCCTTTATATTCGAGATATTACATTCGTAGAAAATCGTTTACAAAGCGCAAAAGCATTTAAGATTATGGGGCAAGAAATTTAATGTCTTTATCTCCTAAGCGATTTGATCTGGATCAAGAATGAATCAGAATATATCCATACTCCAAACAGGACGCTTGGGCGACCTTTGGTATACAGCCCCGCTGGCGAAATGGTATCACGATAAAGGTTGCAATGTAGAAGTTGTTTATGATGAATCGTTTGGTAATCCTTTTTCCTTTTTCCCATATATCAAGCCTCGTCCTGTTCATCTCTGCCGCTACTGCGCGAAAAACATTCGCTGGGGACACATTTATAATGAAGCCATTTGGCAATTATACTGGTTGGCGAAGCTAAAGAAAGAAGGGAAGGTTGTTATCTGGAACCAAATATTTCCCTTTCGGTGGCTCCAATCGCATTTCCTGGGCCGACCTTATGTCGAGCATTGGTATCGGAAATTCCCGCAAATTGATTTCAGGAGAGCGGAGACCACGTTGGAGATCAAAAACGACAAGACGATCCTTGTTTTTCAAGAGAGTCAATCGGTGTCTTTTACAAAAAATGACTCATATTACAATTGGATATACAGCCATCTTGATGAATTAGTAATAAACACGGGGTTTCGCCCGATTATTGTAGCCTACGGAGAGCAACCCGATCATCCCAAATATGAGACCTGGAGGGGTACTTTGGAGGACTATCAGCGACTCATTGCGCAGTGTGGGATGGTTTACGGCATTATTACATCGGCTCATGTTCTCGGGCAGCTTTTAGGCAAGCCTGTTTTCGCTCTTTATAGGGCGAAGCAAAGTATTGTTGACACGATTGGTCAAGAATATTCATGCTCCTTTATCCAAGAAGAAGTGTGATGATTCCAGTGTCATTGTGATTCTTCAAATTGAAAGGTGTGGGTCGAATATTTTGTTTGGCGAGGTTGTGTTTGTGTGTGTAATTCTCTATTTTGTTTAAGACCAAATTGTAATATTCTCTACATACATTTAAAGGTACTCTTATTATGCAATGCGGATATCCGAGATCATCACGCAGTGAGTTGCTTCAAGCTGCTGCTTTATTTGAGAAGCATTTGGGTGATATTGATAGCGATGCAGCTTATGGCCTATACAGTTCGGTAGCCTATCTTCAGGCACATAGGGCTCGCATTATTGAGCAAATATGCATTGAGAACATGCTTTTGAAGCCAATTAATCTAGGGAAGTCTGCTGTGATGCTTATAGGTGCTTGGCCTGGCATCACTGCACTAATTTTGCGAAAAAGAGGATTGAATGTGACTGTGTTAGACCATCCCAGTGTCCTTTCCGATTCGATTAGGCAGATATATAAATCGGTTGGTGTTAGACTTTGTGAGCTAGATTTGAAGGATGTTCATACGGTTAAAGACTTGCCTGTTTTTAATGGTGGATATGCATTGATTGAATGCTGCGAGTGCATAGAGCATTGGTCTTTTAATCCGCTTACAGCCATTAAGATATTTTTAGAGTCTCTCGCTAGAGACGGGCACCTCTACATAACTGTTCCTAATGCTGTGTCTCTTTATAGAAGATTAACTGTGTTGTCGGGGCGTAATCCTTATCCTTCGATGCACGATTTTTCCTTGCAATTGGATTCGGAGAATCGTTGTGCTGTGGCTCCGCATTGGAGGGAATACACACGTACAGATCTTATGGAATGCATCCGTCTGGCGGGGGGCAGAGTCAGTGAATCATGGTTTCAATTTCATCCGCGTTTGGATAAATTAGGGTTTCATAGGATTCTTTATGACATTGTTCAAAAGGCTGTTCCGTTCGTGCGTGATAACATCGGTGCTATCGTAAGTAAGTCGAATCAGTAATGTTTTTGTGCTCTGCTCCTTTCTTTTGAGACTGAGATCTGGCTAGTTTCCAAACTTTTGTACGTATTATTGCATATCGCGAGTAGATTCGCTTATTGCTTATGCGGTCGTAATTTTCGTCTACCAGTAAGTTTTGCGGTCCCTGGAACGGTGGGGTAATTGTTTGCAGCCTGGCGAAACGGTGCGGGTTTAGAGGATTCAGTGTGTGCGTTGATCTTGTTGAGAACCCGATGTTTTTAGTTAGGGTGCAACGAGGCACGACACCCAGCCCTCTTTGCATATTTCTAGCGAGAACCCATTTTGCGTCCCAGTTGTTGACCTTTCCGCTGAATATGTCATCCAGTTCAGATGTGCGCAATTCGGTCTCGATTGATGATAGGCAAAAGTCTTTCATGCGTCCATTTTGTTTAATTTCAGACCAGACCGATTCATCCAATCTTTCCATAATGCTCCATGCTCGACGCCAGGTTGCCCATCCCCAAATTCCGGAATAATGAGTGAACAAGTAGTCTGAACCACGAGGCTTGTATCTAAATGGAGCGTAGCCGCTAATTTGAACGATGTGATTTACGTTGCGGTAGCGATCAAGCATTGCCTCGCAAAACGGGATAAATGAGGGGTCGGGAAGAATGTCATCCTCTAGGATGATTAATTCTTCTTCGGCATTAAAGGCGGCATTTAGCCCCGAAATGATTCTGGTGCCACACCCCATGTTTGTTTTTGCGTAATCCTTGTGAACCTTACAGGGCCAATCGATCATGTCTTCGACAATTTTTCGGGTTTGGTCACACAAATCAGATTCCCCTTTCTTGTGTGGGCGGGGACCATCAGCTATTAAATAAAGTTTTTCGGGGTGTGCCTTGCGGATCTCGGCAAATACACGCTGCGTGCATTCAGGACGATTGAACATGATGAAAGCAATAGGAGTTCTGAGCAAGTTTGTCATGTTATAGCTTGTTAAGAGCACTACTTTCGGGCATTTACTTTAAAAGTCATAACGTTGCTGTAGGTTATGCTTTTCTTTCTTGCTCTTTTAAGCGATTCGCTTTGCAACAGCCCAAATAGAATATTAACAAGGGGTACGAGCACATGTATTCTTCTGTTAAATCCTCTTGCTAAGTACATACCAAATATTGCAGGAGTCGTATTTACTTCTGAAATATCAATGTCCTTAAATCCTGCATTTTCAAGGAGATATCTTAAACCATATCGTGTATATCTGTAGAAATCGTATGGTTGCTCGTGTTCTTCCCAGCACAAAGGAACTAACATGAATAAACTTCCGTTGTTTTTTAGAATTCTATATTTCTCATTAATTACTTGCTGTGGGTTCTCTACGTGTTCAAGGACGCAATAACTAGTTACGATATCTGCGGTTTCATCTGCAACGGGAACACTTGAAATGTCAGCATGAATATCTGCATTTGTATTCGTTTGATCGATATCTATACCAATATATACATGTTTGTCTGCAAATATTGCGTACGGTTTTTGACCGCAACCGAAGTCATAAATGAATAGTTTTCTTCCCGTCGGGAGGCGTTGAAAGAAATCCTCTACAGCATCGACGCAAAATCGCATTTGCAAGTAGAGAGGATTCCAGATTGACCGATCGAAATGGAGATCACGATTTCTGGGATTCGTCATTCTTTTTTTCATGTGAATAGCCTTCTGTTCAAAGCGAATCAACGTAAGTCCTTGATGAGACCACATCATGCCATAAGCATGTTACGTGGTGGTAATATGTTTCATGACTTTATAGAAGATTGGATCGGGAATCATTTTTCTTAAAATCGTAATTGGCGTTTTATCGGTAAACTTGAAGTTCTTATATGGGGTCATGCTCAGGTACTTCCAGAATTCTTTCTTGTAAGGGTGCTTGTTGTGGTAGTGCCAAGGCTTTGATGATCCGGTAAAGTGAATAATCTTCATGCCGGGCATTCGTTTTGTGACGCCATATGCATTATAACACAGGGGTAATTCTCCCCAAGAGTCTTGATAATTGATGTTCAAAACATCCTGGTCCCAAAAGGCTAACTTAGATTCAAACTTACTCATTGTTTCAATGAATTTACAGGACATTTTGTTGGTGCGAATGTATGACAAATTCATAATCATAACACCTGCATTAAAGTAACGTGAGGACAAAAAGCCTATGCGCCTTAACGTTCTAAATTGCTGACAGGTATACATGTGATCAACGGCATGGATTGTTTGTGTTTCTTCGGAATATTTCTGCAATTCGGATATGTCTCCCAGTACGACTAGATCTGCATCCAGAAACAAAACCTTTTCAATGTCGAGAGGTAATAAATCGCCTAGTAGTAAGCGGATGTAAGTTGCGATACTAATATGATTCGATATGTAGGCATTCTTTAATACAGTTACGTCTGCATATATATGCACTATTTCTGTTGAATATCGAGTTTTGAAAAAAGAAATGATACTTAATAATTCATTGTCAGGAACATATGTTGTTAAAAGGTAATATTTTTGAATTGTCAGTCTACTGTTTTCGAGAAGGGACGTTAGCATTACGGTGAATGGCATTAAGTATTTTCTGTCGATAGTCGATACTATGGTAATATTCTTGTTCATTTTTTTAATATATATACAATGTTTTCATAAATAATTAGGCTTGACCATAAAGAATCCTCTAAATAGTCAGAGGCGGTGAGAAACAGCGCTTTTGGTAAACGTCCAATGATGCTTGACCGATCGGGATCCAGTAATATCTTTTTCTGTCTAAAGCTATTATCAAAAAATCGGTATTGATCATAAAAGTAAGTTCCTTTGACGAAATAATCCATGCTTCTAACAGTAAAATAGTTAACATGCGTCGGATCTACAAATGCACTTTTTGATTTGAAGTATGGAACTCTTGTTACCAGGTGTCCACCAGGTTTCAAGATTCTCTGACATTCCTTCATTAAATCAAGAATGTTAGAAATGTGCTCAAAAACATTATCAGAATAGACTAAATCTACAGAATCAGACTTAACCGGAATTTCTTTATTCAAATCATATATTTCATCTGCATACTTTCGATTATACTTATCCACATTAACAAAACCTCTCAAAGGACGATTTCCACAGCCTAAATTCAAGTTAACTGCACCTGTATACTTATTCAAATCAAATCTTTGATTTAGATTTAACCTAAATTCTCGAATAAATTTATTGATTTTTTTCATTTTTTCGCAGTCATGATTACAATTCATAATATACTTACTCTTTCTTGGATCTGGATGACGTAGGTAGATCTCCGTATGCACGAAACAGGGCAATGATCGTACACTCTACGGCGGCGACCGCATAGGGAAGAGCCGACTAGACTACCATCCCGTTCGCGGACCAGCACCTCAAGCATGTCGGTCTGTAGTTCCAAACTTGCGCCTATTCTAAACAATGCCCTTGCACAGCTTCACATGGTTTAGTACACTCACCTATCAAAAACAGGTAATGATATCATGTGCATTTAAGATTCAATGACAATAACCGAATGCGAATTATTAAGCAACTTTTATCCACAGATTCTCATGAAGTGCTGCAAGTGTTTCATAAACTTAGGCCATCACTGATTCACTAAGCAGCGAGTTTGATTTGAATACTAATAAGATAATACCCAAGCACGGAAGATAGTCCAAAGCCACAATATCGAGAAGACGAAAATGGTTTCAGAACGCAACTATCTATATTTATTGACGATCACGATTCCTAGCATGCTGCTTTTGATCATGTTCTGGGAGCCGTTGACAACTTCACGCATGCTCTTTCATCCGGACTGGGGACCGTTCTTCGAGGCAACCCGCGAGTTCGGCATTTTCGGTGAGTTTATTTATCTAGGCTGGTCTCCGAATTTTATGTATTTTCTGTGGGCAGTCCTTCCAGACAAGATTTTTTATGGGATGTTCTTCCCGATTCATGTTATGGCCATTTTCGGGGTGTTGTACGTTTGGTTACGTAATCAAAAGCTTCCCAGGATCGCTGCAACGGCAGGGGCTTTGTCGGGGGCTTTTGCCGGGTATATGCTTACGCTTGTCTCTGCCGGCCACAGGGGGATTTTTGAAGCCGTGCTCTCCTGCGTGATCATGCTGCTCTGCGTAGACGGAGTAGTACAGGGCAAAAGCATCTGGTATGGCATAGCGGGGGCACTTGCTGTTGCTTTTACCCTGACAACACAGCCTGATGTGATGATCTTACTTGGTGTGTTTGTTGCCGCATACGGGATAACAAGCTGTTGGTGGCACTGGACGTCCATCAAGAACGCAAAGGGACACTTTTCACTCACACTGGTTGTATCCATTATCGTTTTTTTGCTTTCTGCAATTCCGGCAATTTTCACCATCCGGGATGCTTATCTGCCAATGCGGAAAGCGCAAATAGCCAGCTCCGACAGAATTGCTGTCGAAATCGATGTCAAAGAAAAAGTTTTACCGTCGGCACAATGGGAATTTGCAACCAATTGGAGTTTGCCGCTGCGGGACACACCGGAATTCATCCTGCCACTTTTCTTTGGCACGGAATCATCGGATCGCACGGCCCCTTTCTGGGGCGAACTTGGGCGTTCTCTTGACTGGAAACCGGAACACCCGAGTGGTTTTAGAAATTTCCGCCAACATTCAGTATACATGGGCCTTTTGCAGGTTCTGCTTGCGGTCTATGCCTGTGGGTGTGTTTTCAGCGGAGCATCACGAAAGACATCCTTGGTTTCGGCCGAAGAAAGACGCCAAATCCTGTTCTGGCTGACATGTGCGATTGTTGCGCTATTGTTAAGTTTTGGACGATACACCCCGTTTTACCGATTGTTCTATGCGTTGCCACTTGCGGATTTCATACGCGCTCCCGTAAAGTTCTTCCATGTGGTGAATTTGTCGCTCGCGATTCTGACGGCATATGGTGTCACGTTCTTGCTGAGAGGATCTTCTGAATTCGGCGAATCAGCAGAAATATGCGCGATAGCAAAGAAATCAGCCAAATTGCTGGCTTGGTTTTGCGGGGGGCTTGCCGGGGTATTTCTTTGCGGGGTTTTGATCGTAAATGCTTCTGCCGATTCATTGACCTCATACTGGACGCGCCTCGGGTTTGATCCCAGTTTGCATGCGACAATGCTTCAGCACATGTTTATAGCGTTATGGCGGTCATGCGGACTGGCGGCGGGGCTGGGACTTTGTATTTATGCGTTGTTGCTTCGCCGTACTCGGCATATGGGCTCTCTGGCTATCGGTATTTGCATCTGCGGAGCGATTGGCCTGGATATGAGCCTTACCGCAAAGCGCTTTGTAAACACCATCGACCTTTCCGTCCACGAAAGTAAAAATGCGGCCGTCAATGATATTCGGTCTCTTGTTGCTCCCAGACTTCTTGATTTGCTTACCTCTCGCAATCCAAATGATCCCGTTCGTATCAATCTGCAGGTTTATCATGCCAATGCCATTCGGCTACTCGACAATGAGTTGCCTGATTATGCAAGCCTGCTGACACAAGTGGGCAATGATTTTGGAAAACTTGTCCTCCTTTTGCAGGTTACAAGCACCGAATATGTGCTCGGGAGACGAGAACAGTTGAACCCATGGCTGCAAAGCGGCGCATTTGATCTGAAAGGGTATTACGACTTTGCAAACGGTATCGTCCCAGCGGCTAACCCCCATCGCGCTCCGATCACCCTTTTGCGGCTGCGACAGGCACTACCGCGTGCTGTATGGGTACCATCCGTCCGTTATGTCGATGAGGAAGATTCATCGCTGATCTTCGATTCTAGCTTTAACCCCAATGAGGAGGTGATGACTCAGACTGGCTCGCTGCCAAAATCTACAGACGCCAGCATCCGTAAGCGTAAAGATCCGATTGCCGCAAACGTGACAGCTTGGTCACGGTGGCATGTCGTCATTGATGGCCTACCACCTGAGGGCGGGATCCTCTTGCTGAACGACCCATATCATATTGAATGGAAAGCTTATGTAGATAAACGTCGCACGCATATTGCCAAGGCGAATATGCTGATGATGGCCATCGACGTCCCCCCCAACAGCGGGAAGGTCGAATTCCACCGACGCCCCGGGTTGCGTTTTCTTTATGTCAGCACACTTCCATCATTTATCTTGTTCGCGCTCATACTTGTTAAAATCCTTCTGTGGGGTATCCGGAAGGTGAACATTGCTGATGTGATTGAATCTGCATAATACTGCTGACAACGCTTTTGGCTTCTCATAAAGCAGATGGTGTTCGCAATATACCGATTGTCGTGCCGACAAGGGCAATCAGGTTTGCTGCCCCGGCGGCAAGAACGATGGCATATGCAGATGGATGCCAAATGTGTACGATGCCGATGTAGCCGACGGCGCATGTCACGATCAGCATCAGAATTTTGAAACGACGTTGCGCGAGTAAAAACGTCATATTGACACTCAGGAATGTGGCGCATGCCATAACGACAGTCATTATCCGGGTTATGTTCAGCAGTTCCTGCTCTACCGATGCCATGCAGTAAAACAAGCGGAGCAATGGCCCTGGAATGAGAAGGCACACAAGCACCGCACAAAGCACAAAAAAACCAGAGTAGGCCATGGCGCGCAAATAGACATCTCGATCTTCCGGACGAAAGCCTTTGTCGGAGGATACTTTTGGAAACATGGCAGCCGCAACGCCTGCCGCGAGAAAAACGGTAATACGGCTGATCGTTGCCGCATAGGCAAATGTGGAATCTTCCGGAAGGTAGCGGCGAACCAGCACAATATCCCCCGTGAGCAGAATACCGCCAGCAAGCTGAACAAGAAACGTATATGCGAGATATCGTCGCATGCTTGGCAAACGGTCCGTCGTGGTGCTTGCACGGCGTAAGACCGGCCACAGGAATACGAATATAATCAGCAGAGTTGCATAAAGCCCGCTGACGTGACCCAACAAGGCCCAACCCGCAGCAGGGGCTACGAAGTGGATCAGCACGACCGTAACGATCACTCGCGTGATCGCCTCGGCTGTGCCGGCGACAGATGACGTGAGAAAACGTTGCATGCCTGCGATGGCTCCAGAAAAAACAGGAGAAATACATAGTGCGGGCAAAGCAAGCGCCGCCACAATGACGGGCTCGACTCGATCGAGGTGCATGAATGCAGCAATACGGGGGGACAAGGCAATACAGGCAACAGAGGCCAAAACAGAAGGCAACGCGGTCAATAGGCCCCATTTCCTAAGCAGACGACCTAAAAGGTTTAACTGGTTATCCTGCACGAGAATACTGGTGAAATGACCTATGGCTGTTGCCACGGTGCCTGCTGGCCTAGCGATAATCGCGAATAGTGCCAGAAATGTGGCCATTAGCGCATATTCTTCTTTCGGCAAGCTGCGACCGACGATCAACTGGAAGAGCATATTACATATGTGTACCACAATTCCCGCACTCGATATCAACAAGGTATGGCGGAAGAGGGGGTCGGTGCGGAGGAACTCGACGGGGCGGGCAAGGGTGCGGTCGTAGATGGCGACGAGCGGCTTGAGGGGGGAGTGTAGGAGGCGCATGCGGATGATGGCGAGGAACATGTCGAGGGAGGATGAGAACACATTGACCTTGGAGCCGGCGACGTCGTGCCATTCGGTAGGCTCTTCGATGATACGGAACCTTTCGCGACGGAGCTGGAAAAGCAGGTCGACATCGAAGGCGAAACGGGTAATGCCGATGCTGGGTAAAATCTTTCGCCAGGCATCGGCCTTGAAGATCTTGGCACCGCATTGAGTGTCCTGGTAATTAAGCCCCAGCAATAAACGGATGAAGAGATTGAAAACACGGGAACTGAACTGTCGCATCCACTTCTGGTGGATAACCACCTTGGCGCTCGGCAGCCAGCGTGAGCCAATCACGCCATCGGATTTCTGTGCAACCCCGAAAAGCCTCGCGAACTCGCTAGGATCGGTTGCGCCGTCCGCATCCACAAACCCGATCCATCCCCCCCTCGCCGCCTTGGCCCCCATAATGACCGCGCCGCCCTTGCCGATGCGGCTCTCTTCCTCGATGACCTTGATTTGCGGATAGTCATCCGCAATTTGCCTCGCGATTTCCGCCGTCTTGTCGTTGCAATGATTCGCAACGACGACCAGCTCGAATGCATCCCCCATGCGATCGGCAAAATACCGGGCATAATCCTTGAGAACCGCCGGCAGGCGTTCCGCCTCGTTGTGCGCAGGGATGATGATGGAAAGTGTTATGGACATGATTTGCTGTTTTTAGTGCTCGTCGGTTTCTTTTACGCATCTGAGATGCGGGGAGCGGACGAGGGGAAAGGGGAACAGTGCGGTGAGGTCAAGTCGCAAATCCGGGAAGGACGGGCTGGTCAGGGTTTCGCTGCCCACGAATGAGGCGGCGAAGCGGTAGGTAAGACCGTCGAGTTGATAAATCTCGATCAGTCCCGGTTCGGCTGTAACCAGCCAGACCTCCGGCACGCCATATCGGGCGTATAACGCCATCTTGACATGGCGGTCATAGACCTTTGTTGATTCGGATAGAATCTCGATCACGAGCGATGGAGCCCCTTCGATGTGAGTCGGGCAGATCTGCTCGGGCCGACAAACGACCATCAGATCGGGCTGGACGACGGTGTCGTGCGATAGTTTCAGATCGAGCGGCGCGATGAATGGCTGGCAGGTTTTGCCTTCGAAATGCGCATCCAGACAACCGGCAAGCTTTAATTGCAGGGTTTGATGCCGCACGCCGGGCGATGGCGACATGGCGACTGTTTGACCTTCTATCAACTCCACCCGCTGATCATCCGTCCATGCCTGATAGTCATCCCAGGTATATTGATTTTTGGCCGTTTTGCTCATGCCGTTTTATGTTACGCAAACGGTTTTTCCAGTCAATTCTATTCGGGCGTGGATTTGGGCTTGCAACGGATAGGGTCTTGATAGTATGAATTAGGCAGTGATTTTACCAATGCGGCGGTTAAGACGAGAAGCGTTGATTCTGAAAGCGACGCCATACGAGGAGCAGTACCATGACCAAACGTGATCTTGTTGTCAGAATTTCAAAAGAGACCAACATTCCACAGCAGGACGTCTTTGCGATTGTCCAGAAGACGCTCGATTATATCACGGAAGCAATGACGGAAGGAAAACATGTCGAGTTCCGTGACTTTGGTGTGTTTGATGTCTGCCGCCGCAAGCACCGGGTCGGACGCAACCCGAACAACCCCGGAGTCCCGGTTCCGATCCCGGCACACAACGTCGTGCGCTTCCGCGCCGGCAAGATCATGCGCGAGAGCGTGGCTGCCGCCAAGAACATTGCCCCGTCCGCCTGAGCCGCCTAGTCAACATGGCATCAGCAATGACATTCGGTCCCCCGCGCGGCATGCGCGATTTCTACCCCGAGGATATGCGGCTGCGCAATCGCGTCTTCGCCGCCTGGCGTCAAGCCTCGCTCCAGTCCGGCTTCAGTGAATACGATGCCTGCGTGGTGGAGAGCCTCGACCTGCTGAAGCGCAAGGCAGGCGAGGAGATCGTCGAGCAGATCTACCATTTCCAGGACAAGAGCGGCCGGGATCTGGCATTGCGTCCGGAAATGACACCGACGCTCGCCCGCATGATCGCCGCCCGCCAAGGGTCGCTCACCTTTCCCCTGCGCTGGTTCACGATGGCGCAGTGCTTCCGGTATGAACGGATGACGCGCGGACGCAAGCGTGAGCACTACCAGTGGAACCTGGACATCATCGGCGAACCGACGGTCGCGGCGGAAGCCGAGGTGATCGCGACGGCCGCCAACGCGATGCGTGCACTGGGGCTTGATGCCCGGCACTACCGCGTGCATTTCAGCTCGCGGGCGCTGCTGGCCGAACTGCTTTCCAAGCTCGGCATCATGCCCGAGCATCATGCCGCCACCTTTCTGGCGCTGGACAAGCGTGGCAAGATCACCGATGAGGAACTCGAGACGCTGATGCGTAATGAAGGGATCGCCCCCGACCTGATCCCGTCCGTGTTCAAGCTGCTGGATGTCCGCACGATCGAGGAGGCGCATGCGCTGCTTGGCGAACGGTCGGTGGCGCTGGCCGAGATCGAGACTTTCCGCGATATGCTCGCCGCCTACGGCATTGCTGATCTGGCGCTTTTCGATATCGGCGTGATTCGCGGCCTGTCCTACTACACGGGAATCGTCTTCGAGGCCTTTGATACCGGTTCGAGCCTGCGCGCGATCTTCGGTGGCGGTCGCTATGGCAAACTGCTGGCCAGCATCGGTGGCGCGGATATCGCGGGGGTCGGGCTGGGATTCGGTGACGTCGTGATCGCGGAACTGCTGGCCGACAAGGGGCTCGCTTCCACAGACGGCATGGACTCTCTGGATCTCGTTGTCGGGTTCATGCAGCCGGAGCAGCACATGACCGCCGTCAAAATCGCGGCGGCATTCCGGCAGCAGGGCAAAAGCGTGCATCTGGCACTGGCCCCCGAAAAACCGAAAACCTTTTTCTCGCGGTCAGGTGGCAGCGGTGCCCGGCAGGCGATCTATCTTGGACCGGACGATCTTGAAAACGGGACCATCCGGATCAAGAACCTGGCGGATCGCAGCCAAGTTGAAATGCCCATCAGCGAGCTGCTGGAGCCAAGCCAGACAGCCTGAGTGCCAATGGCTGCCAGGCAGTGGGTGACGGACGGGGATTGCGGCCACGCAGTGGCCACAATGAAGAGGTTAAAAAAGTCTGCAGTCTGCGGTCTGCAGTCTGTAGTCTGTTTCACAGTTCCAGTTCCGGCTGACCGCCGGTGCGCACGGGGAGCGGCTGCATGCCGAAACGCTGGTAGCAGAGAGCGGTCACGACCCGACCCTTGGGCGTCCGCGCCATATAGCCTTCCTGGATCAGGTACGGCTCGTAGACTTCCTCGATAGTGTCCGGCTCCTCCCCAACCGAAACGGCGATATTGCTGAGCCCCACGGGCCCGCCAGCGAACTTGTGGATGATCGTCTCCAGGATACGCTTGTCCATGTCGTCCAAGCCATGCTTGTCGATCTCAAGCATTTCCAGCGCCTTGTCCGCCACATGCCGATCGATGAAGTTATTCGCCCTCACCTGTGCATAATCCCGCACGCGCCGCAGCAGGTTGTTCGCGATCCGCGGCGTGCCACGCGCCCTGCGGGCCACCTCATCAGCACCACTGTCGTCGATATCCACATCAAGGATCAGCGCCGAGCGCTTGACGATCTTCACCAGCGTCGCCGTGTCGTAGTAGTCGAGCCGGTTGTTCAACCCGAAGCGGGAGCGCAGCGGTGCCGAGAGCAGCCCCCGCCGCGTGGTGGCCCCGACCAGCGTGAAGTGCGGGATATCAAGACGCACCGAACGGGCATTGGCACCCTGGTCGATCATGATGTCGAGCACGAAATCCTCCATGGCGGAATACAGGTATTCCTCCACGGTCTTCTGCATCCGGTGGATCTCGTCAATGAAGAGGATATCGCCCCGTTCGAGACTGGTCAGCAGTCCGGCCAGGTCCCCGGCCTTGTCGATCACGGGGCCGGAGGTCACGCGCACGTTGCTGCCCATCTCCGCAGCCAGGATATAGGCCAGCGTGGTCTTGCCGAGTCCGGGCGGACCGGAAAGCAGCACATGGTCCAGCACATCCCCGCGCTGGCGCGCGGCCTGTACCGCCAATTCCAGGCGTTCAAGCACCCGCGGCTGCCCCGCGAAATCGGAAAAGCGAGTCGGACGCAGTTTCAGTTCAAAGTCCTGATCCCGATCATTCAAACTGTCAACAGCCCTATCCATAGCAGTCCTCCCGCACCCTGTGCGTCACCCAAGCGGCAATCGCCCTATTTCGACAACGCGATCCTGATGATCCGTTCGACATCATTCACATCGGGGTTGTCCTGCTGAACGCGCAGCACCATCTTGCGGGCGTCTTCCTGCTTGTACCCCAGCGCGACCAGCGCGAGCATCGCATCTCGCAGAGCCCCGCGCTCCGCCGCCGCGTCACCGCCAGACACCGCCTCAAGTGATTCCGCCGCCGAGAGCTTGTGCCGCAGCTGCACCACGATCCGCTCGGCCATCTTCTTGCCGACGCCG
>CAZZBA010000044.1:15076-17029 GCA_964652765.1 uncultured Victivallales bacterium | reverse complement strand
ACGGCGACGACTACGGATTACGAGGGCTTCGCCATATACATTCTCATGCGCAGCGGCTCGCGAGGACGCTCGCCCTCCAAATGCGGAGATATCGCTTGATTGCCGTATGGAGGGCGAGCGTCCTCGCGAACCGTGCAGAGCAGGAGCAATCGTCCATCGTAATCGTCGCCCGTAGTCGTCGTCCGAAATGGGTATGCGAGAGTTGTGTAAATGGCGACGTGTGTATAAGCAAGAGGAGCAAGCAGTGCCGGCGATAACGGATATCAAGGTCATGACCACATGGATCGAGCAACACCTTAAGGGGGTGGTCCCGGAAGTGGAGTGGCGGGTGAAGGCGGAACTGGCGGTCGAGATCAACCGGCTGAAGCAGGAACGCGACGCGGTGATCCTCGGGCACAACTACATGGAGCCGGCAGTGTATCACCTCGTGGCGGACATCACCGGCGATTCGCTCGAGCTTTGTCGCAAGGCGGCGGAAACTCGGCGTTCGGTGATCGTGTTCTGCGGGGTGGAGTTCATGGCCGAGACCGCGAAGATCATCAATCCGGACCGCACGGTGCTGATCCCGGCGCAGAAGGCGGGCTGTTCTCTGGCGCAGAGCATCACGGCGGAGGATGTGCGGGCGCTCAAACGCCAGTATCCGGGGGTGCCGGTGGTGACGTACATCAACACCTACGCGGATGTGAAGGCTGAGACGGATATCTGCTGCACTTCGGGCAATGCAGCCAAGGTGGTGGCCTCGCTGGCTGGCCAGGCGGTGATCTTCATCCCGGACGAGTATCTGGCGCGGAATGTGGCACGGGAAACCGGGAAGACCGTATTGTTCCCGGAGCAGGCGTCGTCGGGCTGTTCGCTGTCGGGCAGCAACTTCATTGCCTGGCATGGTCGCTGCGAGGTGCACGAGTTGTTCGGTGTGCAGGATGTCACCGATGTGCGACGGCAGTTCCCGGATACGGTGATCCTGGCCCATCCCGAATGTTCGCCGGAGGTCGTGGAGGCCTCCGATTTCTCGGGTAGCACGTCGGCCATGATCAGGTACGTGCGGGACAATCCGGCCCCGCGCTACCTGCTGCTGACCGAATGCGCGATGGCGGACAACATCATGGCGGAGAATCCCGGGCGTGAGATGCTGCGGCTTTGCAGCCACCGCTGCCCGCACATGGCGTTGATCACGCTGGAAGACACGCTGGAGGCCTTGCGCAAGGTGCAGGACGAGATCCAGGTTCCGGAGGACATCCGCGTCGGGGCCAGGGGCTCGATGGACCGGATACTGGCGATGGGCTGATGGGGGGGAGAAGGGGCTAGGGGCTAGGCGTTGAAATGATTTGAAGTTACAAACAAGTGGAGGGTGGACGGTGGAAAGTCGAGGGTGGGAACGCAAAGCGAGTTCAAGGGTCTGGCTGGAGATAGATCTGGGTGTTCTGCAGGAGAATTACCGGCGGATCGCGCGGGCGGTTGCCCCGTGCCAGGTGATCGGGGTCCTGAAGGCCAATGCCTATGGTCTGGGTGCGCTGCCGATTGCGCGGGCGCTGCAGCAGGCTGGCTGCCGGCGCTTTAGCGTTGCCGAGTTGAACGAGGGACTATCGCTGTCCGGTATTGGTGCCGACGTGCAGCTTCTGGGGGCGGTTCTGCCGGATGAGGTCGAACCGGCGGTGCAGGCGGGTATCGTGCTGCCGGGGGGGGATCTGGACACCGCACACAGGATCAGCGAGGCGGCGGCCCGCCTCGGGCGGCAGGCACGTGTGCATTTCGTCGTGGATACCGGCATGGGGAGGCTGGGGGTGCCGGTGGCGCAGGCGGCGGCCTTGATTCGCGAGGCGGTGCGTCTGCCGGCCGTGGACTGGGAGGGAATTTACTCGCATTTCCCGGTGGCGTATCACAGCGGCAGCGAATACACATGCGGGCAGATGGACGCCTTCGAGGCTCTGCTGGAGACGCTGGAAGCCGATGGCA
>CAZZBA010000044.1:0-15066 GCA_964652765.1 uncultured Victivallales bacterium | reverse complement strand
CTGGTGAAGGACGTGCTGGAGTTGCCGGACCCGGACAACCCGATCGTGGTATACAACGCCGGCCGGACCAATCCGACCGATCCGTCCTCGTCACTCGAGGGGAGTTTCGGCCGGGTCGACTACCTCCTCTTCTATCTGCCGAAGAGCGGCGTCCTGCTGAACGGCTGCCTCAGCTCGTTCCGGGAGAAGGAAGAGCCGGTCGGGACCGACCGGCAGGAGGCTCTGCTGGCGACGCTGGAAGCCGATGGCATCCGTTTTGCGTGGCGGCATATAGCCAACAGTGACGCGGTCAATAATTTCCCGCGTGCGTTCCGTCCGCCTTACAACGCGGTGCGGACCGGAATCAACATGCACGGGTCGTTCGATACCGAGGGGCGCCGGTCGCTGTCGCTGGTGCCGGTGCTGGCTCTGAAGACCCGGCTGGCGGCTGTGCGGCGGTTGGCGGCCGGATCGAGTATCGGCTACGGGTGTACCTACCGGTTGCCGCGGGAGATGCTGGTCGGCACGGTCTCGGCCGGGTACGCCGATGGGTTGCCTCTGGCATTGTCGAATCGCGGGACACTGCTTGTCGCCGGGGTGCCGTGTCCGGTGCTGGGGCGCGTCTCGATGGATTACACGACCCTGTCGCTGGAAACCGTTCCGGATGCCAGATGCGGGGACGAGGTGGTCTGTCTCGGCGGGCAGGGACCGGCGGCGGTATCCGTCGAGGACTGGGCGCAGCTCAAGGGCACGCACTCCTACGACATCATCTGCTCGTTCGGCAGCCGGGTTGAGCACCGCTTTATCGCGCCTGTTTGATCAGCCGGCGACGATCTCACCCATCTTGAAGATCGGGAGGAACATGCACATCACGATGCCACCGATGATCACGCCGAGAAAGACCATCAGCAGCGGCTCGAGCAGCGAGGTCAGTCCCGCCAGCATGGTTTCCACCTCGTCGTCGTAGAAATCGGCGATGCTATCCATCATCTCGTCGATCTTGCCGGTCTTCTCGCCCGCCTGCAGCATGCGTACCAGCAGGATGGGGAACACGGTCTGCTTGATCATGGCGCTGGAGAGCGGCTCGCCGTTCTCGACGGCCTTGGCGGCATTGGTGATGATGCCGCCTGCCACGATGCTGCCGGTGGCCCCCGACACGATCTCGAGCGACTGGAGGATCGGCACGCCACTGCGGATCAGTTGCCCGAAGGTCCGCGCGAAGCGGGCGGATGCGACTTTCTTGCGCAGGTCGCCGAAGACCGGGGCTTTCAGCAGTGTCTCGTCAAGTGCATAGGCACCGGCGGGGGTGGCCTTCCAGCGCTTGAAGAAGAAAACCAGCATGACGATCGCCCCGACAAGGTAAAATCCGTATTTCTTCAGGAAGCCGCTGAAATTCAGCAGGGCCTGGGTCGGGGCTGGCAGATCGGCCCCGAAATCCGCGAACATCTCACCAAAGACCGGCACGATGAATACAATCATGCCGATCGCGATCGTGATGGCGATGCAAAGGATGATGACCGGATACATCATGGCCGACTTGACCTTGCGGCGCAGCTTGGCCGAGGCCTCCAGGAAGCCGGCGAGCCGTCCGATGGTTTCCGCGAGCTGCCCGCCCATTTCGCCACCCTGGACCATGTTGGCGTAAAGGTCGTCGAAAATACTCGGGAACTGGCGCAGGGCGTCGGAGAAGGCGGAGCCGTTCTCGATACTGGCCTTGAGGCGGGAGATCACTTCCTTGAAGTTGGGATTGTCGGTCTGGTCGTGCAGGGCGTCGAGCGTGGCGACGATCGGCATGCCGGCGGAAAGCATGGCGGCAAGCTGGCGCGAGAAGCCTGGCAGGATTTCATTGACGATCTTTTTCGAGCCGGGAACCGCCTTGCGTTTGGCAGCGGTCTTTTTCGAGGCGGCCGCGATCGGGGCGATCATGCTCTTCTTGTTGTCGAGGACAGGGCTCATACGGAATTCTCTCCTAATCGCTGCCGGTGACGGCCAGCGCGGCCTCAAGGCTGGTGATGCCATCGCGAACGCGCGTCAGACCGGCCTGTTTAAGGCTGACCATGCCCTTCTTGATGGCCAGTTCGCGCAACTCTCCGGTGTTCATTCCCGATAGCACCCCCCGGCGGATGGCGTCGTCGACCAGCAGCACCTCCATGATCGCGCCGCGGCCCTTGTAGCCGTTCGTGCAACGCGGGCAGCTTCCGGCACCGTAGACGGTCGCACCTTCGAACATCACCGGATCGATATGGTTGGTCTCGAACATTTCCGCCGTGATCTGGGCTGGCTTCTTGCATGCCTTGCAGAGAACCCGGTACAGGCGCTGGGCCTGGGCGCAGACCAGGGCCGAGCCGAGCATGAACGGTTCGATGCCCATGTCGATCAGGCGGGTGACCGCCCCGGCCGCATCGTTGGTGTGGAGGGTGCTGAGCACAAGGTGGCCGGTCAGTGCCGCCTTGACGGCGATCTCGGCCGTGATCTTGTCGCGGATCTCGCCGACGAGCACGATGTCCGGATCCTGGCGCAGGATCGAGCGCAGGGCGGCGGAAAAGGAGAGTCCGACGTCATCATTGATCTGGACCTGGTTGATGCCGGCGAGCTGGTACTCGACCGGGTCCTCGCAGGTGATGATATTCGTGTCGATCTTGTTGAGATCCTGAAGGCAGGAGTAAAGCGTCGTGGTCTTGCCGCTGCCGGTCGGTCCGGTGACCAGGATAATGCCGTGCGGCTGCTTGATGGCGTACTGCATGGAGCGCTCGGACACCGCATCGAGTCCCAGGGAGGCCAGGCTCGGTGCCAGGGAGGATTTGTCGAGCGTGCGCATCACGATCTTCTCCCCGTGGACGGTTGGCAGGATGCTGACGCGCAGGTCCACCTCCTTGCCGAGTGCCTTGATGTTGAAGCGCCCGTCCTGCGGGATGCGGCGTTCGGCGATATCGAGGTCGGACATGATCTTGATGCGCGAGATAATGGCCGCCTGGAGCCCCTTGGGCGGAGCCGGACGTTCCACCAGTGCCCCGTCGATACGGTAGCGCAGGCGGATGGTCTTCTCCATCGGCTCGATATGGATGTCGCTGGCTCCGGTTCGCAGGGCCTCGACCAGAATCATGTTCACCATGCGGATTACCGGGGCACCCTCGGCCTTTTCGAGCATCTCGTCGAGGCTCTGGTCCTCCTTCGAGGTGTCGTCCATGACCTGGACATCGCTCTCGTTACGCATCAGCTCTTCCATGTCGAGCCCCTGGGAGGCACCGGCGGAGAGCTTTGATATGACAGTGATGATGTCGATCTCGGATGCCACGACCGGAGTGATGCTCATGCCGGTAATGGTGGCCATCTCGTCGATCGCCATCAGGTCGAACGGGTCGCTGAGCGCCACCGTGAGGGTCTTGCCCACGCGGGCAATCGGCATGACGCCCCGCTTGGACAGCAAGTCCTTGGGGAGAATCTCCAGAAGGTGTGTGTTCGGCGTGAAGAATTTCAGCGATACCGGCGGTATACCCAGATACTCGGACAGTGCCAGTGTAATGTTGTCCGGACTGGTGAGCTTTTTCTCGACGATCAGCTTTTCAAGCCGGACCGAGGTGGAATCCGCTTCCCGAACGAGATCGTCGAGGGTCGCCTGGTCCACGATCCTGCGGCGGAGCAGGATGCCGGACAGGTTGCCAGTTGCATCGTTCTTAGCCATTAACCCCTGTTTCCTCCCGAAGCGGTTCGCTTCTGATAACCTAGGCATTATGACAGTCGGTGCCAGTGAATACAAAACAAAAATCGATTAGGGGAAACCACTAGGAAATGTTTGACAAAAGATGTTCATCTATGGGATTATATAAGAAAAGAAGGAGTATATTCATGAAGCGTGCGTTTTCTTTGTTTTCGTTGATGGGTATGGCCTTGGCGATCATGTCAGCGGGACTGCTGCAAAGCGGTTGCGAGGAGGCCACGGGCTTGCAAGGCTTGCAGGTTGATCCGCGCAGCGCCACGCTGACCAACGACAGTGATACTGTTGTCTTAACGGTCACGGGCGGTATTACGAACGAGACGCTGGCCTTGCCGCTGACCTGGGCGGTCCAGGATGAAGGCCTTGGCCGCATCACCCATAGCAGCGGGTTCACGGCGATCTACCAGCGGTCGGACCTCAACGGGGTGAACTCCGTGATTGTGCGGGACCAGTACGAAAACGAGGGATATGTCTCCGTGCATCAGACAACGACCAACAACCCTTCCACCTACAGCCTGGCTCTGACCGCCACGGATTCGTCAATCAGCACCGGTGAAGGGATCACGATCACGGTGACCACGGCGTCGGCGACGGCCCCGTTCTCCTGGCGGCTGGTTTCCGGTCCCGGCTCGGTCTCGGACAGCAGCGGTGGCTCGGCGGGCTACTCGAGCACGACGGCTGGCACGGCGGTTATCGAGGCCGTGGATGCCAATGGCGCATCCGGTGTGATCTCTATCACGGTGACTGACCCGGCAGATGATGGTGGCGGGGGTGGTGGCGGTTCGGGCGGCGCCTGATTCCGATCGGTGCAAAAATAAGGATGGGGTTATGACCGATAGCAGAAATTCCGGTTGGGGGGTGGTGCTTCAGGTGGCGGCGGCTCTTCTAGCCTCTGCGCTGCCAGTATGGTCCTCCATTCGCTATGTGGCTCCATCGGGTCAGAGTACTCCGGCAGCTCCCTACACGACCGAAGCAACGGCGGCGAATTCCATCCAAGTGGCGGTGGATGCCGCGTCGGATGGCGACGAGGTCGTGATTCTGCCGGGGACGTATTATCCGACAACCCAGATCACCATCAACTTCAAGGGGGTTACGGTCCGCAGTCGCGACGGGCGAGGCAGCGTCGTGATTGACATGCAGGGTAAAAGCCGCGGCTTCTACATGAACAGCATCCTGGCGAGGGTGGAGGGCCTGGTCATCCGCAATGGCCTGGCACCCGCGAATCCGCTGCATGGTGATTCCTACGGTGGCGGCGTTTATATCGAGGACGGTGGCACGGTCAGCGACTGCCTTATCGACACTTGCGTTGCTGATTATGGTGGCGGTGTGCGCATCCGCCTTCAGGGGGCGGTTGAAAGCAGCACCTTGAACGGGAACGAGGCCAAGGTTTCCGGCGGCGGTGCCCAGCTTGCCTATGGCGGGACCGTGAGCGGATCGGTATTCCGTTTCAACAAGGCGGCAGAGAAGGGCGGCGGGATCTACTGCTACAATGGCGGCACGGTTACCGGCAGCGAATTCAGCGGCAATCAGGCATGGCTGGGCGGGGGCGTGCGTTTGTACTATGACGCCAACGCCGTGCCCAAGGTTTCACGCTGCCGGATTTCCAATAACAAGACCGTGCGCTTCGGGACCAGCCGCGGCGGTGGCGGCGGTGTCCAGATCGAACTGGGCGGCACGCTTGAGAACTGCCTGGTTCACGACAATGAATCGGAGTATTACGGCGGCGGGGTCCTGGTCTACAAGGTGGGCACGGTGATGAACTGCACCATCGCCCACAACCGCACGACCGACACCACGGGCGACGGGGTCGGGGACGGGCTTGGCGGCGGGTTGTACACCTCCGGCGGCGGCACGATCCAGAATTCCATTATCTTCGACAACACGACGGCGAGTTCCCCGAACCGCAATACGGATGACACCGTGGTCGTCTATCGCAACAGCCTGACGTTCCCTACCGTGATCGGCAATGGCAACATATCGGGATTGCCGCGTTTTGTCGACGGGGCCGCCCGCAACTACTATCTACAGACGAACTCGCCCTGTATCGATACCGGTTCCAATTCCGGTGCGCCGGTGGTTGACTTCGCCGGGACGCTGCGCCCTTTGAGCGGCAAGACCAATGTCACCACCCGTGTGACCGATATCGGGGCCTACGAGTATTTCGAGGCGGATGACTTCGATCTCGACGGCATGCCGACCTGGTGGGAACTGCAATACGGGCTTAATCCGAACAGTGCGGCGGATGCCGCACAGGGCGTTTCAAATGGCGATATTGATGGACTTTCGAATCTTGACGAGTACAAGAAAGGCTCCAATCCGACCCTCCCGGATACCGACGGTGACGGACTCAAGGACGGTGATGAGGTCTACGGGTTGTATCCGACTACCGCTCCGAAAAATTTCATTACCGACCCGACAAAGACCGACACGGATGCTGACAGTTTCTCCGATAAATATGAAATCGACAATGATACCGTGCCAACCAATTCGCTTTCATTCCTGACGACGATCTCCGGTACGATCAGCTACAGCGGTACGTTGCAGACCAACGGGAATGCGCGTATCTCGGTGTCCAACGCCCTCATGACCGTCCGCACGGCGGTCATCCCCGGTCTAGGCGCATATACGGTCACGAACGTGCCGACGCTGCGGCCCCTGACCGTCACGGCCTATCGTGACGGCAATACCAACAGCGTGCAGAATACATGGGAACCGACCGGCGCTTATGCTGGCAATCCGCTGACGGTGTCGAATGCGCTTGCCGGCGTCAATATTGTACTGGGGGACCCGGCGACCGATACGGATGCTGATGGACTGCCGGACTATCAGGAAATATTTGTATATTTAACCAACCATCTGATTAAGGATTCCGACGGGGATGGAATGTGGGACGGCTGGGAGGTCTATTTTGGCTTTAATCCGCTTAGTGCCACCAATGCCGCACTGGATCCGGACGTGGACGCGCTGACCAACCTCAGTGAATTTCAGATCAGTACAAATCGGCTTGGCTCGGGATTTAGTCCTGCCGCTGGCTTGAATCCGAATAATTCCGATACCGACGGCGACGGCATGCCGGACGGATGGGAAGCTCAGTATCCGGGGGCATTGAATCCGTTGATGGCGGATGGCGGTTCTGATTTTGATGGTGACGGGCTAACCAATCTGCAGGAGTACCAGACGGGCACGAGCCCGATCAGTGCCGGGACCGACAATGACGGGATGCGGGACGGCTGGGAGGCGCAGGATATGCCGACCCTCAACCCGCTGGTAATTGATGCCGCGGGGGATCCTGATTTCGACGACCTGCCGAACCTACAGGAAAGTATTCTCGGCACTGACCCGACGAATCCGGACACCGACGGCGACAGTATGCCCGACGGGTGGGAGGCGCAGTACCCCGGCAAGCTGAACCCGAAGGTGGATGACGCCGCGGCGGACTGGGATGGCGACGGGCTTACCAATTTCGACGAATACCTACTCGGTACGAATCCTACGATCACGGATTCCGATGGTGACGGGGTGAGCGACGGGGCGGAAGTCACCGCTGGCACCGATCCGCTGGATCCGGCTTCGTACTCGGTTTCCATCTCGGGCACGCTCAGCTACGCGGGTGCGCAGACGGGGCGCTACCATGTCGTCGCCAGCCAGGTACCGACCGGGTCGGTGTACACGGTTACGCTGACCAATGCCGGGCCTTATGTCATCAATAATACGCCGAATGGCAAAAGTTACACGTTAAGGGCGTTCCTGGATATAAACACCAATTCGACTTTGGACACCTGGGAGGCGCGCGGAACGCTTAACGACACGAACGGGTTTCCGGCTGTCCTGGTATTGACCAACGCGGTGACGGGGGCCGATATCGTGCTGCAGGACTCCGCTATCGACAGTGATAACGATGGTCTGACGGATTACGATGAGATCACGATTCATGGCACCGGTCCGTTTGACTCGGATTCGGACAACGACAGCATGCCGGATGGGTGGGAAGTGGACAACGGTCTTGATCCGCTGAATCCGGGTGATTGGAATCTGGATCCGGATGGTGACGGGTTGCGGAATGCCGATGAGTATTTCAACGTTACCGATCCGAACAACCCGGATACGGAAAGCGACGGGCTTACGGACGGTCAGGAAGTGCTTACCTACGGAACCAATCCCCTGGTGCCAGACACGGACGGTGACGGGTTGACCGATGTCGTGGAAGTCATGACGTTCCTGACCGACCCGCTTGATCCCGATACCGACGGCGACGGGTTCGGCGACGGTCTTGAACTCCAGGTTACAACCGACCCGCTTGATCCTCTGTCTTTCCCCGCAACGATATCCGGGACAATTGGTTATGTCGGGTCGCAGACGGGCATGATTTATGTGGTGGCGGCCGCCGGTACGAATGTATTTGCAGCCACGCTGGAGACACCGGGAATTTACAGCCTGACCAATGTGCCGACGCGGAAAACCTATACTCTTCGTGCTTTCATGGACACCAATGGTGATCAGGTGCAGGACACCTGGGAGGCTCAGGGTGCGTACTCCGGTAGCCCTGTGACGCTGACAAATAGTCTGGCGACTGCTGATATTATGCTGGTACATCCGACTACCGATACGGATGGCGATACCCTCACGGATTACGACGAAGTTATCATTCACGGGACCAATCCGGGTAATGCCGACACCGACGGTGACCTGATGCCGGATGGGTGGGAAGTCCAGAACGGACTACAGCCTCTGACAGATGATGCGGCAGTCGATCCGGACGTTGATGTCCTTACAAACCTTGCGGAGTATCTGGCGGGTACCGACCCGAATAATCCGGACACGGATGGTGACGGGATGCCGGACGGGTGGGAAGCGCAATACAAACCGACTCTGAATCCGTTGGCCAACGATGCGGCCAGTGATCCGGACGTTGATACGCTGACAAATCTACAGGAATACGGGATCGGGACGGATCCGACGAAAGCGGATACCGATGGAGACGGTACCAAGGACGGACGGGAAGCCGTTGTCGGAAGTAATCCGCTGGATCCGCTTTCGTATCCGATCCGCATGACTGGAAAAGTGACGTATGTCGGTGCGCAGACCGGTACGGTTTATCTTTTGGCGCAATCGACAGGCGGAGTCGTCAGCAACGCGTTGACGATGTCTGGCACGAGTGTAGTCTACAATGTATCCAATCTGGTTTCCCGGACGGATTACACTATTCATGCATACCGCGACTCCTCGGGGAACGGGCAGCAGGATCCGTGGGAGCCTTTCGGCAGTTATACAAACAATCCGATCCTGCAGCCGACCAATACCTTGAGCGGCATCAACGTGGCGATGGCCAATCCGACGACCGACACCGATGGCGACGGGCTGACGGATTATGCGGAGGTGTTTCTATATAACACCAATCCCCTGAATGCGGATACGGATTCTGACGGGATGCCGGATGGCTGGGAAATCCTCTACGTGTTGAATCCGCTAGTGGACGATGCGGCAGGGGACCCGGATCTTGATATGCTTTCGAATCTTGCTGAGTACCAGGCAGGTACCAACCCGAAGGTTGCCGATACGGACGGGGACGGCATGAAGGACGGCTGGGAAGTGCAGTATGGCTTGAATCCTCTGGCGAACGACGCGGGTGCTGACCCGGACACCGATGGCCTGACCAATCTGCAGGAGCACGGGCTGAATACCAACCCCACGCTGGCCGACACGGATGCGGACGGGATGCCGGACGGCTGGGAGGCGCTCTATGTGCCTGATTTGAATCCGCTGGCTGACGATGCGGGCGGGGATGCGGATGGCGACCTGCTGACGAATATCCAGGAATACCAGGCTGGGACCAACCCGTCTGATCCGGATACCGATAATGACGGCCATGAGGATGGTTTCGAGGTCCAGTGGAAGAGTGACCCGCTTAATGTGGCTTCCTTCCCGGTGACCATGAGCGGAACGGTGCTCAATGTCACCTCGCCCGTGCAGACGGGTACGGTGTATGTGGTCCTGAATTACGAATCGAACGCGAACCATTTCGCCAGTTTCAGCATCGGTGCTGTCACGGTAGGCGGACCGCATCTATTCACGGTCCAGTATGTGCCGACACTGTCGAATTACTGGATCACCGCTTTCATGGATCTGAGCGGCGACGGTCTGCAGGATGCGTGGGAACCTTACGGGGCCGCATTCAATGGTACCAATTCGATCACCCCGGCCAACAACTTCGGGGTTGGGTTGATTCCTCTTGTGGATTCGTCGGTTGACTCGGATGGTGATGGCCTGACCAATTATGATGAGGTCAATCTATACGGGACGGATCCGTTCCTGGCCGATACCGATAGTGACGGGTTCAGTGATTATGACGAGATTGTGATTTACGCGACCGATCCGCTGGTAGCTGCATCCTTCCCGGGCTCGATCAGTGGCTCGGTCAGCTATGGCGGCACGCAGGGCGGTCCGCTTTTCACTGTGGCTGATGACGGCACCAATGTGTACAGCAGTTCGTTCGCCGACTACGCGGCGGGGCCCTATAGCACGGCGACAAACCTGCCGACCCTGGCCAACTACACGCTCACGGCCTACATCGATTCGAACACCAACGGGATCCGTGACCATTGGGAAGCCCGTGGGACGGCGGCAGGGAGTCCGTTCCTGCTGCAGGGTAACGTGACCGGTGCCGATATCGTGCTGGCGGATCCCACCACCGATTTCGATGGTGATGGACTGACCGATTACGACGAGTACTTCACTTATCTCACCGATCCGGCTGATCCAGACACCGATGGCGACGGGGTGCCGGATGGCTGGGAAGTGCATTTCGGCCTGGATCCTCTGATTCTTGCCGATGGTGGGGTGGATGCCGATGTAGACGGGTTGACGAATCTGGAGGAGTACCAGTTCAGCACCAACTACTTTGGAACCATAGGCTTCGTCCCGGCCGATGGTCTTGATCCGACGGTCTCGGATACCGATAGCGACAATCTGCTGGACGGCGCCGAGGTGCTGGTGCATGGAACCGATCCGCTGCTTGCCGATACCGATGGCGACGGGATGCCGGACGGTTGGGAACAGCAGTACGCGCCGACCTTGGATCCGCTGGCGGATGATGCCTCTGCTGATCCGGATGGGGACGGGCTGACCAACCTCGATGAATATGGATTGAGCACCGACCCGACTGATCCGGATACCGACGGTGAAGGACTGACGGATTACGATGAAGCCATTGTTTACGGTACGGATCCGCTCCTGCCGGATACCGACGGCGATGGGCTCACGGACGACGACGAAGTGCTCGTTATCGGGTCTGATCCGCTGAATCTGCTGGACCCGGTCGTTGTGGATGATAATGACCCTGACGATCCGGTGCCGAACGACCCGAACAACACGAACTATAATGACGAAAACGGTTCATCCGACTTCCCGTATGACTCGATCCAGGAGGCGGTGAACGTTGCGCAGTCCGGGTATGTCGTGCTGGTGCTCGATGGCAAATACAAGAGCACGGGTAACGGCAATATAAACGCGCTTGGCAAGGCACTCACGATTCGCTCCCGTAACGGCTATGCCTTCACGGAGATCCTGCAGGACAGCGGTAACGGTTTTGTCCTGACGTCCGGCGAGGGCTCCGGTACCGTCATCCAGGGGTTCACAATCCGTACAAGCGTCGAGGACCTTGGCAGCGCCGGTGTACTTGTGGACGGTTCCAGTCCGGTCATTCGTGAATGCCGGTTCTTCGATTGCGGAGAGTCTGGCGTATACGTGCGAGGTGGTGGACAGCCGCTGATCGAGGATTGCCTGTTCGAAGAGAACCAGGGGGCGATCAAGATCGAAAGCAGCCATCCGAGGATCGAACGCTGCATCATGCGTTTCAACGAGGATGAGTTCGGTGGCGGTTTGTGGATCACCGGAACCACGGCGGTGACCTCGCAACCGGTCATTGTCAACAGTTTGATCGTGACCAACCGGGCGACGGATACCGGTGGCGGTGTCTATGCCGGTGCCAACACGCGGGCCATCTTCGTGAACACGACGATCGCGGACAACTCGGCAGGCGTGCGCGGCGGCGGTATCTACAACGCCGGCGACACGAAGTTCTGGAATGGCATCCTGTGGGGGAATACGGCACCACTGGGTGCGGGGTTCTCGCTCGATCGCGCGTTCGAGACTTCCTACAGTTGCATGCAGACGCCGCGTCCGACCAGTATCCAGGTGATCACGGCCAACCCGCGATTCGCGGGGGGCGGCGATTACTCGCTGCTGAGCACATCGCCCTGCATTGATTTCGGTACTGGCAGCATACCGTATCCCAGTGCGGCGGCACCGACGAATGATATCAGTCTCGACGAACGGCCGGTCTATGTCTCTTCCTCCCCTGGGTACGACGTCGGTGCGTACGAGTATCAGCCAGGCGGCGCCCTGTTCGTTCAGAGTCCTGGTGGTGTGCCTGGGCAGGTCCTGGCGGCGGGGCTGCCTCAGCAGGTAGCCTGGACATACGATGGCGCGGTGGGAACCAATCTGGTGCTGGAGTACACCTATCAATTCCTGACCGATCCGTCGCTCACATGGTCGCTGATCTCCAGCAACGTCTATCGCGGTGCTGCTGGCAGCGGCAGTTACACGTGGACCGTGCCTGTCACGAACACGACGCGCTGCTACGTGCGGGTCAGCGATGCGACCAACGCCTTGGTGGGTGGCATCTCGACGTTTGAAATCGCGATCAACAACGGTATCCAGATCTACGCGCCGACTAGTTCGGTGGCGTATTACCTGGGACAGACGGTGGATGTGGCCTGGGCCTCGTCCCCCTCGATTAATGCGACGGCGACTCTGGGATTGAGCACGAATGGTGGAGTCTCTTACCTGACAACCAATGTCGCGCATGTCTCTGGGGGGGCGACAAACACGTTTGGCTGGGTTCTGGACTCGGCTGCGTGCCTGACAACCAACGGGCGGGTGCGGGTCTCGTCCGGCGTGATGACGAATACGTCAGTTGGCGTGCTCGCGATTCGCGGATTGGAGGTGACGCATCCTCTGTCCGGCACGGTTCAGACAGGCATGCCGGTGAATGTGCGCTGGACCAGTCTGGGGGCGGGATCAACGGTGAATATTGCGTATTCCGACAATGGCGGTGGATCTTATGTGACGGTGTCTAATGGTGTTGCAAACGTCAACGGGACCAATTTGTATGCCTGGACCGTGCCTCTGAATGTGACGACCAACGCCCGTCTTAGGATTTCGTCGCCAACGGACCTGAATATTGCCGGGACTTCGGGATTGTTTGAGATCACGCTTTTGGGTGGCAACGCCTTGAATCTCGCCGGAGACGGCATTCCTGATGCCTGGAAGATCGCCAATGGCCTCGATCCCGAGAACCTGGACGGATGGAGCGGGGCGGATGATGATCCGGATGGAGATGGTTCCCGCAATCGGCACGAATGGCTGGCGGGGACCGATCCGCTCGATGGTGAATCCGTGCTCGGGATCCTGTCGGTTGTGCCTTCGTCCTACAGCTCCGTACCGTCACTGGATTCCGGTGGGTTAGTGCTGCGGTGGCGCACGGTTCCTGGCCGGTTGTATGCCGTCGAAACGTCGGCCGCCCCTGGCGGGAACTGGATCAACGCCAGCGGTTTCCTGCTGGCTACGGGGGCTGAATTGGATTGGACGGATCCGCAGCCGGGAGCGAGGCGATTCTATCGCATTGGCACACTGGCCGAATAGGCGAGGGTGGGGGTAAATCCTTGTTGCGCCATGTTGTTATTACTGATACGATCACACGACGATGATGTTCTACCGCATACTTGAAACCGCGTTATTGCGCCGCCTTTGTGCAGGTGTAATTGTCCTTTCGGTTTCCGGTGCGGCATCCACGGTACTGGCGGACCGGCTGGTCGTGAAGATCCAGGCTGCAAATCCAAGCGAGACCAATGCGCAGCCGGTTACCGTCCGGGCCAGCCTGCCGGCCAGGGTATCGACCAACGACATCATCAACCTGGCCGGGTTGAATCTCGGCTATGACGTCAAGAGCGACACCTACTACGTGCACGGAACGATTCAACTGGCCCCTAAGGAGATTGTCATCCGCGAAGTGGAACTGGCTGACATCTGGCTGATTGATGAAACGGAAATCAAGACCCTGGAATCGAGGGCGGAAAAGCTTGCCGGCTTGCTGGCATCGACAAAGAACGGGTCCACGGCGCAGAAGGCGGCCGACGCGGTCGAGCAAGGGGTGGCGACGATCCTTGATCGGCAGACGGAGAACCGGATCACGCGGGTGAGCCCGGTCCGGCATATCCAGGCGTACGAATCCAACCTCAAGGCCTTGCAGGAAGTCAGGCAGAATGTGGGGCAGATCGAGAACCTGGCATTGGCGGAGGGCATCAATCCCGGCGACACGCTGGTCGGTGATGACCGCAGTGCAGCCGCCCCGCGACGTGATGCGCATTTCCCGGTTGCCTTCGGCGAGGCGGTTGTCAAGATTACCGTCAGGAACACCTCGCCATCGCAGCCCCGGCAGATTCCCATCCGTCACGACCTCCCGCCTGAGGTGACGATAGACGATGTGCTCGACAGCAAGGGCCTCTCCATCCGGTTCGATCCCGGTGAGGGTGTGACCTCCGTGTACACGAATGCGCTTGAACTGGCCCCGCTGGAAACCAAGACCTTTGACGTGCGGATCCGCGACAAGTGGAATGTCAACGGTCCGCGGGTCGATTTCCTGGTTGCAAAGATCGGCGAGTTGCGCGTGGTGATGGCGGACCGCAACAACCTGGAGGCCGTCGCCAATATGCTTGACGAGGCTGAAGCCCGCCTCACGGAGGTCGCGGGGGAGAAGGGACCGGAAGGTCTCACGCCCGCCTACATCGCGTTCTATCGCCGCCAGGCAGACCGGCTGGATGCGATCGAGCAGACGGTGAACCGGATCGAGGCGGCACTCAAGCCCCTTGAGACAAAACGCGGGTTTGAAATACCGGCGCCGGACAAGCGGACCACGTGGCTGGTTATCTATACGATTCTTGGCTTCCTGGCACTGATCAGCCTGCTCTTCTTCCTGCGTTGGTTTGCACGCTCATCATGATTATACGAGGGGAATATGGCGTTAAATCTGAATCTGCTTAAGTTGAAGGAGTTCGGTTCAGTGGCGGAAATCCGGCAGGATGTCGTCAGTGTGACCGGTCTTTCCAACTGCATGAACGGGCAACTGGTGTATATCGAGGACAAGGCCCGCGGCGTGATTGTCGGTTTTGATCCGGATTACGTGCTGGTACTGATCGTCAAGGCGACCGGAAAAGTCAAGCCTGGGGACAAGGTTACCACGACGCTGGACGCCTTCAAGGTTGCGGTGGGAATGGGCTTCATCGGGCGGCGCGTGAACGCGCTGGCCGAGCCGC
>CAZZBA010000043.1:0-17277 GCA_964652765.1 uncultured Victivallales bacterium | reverse complement strand
CCGTAGCCTTTGGCGTAGGCTGGTCGCCGCTCTCGTTCACCGACCCGTGTGAGAAGCAAGGTGCCGCTACCCGATCGGGGTGAGTGACACCTTGGCAATCGAAAGTGCGGCCGCGTCCTTGATATCCAGCGCCTTGAGCTTCAACACGGCAGGGCCGGCTTTCGCGATCTCCACAACGCCCAGGCATTCCGTGCGGAAACGCAGGCGGTTAGCGTGCTTGTTTCCGGTGCAGAATACCGGGAAGCGCCAACTGGTTGTACCCAGCGTCAGCTCGAACTCGGACGCATCGCCCTCGGGTAGGCAATCGTACTCGAGGCTGAGGTTGAAAAGACCCTTGCCTAGGGCGTTGAAATGCCACTCGATGACGCTGCCAGTTACGATTTTATGCACGACCTGGGCGTGGTGCCAGTCACCGAATTTCTCCATCCAGGCCCTCTTGCCTGCGGCGCAATCCGTCAGTTTGGCAAACGGGGCCTGGAGTTGATTCGGCAGGTCGGAATAGACCGAGAAGGCCGTCGCCATGCCCGTGATGCCCCCTGGCATATCCAGCGCAATCACGGTGTGGGGTTGTTCAGGTGCCAGGCTGGGGATGGTGACGGCGATCATGCCCTTTTTCCGGGAAACCACAAGGCGTTTACCGGTTGATAGGATACTCGCCTTCTTGACCGTGCCCTTGATGCCGGGAACCAGGAGGGTGCCCCCGGTGGGCCAGTTCAGGACATGCAGGTAGAGCTTGCCCGGCTTGACCGTGGTGACGCCCCAGGCCTGGGCGGGGATGGGCGAGCGGGTCGTCTCGTAGACCGCCTCGCCGTTGCGTTTGAGCCAAGCGCCAGCACGGCGAAGGATCTCGGCGGATGCTTCGGGAATGACCCCTTTGCCGGTGGGACCGACGTTCAGCAGGTAGGTGCCCCCAAAACTGGCCACCCGGACCAGGCGGGAGAGCAGCTCGGCCGGGCTCTTCCAGTGGTGGTCATTGACGGAGTAGGCCCAGGTGTCGTTATGGGTATCACAGGTTTCCCACAGCCCGTCTGGGCCGGTGACCGGAACCTCCTGGTCTCCAAGGCTTGAGTAATCACCCAGTCCGTTGCCGATGCGGCTGTTGATGAGGCACTTCGGCTGCAGCCTGCGGATGAGAGCCTGGAGCTCCTCGCAGGCCTGCCGGGTAATGGAGCCCGGGGTATCGAACCAGATGAGGGCAATTTCGCCATAGTTGGTGAGGAGCTCGGTAATTTGCGGGATGGCCTTGCCGTGGAGGTAACGGTTGAAATCCTTGTCCGGCACCTGCTCCTTGCTGAACTCCCAGTCATTACCGGCGGCATCGCGCTCGTGCCAGTCCAGGAACTGCGAGTAGTAGAAGCCCAGGCCCAGCCCATGCTTCCTGCAGGCGACGGCGAGCTCGGCGATGGGGTCGCGCTTGAAGGGCGTGGCGTCCACGATGTTGAAGGGGCTGGCCTCCGATTTGAACATGGCGAATCCCTCGTGATGCTTGCTGGTGAGAACCAGATAGCGCATGCCTGCCGCCTTGGCAAGCTTGGCCCAGGCATCGGCGTTGAAGCCGGTGGGATTGAAACGGGCCGCCAGTGTCTCGTACTGCTCGACCGGGATCTTTGCCCGGCGCATCAACCACTCGGATATGCCGTGCCAAGGGGTGCCGTTCCACACTCCGCCCGCCTCGCTGTATAGCCCCCAGTGGATGAACATGGCATACTTGCTGGCACGGAACCAGGCGGCGCGCGGGTGCGTGTCAGCCGAGGATGCCGTTCCGCCCCAGAGGGTGGACATGTCGAGTTCTTTCTTTCTTACTTTATCTTGAGCCATGGTTTGGTTTCCTTTCAGGGCTGGACCCGCTGGAACACCACCAGCGAAGGTTTCCAACCCGGACCGTTTTTCGTATTGAACCCGCCAGCTTCGATGAACAGGTAGTTTGAGCCATCGACATTCTTAATCGTCATCTGGAGGGCTTGATTGGTGTTCAGGTGCATCAGGGTGTCACCCGTGTAATTGAGGAGGACGTCATCCGTACACCCGTTGCCGGCAAACGTCAGCTTGGCCGGCAGGAATGCGTTACTGCTGAGTTTCGCTGGCGGAGTGAACGCCTCCATCGTAGCCACCTCACCGAGCTGGGTCCATGCACCGACCACTTTCGCGTTGGGTACGAACTTGCCGTCCCAGCGGAACTTGCCTTGTTCAGGGTCAAGCTCGGCATTATCGGTATCCTGGAGCGCCTGCCACGCCGAGCTTACCATCGGCACGGCCTTGACAGACTCGAGAATCTCTTTCTGACCGATGGGCACCGCCTTCATTTCCTGCAAACAGATATGAATCCGGTTGCGCGTGTTGGTCGCCTCGACCTGCAAGAAGCTCGTGGCCGCAAGGGTCGTCTCGCCATTCTGGAAGTCCGGCCACCATGACTTGTCGAGGTCACGACTGATCGGGGCTGCACCTTCCCGTTTGCCGACGCCCCGGTCACGTTCCATTAGCAGCTTCCCGTTGACATAAACCCGCAAACCTTCGCCGGCATTGACATGCGAAATTCCGCCCACCAGTAACCGGTAGCGGTAGCCTTCCTTGAATTTGGGGAACGTGAACGTCCCTCGCATGATCAGAACCTCTTTCTCCCACAGCGTCTGCATCGGCTCTCCGCAACGGCAGAAGTCCAGTCTGCAAATTCCCCGCTGCGTGACCAGTTTTCCGCCTTCCTGTCCAAAGGGTTGCAAGCCGCTCTTCCAGCCATGCGGCTTCGGATCGAAATCCTTCGCGAACCAGTTTTCCATGCCCTGCGGATAGGTCACCTTCCGGTAACGCGTGCCCGTCCCCGGCAGTTGCGCTTCGGGCGGGTCGAAGGTGAGGTAGTCCCATTTCATCTCGCTGATGGCCGGACCGAAATCATGCCAATTATAATCGGTTACGCCGATCTTGTTGTACAGGTCAGCCAGGTCCTCCATCCGCGGGCGTCTATAGTAATAATTCGGAATAAACGGGGCACTGGCGGCTTCTTCCATGAGCAGCTTGCGGTTTGATCCAATGTGAATAGCCGCTCCTATAAACTCGGGTATGACACTCTCCCGTACTACCTGGCCAACGCGTTTTTGTAATTCCGGGCCGATTACGGCAGGGTCCGCCGCCAGGAACAATTGCTGGTGCGGGAGTGCCCGGTCCGGGTATCGCTCGGCGCCGCGCTTGTACAGCTCGTTCAACCCGCCTGGCAGGTCCGCCAGGGTAGCGGCCTGCTCCTGCATCAGGAACTCGAGGGCGGCACTCATATCCAGGCCGCCAGGCGCCGCAAGCTTTGTGGAGGTTTCCGCATACGCCTGGCCGAGGATGTTCACCGCCAGCGCCTGCACTTCCGGTTTGGCCGCCTGCAGCCTGGTCCGCAACGTCCTCATCACCCCCCATTGGGAGGCCAATGACGCGACGTGGTTGGACGCAACAACCCGACCAATCACCGGCAGCACCTGCTTGGCGTACTGCTCATCAGCGGCAAGCCCGACGACGGCACCAAGGGCAGCACTTTGCATCCACCAATCCTCGTGTTGCAACCAGGTGCAAAGACGATCCACGTGCGGTGCCAGCAATTCCAGACGGGCCTCGCCCAGGGCGACGAGGGCCGCGCGTGCGGTCCACCACGATTCAGCAGTGTCATTGATGATCGCAATCAGCAGTTGCACCATCTCGTCGGTCAGCCGCTCCGGCTCGGCCGGCCGGTTCTTGGCTGCCGCGAACATACCGGCCACCATGGCACCCGAATGCCGGCCCCGCGGATCCTTGTCCTTGAGCAACTCCACAATGAGATGATCCCGCTTCGTGTTGTAGATAACACCAGCGGCATTATCCCTGATGCCCTGTTCGGGATGCCGGCAGTACATCAGCAGCACTTCATCAGTGACGTTGGTATCGCTCAATCGCCGCCCGATCGGCCACGACGCGTCGGTCGCCAGCTTCTCTGCATTCACATCCTGCACCTTCCCGTTCTTGCCAGGCGCAGGTACAAGCGAGTAAAACGCCTCGTCGGCCACCGTTCCCCAGGGCCTGCCAGGAAGCTTGTACGTCTTGCCATGCTTGGAGAGCGGAGCGCCGGTGAGCCGCAACGTTTTACGCGGGATCGTATAGGCTAATGGGTAGGCATTCCCCCATTCCCCACTGACGTCATAGCGTTCTCCGCCCAGGATGCCGAACGAGCCGTCGAACCGGCGCGACAGTTCGTAATGCCACATCCGGTTATCCATGAATTCGCGGTACTTTTGCGGCGTTTTCTCGTACACCAACCCCATGGCTGCACTGCGCCAGATTTCCCCGATGCCGCCACCGGTATGCCCGTGCAGCATCCAGGATGTGGAATAGAAACTCTTGGTTGCACAGATGTCCCGCGCCTTGGCGTACACCGACTGCTCGCCATCCGGCGTCAGGGAGGCCGCCGCCGCCATGGCAAACGCCAGCCCGCCCACCTTGCCGTTGTCCACCATCCCGGCTTCGGGCAGATGATCGCCATAAGGCGTGTTGCCGTGACCGGCGAACCGGTAGAACTGCTTGAGCGAGCGCTGCAACGTGTACTCGTCAACGTTGACGCCGCATTCCTTCGCCAGCATGAGAAAGGTGACGCAATGCACCCCGGCGGCATTCATATGACCTCCGGAATAGTAATTATAATTCGGTTGATTGCCATGCGTGTTCCATCCGCCATTGTACATGATGCGAGCGGCCTGTTTGGCCAGGTCCTCGATCACTGGCAGGATGGAAGCGTCCCCCGTCCGCAGGTAGTACTCGCACAAACCCAAACCACCATAGCCGATATGCCACGGATAGGCGTGCCCACCCTTGTAGCCCGCGACGCGTTCCTTGATCCACCCGCGGGCGACCTCAAGATCCTTCTCCTCGCCGGTGGAAAGCATAAACAGCAGACCCATGTCGAGGCCCGGCCCGGCATGATTGCCCGACTTCGCCAGGTAGTCGGCCATGTTACGGACAATTTTTTCGGACTTCGGGCAGTTCAACGGCCACGTCTTGCTGTAGGCACCCAGCACCGGAATATTAACGATCACTTCCTCGGCCGCGGAATCGGCCTTTTCCTTGATCAAGAGCGTGACCCTGCCGTCGGTCGCCTCCGCCTGCGTGATGATGCTGCCAAGCTGCATCCGCGGGTCGATATCTTTTAGCACCTGCCCGTTTATGCTCTCGATAACCTGCCCTGGCTTCAATTTGCCAGTCGCCTCGGCTGGCGAATCCTTCTCAACGTTCTTGACCTTCATCACAAAGGCCGGCAAATGCAGCTCGATACCGATGCCCACTGGTCCAAACCGGTCAATCGACTGCAGGGGTTTTGTCTCCTCAGGGAACGGATGAAACAAGGGGTGTACCGTGTAGAACTTGCTGTCGGCCATCCCGGCCAGGTCATTCCCGGCCCACGCCGTGGCAAGCACTCCGGCCAGACTTGCGATCGTTATCATAAATAACTTATTCATTGCCCCTCCTCGACTCAAGTAGCGAGCAGTTGATAGCACTCGGCTTCTTTCATTTTGAAAATAACCCGCTGAGCTTCCCTGCGAAGATCAACATCCTTTTCTATTGAATCCATGATCCGGCAAGGGGCGGGCGCATGGATAATGGTACATTCCCGTGCGACGGTCGATTCCAAAGAAGCACGTACCAGCCGCCCTTCCCGCCACTCGATACCAATCGTCAGACCGCCGCGCGCCTTTAATCCCGACACCTTGCCGTTAAGCCAAGCCTTCGGCAAGGCAGGCAGAAAATGCAGTTCACCGTGATAGCTCTGCAGCAGCATCTCGATGATGGCGGCAGTGCCGCCAAAATTCCCGTCTATCTGGAAGATCCGCGGCGGATGCAGATCAAGCAGGCTGTCTGTCGCGAAATCGGTTACCAGATGACAGAGATGATCCCATGCCATGTCGGCAGCACCCAGTCGAGCAAACAGGCAGGCAACCCAGGAACGGCTCCAGCCCGTGTGTCCTCCACCGGCTTCCAGTCGCAGTTCCAAGGAACGACGCGCCGCCTGCCACAGTTCCGGTGTCTTATCCTGAGTAATCGAGTCACCGGGATATAAACCTAACAGATGAGATAAATGCCTATGGGAGGGTTCGCATTCCTCAAAATCCTCGTTCCACTCCTGCAGTTGCCCCTTGCCGCCAATCTTTAATGGCGGGAGTTTGTCCAGCATCTTTTTCCACAAGGACTGCTTATCGGGATCGACCCCGAGCCGTTCTGCAGATCGGAGGGCATAGCGCAAAGCGTCATTCGCCAGTTGAACATCCATGGTTGCAGAAACGCACAATGACGAGGGCACATTCGCGGCGCCCTTGAACTTGTTTTCCGGTGACTGCGATGGAACCACCTGCAAGGTGCCGGTTTCGTCCTCGATAAGGTACGATTCGTAGAAAGCGGCCACTTCCCTGAAAAATGGATAGGCCCGCATGCGCAGGAAATCGGTATCCATACCGTACTCATAGCGCCACCACATATGCTGGGCAAGCCAGGCGGCTGCTCCGATCCAGACGGCCCAGCCCCACGATTCCGGAGTGGAGCGCCCCCAGCAATCGGTTTGGATGGGGAAATACACACCACGACATCCATATAGATCGTGAGCAGCTTTGCGACCATGCGGAACAAAGCGCTCGATGTGCTTGAACAGTGCCTCGGTCGTGTATACCAGATTACCGGCCTCGGCCGGCCAGTAGTTCATCTGCAGATTGACATCGTGATGATAGTCAGACTCCCAGGCCGGATGGAGGTCTTCATTCCACTTGCCCTGCAGGTTTGCCGGAAGTTCGCCGGTTGCCGAGCTTGCGACAAGCAGGTAACGGCCATAATGGAAGTACAGCGCGGGCAGTCCCGGATCCGGTTTTCCCTCACGCATGGCCTGAATCCGTTCATTTGTGGGGACATCCGTGTCGATGCCGGAAATATCCAGTGTCAAGCCGCCCAGATACTTCTTGATCAACGCGGCGTGCGTCTCAATGATCTCGTTCCAAGAGGCCTTCGGCGACGGGTAACGGTTGCATTCTTCCGCTGCTGCGTACCCCTTGGCCGACGTGCCGATATTGATGGCAACGACGGCTTCCGTGGCCGCCTGAATCGCCAGATGGTCATCGGCAAACGTTGCCTTGCCGTCGGTGCCAAGCAGTCTGGCCTCGGTGCGGAAACCTATCCCCCCCTCGAACTGACCATCCATAATCAAGGTGTTGAAGATGGATTGGAAGCAGAGGAAGCAGTCGGGATCATCAATGCGTGTCAGCCTGAATTCGGCATCGAACAGCTTTGCCGCAGAAACCCGCACAAAAATCAGGTCGTGCCCGATGTGCGCGATATACTCGTGCTGGAAAGTGTTGCCATCCGCCTGGTAGGTGATTTTCACGACAGCGCGTTCAAGATCCAGTTCGCGCCGATAATCCGTCACACTGCCATGATCCAACTTGACACGGAAGTCACCTGCCGGTTGATACGGGTCCACGCGGCCGGCTTTCTCCTTGTGTTTCCTGCCGCCACCGCCGCCAAAGGCATCATTTCCGGCAATGTTCCCTTCCTCGTTGCGACCTGCCAGAATCAAATCGCGAACTCCTTGCAGAAGATGCGCGGACTTATCCGGCTCCCGGTTTCTGCCCTTGCCGCGCCACAGCCATTCGTGATTCAAAGCTACTCGTTCAGCGCCGGCCTCTCCAAGAATCATCGCCGCCAGGCGTCCGGAGCCTATCGGTAGTCCGTTCTTCCAATCCGTAACGGCATGTCGGTACCAAAGTTTCATTTTTCAAGCATCCTTCTTTACTTCATCCCAAAAAAGTTATCCAACTCGTTTTTGCCCACCGCAGAGGGGCGGAGGGATTGTTCATACACTCCTATTGTCCTGAAGGCTTTTCAGCTTCGGCCCGTATGCTGTAGTCGATTGGCGCCTGATCGCGGATGACTCCCAGCTTGACCGGTTGGCCACCGGCAACCTTTCCGATTGCCTCTATAAACTCCCGGACATTGCGCACCGCATGGCCGTTGACTCGCTGGATGAAATCGGAGATGCGCATACCGTCGTTGAACGCCGGAGAACGCTTGGCTACCTGCACAACCAGCACACCGATGGCATCTGCCGGCACACCGATGGCAGAAAACTCGCCTTCCCGTAATTCGCGGAGCTCGGCACCTCGCCACTGCGTTACCGCCGCTGTCTCGGCTGCCGCGCCACCCCCCAGGGTGATGAACGGAATCAACGGCGTTCGCGCGATGGCCTTCAGGCGCGGCGACTGGACACCAAACTTATCCATGGGGAAATTCACAAATCCTATTTTAAGTGCAGGCGAGCCGTCCTTGACACGGAAATCGCCTTTCGCCGCGCCAACAAACTGCGGATCGCCCACAAGCGAATGCTCATCACAGCCTTGGGCAGCAAACTTCGCCCGGTCGGCCTCGCTTGTCGTGAACAGGTTGCGATCAACTTCTTTTCCCCATTTTTTTGAATTCATGATGGCTGGCCGGTATGCTCCCATCCATATATTGCGTGTCACCTCATCGCCGCAGTTCTCGTACCAGACGTGCGGATGCAGCGAATTGTTGACGGCAATGTTGTTCCAGACTTTGCGGTGGAAACCCTCGCGCAGCTTCAGGCCACCGTGCAGGAAAAGGTTGTTGTAGATCTCGTAGTTCGAGGAGCCATCGTCCAGGTCAACATCCCAGCCATGGTCACAGCGCCACCGGCTGTTACGGATGACGTTGGGTTTGACCACATCCAGTTTGGCCAGCTCCGGCAGTTCAGCCGCCGGGGCGCCGCCGAGTTTCCAAAACCGGTCCCGGCCCCAGGAATTGAAACTGCCGTGATCACCGGTCTCGCGCACCGTGTCGAACACATCGCAAAACTCAATCACGTTTCCTCCCCAGCAACCATCACCAATGTTGACGCCGGCGCGCGAGCAGCCGTAGATCGAACAATGCCGCACGGTAATTCCCATCGACATGGAAATCTGAACCCCGGTCGCCTGCTTCTCGACCGTGCCCACCCCGCGAATCAAGCAGTCGTCCACCGTGCAGTCTTTGGGATAATTCTCTGTCAGGGGGCCTGGCGTCTTATCCAAATCGCTATACTTCAAAGCCTGCCCGTATTGGAAAAGAGGGTTGCGCACCGCTTTGGGGTCGCCGACAAACGCGACGGCACTACCACCGGTATCGTGGATATCGCAACCGGTGATGGTGATGCGCCGATTGTAGTTATTCACAAAAATCGCATTCCCGCCGACCTGGTCGAACTCGCAATCGGCCACCGTGCAATCTTCGGAGCCGTTAAACAGCACCGAGCCACCCCGGTAAATGGTCCAGTCGCTGCGCAATAACGGTTCCTTTGTATCCATGAATGTCCGCGCCGTATGCCGGAAGATCAGCCCGCGCAACGTGACAGTCTTTGCGCCATTGAACTCGACAAGGTGCCTGAGCCGGACCACTTCAACGGATCCGTCCCAGTCCATGCCGACCGGCGGATAGAAATATAGTGTTCCCGTCTTCGCGTTATGGAACCACTCGCCCGGCGCGTCCAGTTCCTCGAATAGGTTTTCGACATAGCGATGCAAATGATGCATGGGCGACGGCCGGTTGTTCTGCCAGCCGCCTTCATACGTCACGTCGCCATCGGCGTTCTTCCCCGTAATTCGGTAGTGGAAACCACCCCAATGCCCTTTGTGCATCGCGTGAATGAATCCACCGGACGGATCACTCCAGCGGGCTGCGCGCTCGCGGCTGAACGCATCTGCCGCAAATCCGCCATAAGGTAGCACATTCGGCTCGTAGTTGGGATAACGCGCCATGATCTGGCGCCGCCCATTGACAAACACCTGGTCGAACGCCATCCCGTCCGGGGTTTTCGCCTGCATAATCCCATCCCGGAAAGACTCCCATTTCAAATCCAGCTTGGCGCCACCACTGAGCACCACGCTCTCACCCGCGACAGCGGCGTAAATGCAGCCGGAATCCTCCGCCGCGAAACGAATCGTCTCAGGCAGGTAATAAACGCCTTTATGCAACCAAACGGTTACCGGCGCTTTGCCAGCCGCGGAGCGGGCAGCCAGCTGCGCGGCTCCTAATGTCGCCAGGGGCTTTTCCACTGTACCTGGATTGGTATCGTTTCCCGCCGGGGAGACATGCAACTCTGCGGCTGACAACGGCTGTTGCAGCGCCATCCCAATGACTCCCGAACCAATAGCCATACAAATTCTCCAGATAGACGCTAATCTCATCATATGCTTCACTCGCTTGACTCCTTTCGTAATTCCAGCATGGTGAATCGCGCCAGGGCAATCTGTTCATACGGGTGCTGATTGCCACGTTCATACAAACACGCGGCCATGCCACCCGCAAGAACCGCCAAATCAGAATATGCACTGGGTCCGGAGTGCAACGATAGCCTGCTGGGCCACTTCTCACCATCATCGAAGCTGGCCCTGACAGTCATGTTAACCCGCTGGGCGCTGGCCGGATTTGCGAAAAGGAGAACGCTCTTCTGCCCTTCTACCGGCCAGGAGTACCGCTCCATGCTAGCCTGGCAAATCGGCTCGACCAAGGTGTGATCAACCCCCTGGTTCTCCCATGTGATTCCGCCGTCGCGACTGAACGCCCTCTGTCGGCGATTCTTCGGATGAGCGTAGTTTCGCATGTTCAGCATAAGTCGGCCGTCCACCAACTCGACAACTTCGCACTCATTCACCTGATGGTTTGGCGTGCGGCCTCCGAGCTTCCTCGTCTTGCCATGATCGTCACTGTAAACGATGTGTGAGTAATTATGCCTTGTCTTCGCCTCGATATGATCGCAAGCGAGAACGAGGCGTCCTGCATGTTCACCGTGGCGGATCTGAATGCCGCTTCCCGGCCCTGTAGCATACCAGGTCCAATCCGGTTTCTTGACGCTGGCAGTCATTTCCTGCGGCTCTGCCCAGGTGAGTCCATCATTTGTTGACGAGATTACAAACACCCGTCTTGTGTCTTTGCTGCGTCCCGCGATGATGTCCTGCTCGCGATCGTCACCCCGGTTCCAGGTGGTCAGGATCCATACCGTCCCGGTTGTCCTGTCCACAACAGGACATGGGGTTCCGCATGTGTTTTCACGGTCATCCCAGACAACCTGTTGGCTTGACCATGTCTCACCGTTATCCATGGATCGTCTCATAAGCAGGTCAATGTCACCGGCATCACTATCGGCACTCTTCCGTCCCTCGCAGAATGCCAGAAGAGTGCCATTGGTTGTTGCGACAAGTGCGGGTATCCGGTACGTGTGATAACCGCCTTTCCCACTCTCCCAGAGGGATTGCTGCGTCATGTCGTGATCTCCGGCAATGCCCGCGACAGCCATGCATGGGATGGCGCCAACGAGCAACATTATAGTTCTTAAAATCATGAGCATCTGCCTCCTTAAACCTCTTTCTTACCAGACCTTGACTTCTGTTCCAGCCGGAATTGGAGTCTCAAACGGACCGGGGAACGGGTTCGTGGTATCGCGCTTCTTGCCGAAGTAATCGGTGTCGATCTTAACCGGTGAGCCGTCAGGATTCTCAAACGGCAGGTCGGGGATGACTGCTTTACCGAGCAGCTCAGAGGCGACCAGCTTGCGCGGCTGTTCAATCACCCATGCGGGATCGCTGGAGAGGGTGAGATACCAGCCGTCCGCCTTTTGCGTCAGCTTGACGCCGAGGTCGACGTCGGCCTTGATCAACGCCTCCTTGTCGAACTTGGACGGTCCCGCGCCTTGGGCAAAGACATTCCCCGCTGCCGTAACCGGCAGGACCGCACCGTCAAACGCATCCAGATTGCTCGTTCCCGCCAACAGGTTGTTGTACCAGCGGACATCACCGACCGGACAGTCACGCTTGCCGGCCAGCTCCGTGCTGTGCGCCTTGTGGTAGGGGGTCTGACGACGGTCGTAATGAATACGAAGCTTGCCCAGGACCAGATTGTGCGCGTAGGCGCCGCCCTGCGAATTGGAGAGATTGCCGCCTGGCGAAAGCAGTATGTTGTTGGCGATGAGAAATGGCCCGTGATTCACTTCCGTGAAGATGTCATTGCCCGCATTGTCATGGAACAGGTTGCCAATGACCTGTGTTCCCTGCGCCATCCAATCCAGCCACAGCCCTCCGGCCCAGCCACATTTATAGATGTGGTTGCCCTTGATGACCACATCGAGCGCGGCATGGAATTTGATACCGGCCATTTCCGCTCCACCCCAGCCCTGATTGAGGTTGATATCGTGTATTTCATTATTCTCGACACGGCTGAAGGCGCAGCCGAGGCTGCCCACGATGCCTGTCTGGCCGCAATGATGGATATGGTTGTTCCGGACGATGTGGCTACCGGTCTTCTCTTGGGTCCAGCCACCGGATGTCAAGGCATCGGCGATGGTTCCGTCGTAACCCTCCTTGTTGCCACGCTTGTTGTCGTACTCGTCGGAATACTTGCCAAGCGCAATGCCGCAGCAACGGGAATAGCTGATCTCGTTGTTCTCGATGATCCACCCCTTGCACCAATACGCCGTGACCAAGCCGTGTTGCCCGGAGGTCGGGGCCGCCCAATTGGAAGCGGCGTGGCGCAGGTCGAATCCGCGCACGGTAAGATAATCAACGTTCGTCATTTCCGGCGTGAAGACCGTGGGGCGGACATTGATTTCAACGTTCGCTTCGTTCGGATTCACACTCGGGAATTGTGCCCAGAGGGTCGTATCCAAGTCACCGACAGTAGCAAACCAGAGCGCCTGGCCTGTTGCCGGGTTCATGACGTCTTCACGTTGCTTAGCCTCTGACCGTGGCTCGTTTTCGAGGTAGACACACCCGCGATGATGTTCACGCCCTTCCGGATAAAACCAATCACCATGAACCTTCTCAGCGAAGGGATTGAAGGTGCCGAAGAAAGTGTTCGGGATCGTCACGGTCCACGTGTCGTTCGTGACCTTGGACCACCCCTTGACCGGCTCGGAACCCGTGATGATGACTTTCTCTCCCGAAGCAGCCTGATAGACGATACGCTTCGTATCGGATTCGCCACCGCGCGGCGGATTGATCCGTTCGCGATAGGTGCCTGCGCGGACCGTGACGGTATCGCCGGGTTGCGCCAGATCAGCGGCATGCTGGATCGTCCGGAAGGGGGCACCCTGTGTCCCGTCATTGGCGTCTTTCCCTGTGATTGCCACATGAAACTCAGTGGCATACAGGGTGGTTGTCGGGGCCATCAGGCTTGCGGCGACTCTTGCGCTCTTCATAATATTCTCTTTCCCCATTTGTTATTCTGCAACGGGAACTTTCATCACCTCCACCCCCTGATCCGTCTTTGCCACAAGCTTTATGGTTCCGTCAGGGTTGTAGTAGAGCTTATCCACACAGACATTCCTACGGTACAAGCTCCCATCTGCTTTGCCGTCGTGGTAATTGCCAAGGTGGTAGAAGTAGTACCATTCCCCCGCGATCTCGACGATGGAGTGATGATCCTGCGCCCCTTTTCCACCTGCGGCGATCTTGTGTAGCCGGGTGAATGGGCCATAGGGATTGTCTCCCATCGCGGCGTAACCGTCCCAGGCGCTGAAACTGAAATAGTAGACACCCTTGCGCTTGTGCATGTAGATGCCTTCCCCCGGGCTATTATTCCTGGTGAAGTGGTCCCCTCCTCCATAGTCAATTATCCTGGGATCTTCCGCAAGCTCCATCATATTCTCTTTCAGTTTTGCCACCATTGGAGCCTTCGTGTCGAAGGGGCTACCCCAGTATAGGTATGCCTGACCATCGTCATCGATAAAGCACCTTGGATCAAAGCCGCCTTTCATTTTAGGTCCCTCGACGTACCCTTGTTCCTTGAAGGGCCCTTCCGGCGATTTGCTGGTTGCAACGCCGATCTTAAAGCCCATCTTCTTGGTGAGGTGGGGAAAGTACAGGTAGTAAGTATCCTTGTGGAACACGGAGTCTGGAGCGAACATGAATCCAGACCGATCGCCCCAGGAAAGATCCTTCGAATGAAGGATCTCCCCATGATCCTTCCAGTCAACCAGATTACCGGAGGAAAACACGCGATAACCATCCATGGTATTATAATCGACTGCGTCATTTTGGTCATGAGAGGTATACAACCATATTATGCCGTCCTTCCCAACGATCAACGACGGGTCAGCCGTCCTGACGTGCTTGATTATTGGGTTGCCCGAGGTTCTGCGGACTGGAATGGCTTCCTGACAGAACGCTCTTAGGAGAGTTATGCCCATGAGGGTGCCGGCGACTAACGAAATTGAAAGTATTCTCAATTTTCTTTTCTCCCTACCATCAGCTCCAGCATCGCGCGCCCCAGCGCATCGCCGACTTCGAGAATTGTTTCGGCGTTGTTGCCTAACGTCCGCGGGTCACCGCCACGGAAAAAGGGCTGCGTGTCCATAACGTTCACATTACCGGCAAACTCTGGATACTTCGCTGCGTCACCCACTGCAAGCTGCGCGGCGTGGACCTTGCCGTCGCCCATTTTCAGCGCCGCCACCACCACCGGCAACTTCGGCACGTTAAGATCCTTCCGAAGATCACGAATCAAGTTCGCCAGGTTCTGCTCATAGGCCGCCGACTGCGCCGGCGACTCACTGTCCGCAATTCCCTGCATCCAAACCAGCCCGGCAAGTTCTACTCCCTGGTTCTGATAACCGGGACAAAACCTGTCAAACTGCGCCAGTGAATCTTTAATACCATTCACCAGCTCAAGGTATTCCTGGCCGTTCTGCAGGTATTGCCTGAAGTCCAGCCACTCATCGATCTTCCGCAAGCCGGTCCAGGTACTCTCGGCGTTACCGGGATTCTTGTAGACGGCGGCTTTCCCGTCGAGATTTTTCATCACCGCCCCCTGATAACCGCCGGTAATGGAATCGCCAATCAACAGCACCCGGGGCAGCGGTTTGGTGCTCTCCTTGCGACTCGCAAGCGCGGCAAGGATGGTCTCCGTGACTTTCGGAGCGAGGTTGCCGGTGGCGTGAACATTCGGATCCACCCAACTACCGGTACCCTTGGGGACCAGCGAGTGGAGATCGTCAATGATCACCCCGTTCTCCTTCATGACTTTTTCCGCCACGGCATTGTAGGCGACCACGTCGCCGTTCGGCTTGTCCGGTTCGCCTTTCCAGACCGGGGTCACGCTGGCCCAGATCAAGGTCGCGCCGGTCTGCTTCATCCGCGCCACCAGCGTGCGCAGATTCTTCTCAAAATCGGCGACGGATGTCGTGTTCCCGTGCCCCTGATAATATTTTGAAGTCACCTCCTTGTACCCGGCGTCCCACACGCCCCAGTTGAAATGGATCACGTCCCAACTGCCTTTCAAATCCGGATCGCCCCCGCTCGACGGCGGCAGGTAATCATGCCCAAGTGAACGGCTTCCCCTCAGAAACCATATCGGGTGCTTCGTTGCAAACCGCAGGAGGAAAACCGGCTCTTCAAACGTATCACCCATGACATTGCCGAACATGAGGGTTGCCGCGACACCATATCGTGGATCCATGGGATCATCCGGAATGCCCAGAGGCCGGCCTGGCGCCCGCGTGTTGTTGTGGATCGGCTGCGCGTCATACAAAACCACATCGCCCCGCTTGACCCACTGGCCGGTTGCTTCCCGGAGAAAGGCATACCGGTTGGTCTCCGCCAGCACCGTCTCCAACGTTCCGGGACGATTGATGATGGGCACGCGGAAACCGTGTTCGGGCTTCTGGAAAAACACCGTGGTAAAGGAATATCGCTTATTGGCGTCGAGCTGGATCGGGGTGATGGTCGGCTTGGCCTGTCCCGGTTCCTGCCGATAGACTTCCTTGCCCTCCACCAAGGTCACATTGAACCCGGACGGCAAGACTTCATGCCGGCCTGATATCGGCACTGCCAGCGCCCCGCGCAGCACCGTCGTATAGCCGTCCTGCCGGGCCAATTCCGGGAAAGGCGTCATCGCCACCGGGATCCTGCCCTTTTGCTTATCCGGTCGCCGTTCCGTCCGTTGATCCCCGACTTCCACCACTCCGGTTACCTCAGGGGCAAGCTTGCCGTAATCGGTACCGGCGACATACGCGCCTTTGTAGACCGCACAATTGACATGCTTCAGCTTCTCGTCCTTGATCGGCGTAACATCAGGGAAAAAACTGACCTGAGTTCCATCGGTACGAGCGGAAACCGTCGCCTGCTCCAGGCAATTCTCATCACCGGCAATGATAAACACCTTGACCGGCTTGTTGGTCTCGGCCATTAGCCCTGGGCATGACAGGCAGATCGCCAAAACCGGTAATAGAGACACTGATTTTCGTAATGTAATCATTTATTCACCTTTCCCCAGAACAACCGCTCGGCATTGTCCCGGCAGATCTTGTCTTCCACGTCTTTCGGCAGCTTCAGTTCATCGATGAGCGCGTACTCCGGCGCGGCCGCCTTGCCCAGCGACCACCAACCGGAGTCGGTCCCGAACAGCAATTTGTCGGCATTGCGGATGAAGAACTCGCGCGCGATTTGCTTGTCGCGGCCGATGATGCTCCGGTGCACGGTGCAGGAAATGTCGGCATACAGGTTGGGATAGGCCTGCAGGAGCCGGTCGCACGTGCCGTCCGACAGGTTTCTCCACCAGTCCGAGTGGGCGATGAAAATCAGGTTGGGATACGTCTTCAGGACATGCTCGAGCCGCGGCAACCCTTTTTCATCGAGGTTCTGGCCCCTGTCCATGTGGAACATGACCGGCAGACCGACCTTGTCGCACGCCGCAAAAAGCCGCATGCATCCTGGACTGTCGATTTTATTATCACCCTTATCGCCTCCGTAGTGCTCGCCGAACCCGATCGATCCGTCCTGTTTTTCGCGGGTGAGCAGCTTGACGGCCTCTTCCTCCGTACTGACTTCGTCCGAACAGATGATGGTGAACCGGTCAATACGCCCCTTGAATTGCGCGTAATTCGCGATCATCTGCGTCCGCTCGTCCTCCGTACGCCACCGGGATTGGCTAAGGGGATGGTTGATGACCCGCGCCACGTTGTTGGACTGCATCCATGCAGCCACCTTTTCCAGATCGCCGGGCTTGCGATCCTGAAAGTGAACATGCGCATCCACAAACCGGCCTTCACCCGCGTGACAGAACGCCGCCAAACTGCCCATTAGACAACACACAGACGTCAACAGGAATTTCACTTTCATAGCCTCCTATAGGATTATTCCGGGAAAGATAGGCGGTGTGTCTTCTGGATTTTGTCGTGCCAATCATCGGCGAGCCGCGCCGCGCTGGCAAACTCGGGCCACCGCTTCACCGCCGCCTGCACTTCCTCGATGATCC